>CAYXRN010000038.1:0-18486 GCA_964467635.1 uncultured Chitinophagaceae bacterium | reverse complement strand
TCTTCCTCTCGCTCCTACCAGTCCCCGCACGTCAACAACTGCGCAGTGTTTCGGTGCCTATGCCTAATTCCCTTCTAAATATTGCTCGTCATCAGCCGGGTTGTAAGGTACCGTGCGGTATATGGCAACCTCCCGATTAGCAGGAATAATATACCCATTCACTTTCCTTCTCCGGTACCATCCCTGAATTTTATTAGTGCCATTTCGGTACCTGACGAAGCATCTGAACGTCTCACTCATTCCATTGTCAAGGATATGGGTATAATCAACTGTTACGGTATAATCCGTATATACCTGAACAAGTTTATAATAAGATGCATAGTCGGGTGGCGCGTCCGGCAGCGGTACCGGCAAGCTATCAAAATTATAGCGCACGGAATCCCCCGAATACAATACTTTTTCTACATACTTAGGCGATGGATCATCCTTTTTGCATTTTGTAAACCCAATAAATATGATAAGGACGATAAGAACAGTAGTCAATTTTTTCATAAGATAACCCTCCTTTTTCATTATGCTCACTAGCAAAATAACGAAAGGTGAAAAGACTTTATCGCTGCCGTTTAGGGATGTTATAGGTTGGCGTCGTAAAAGCAAGCATTCAACGAGTAAACTTAAAAAAGAAAAGGTAAAACGTGGTCTTTGTACCGTAATAACCAGAGAACTAAAGTGTTGGTATTTATCCCGGCGTACGGGTTTACACCATAGGTAAGGCGTCAGGGATCCCTATGACATCAGGTTCATCAGGAAAAATTACTTCAGTACTTTCGGAAAGTATAAACAGATATGGCATGCTGCTTGCCTAACGGTTAAGCAATAGAAGAAGAGCATTCTCCGCTTTTTCCAACGGCCCCTATAAATTCCTCAGTTCGAATTTTCCAAAGACCACTTTCTCACTTTTTGCGCCTTTTGCCATCAGTCCCACTCTTAATCCCCGGTCCCAGGGGGGCAGGTAACCGGCATTTAACGGATCGCTATTGAGCAAAGAAATTTTATCCTTTTTTTTCACATAGAAACTTACTTCCGTTCCATTTCGTACCTGCATCACCAACTGCAGTTTTCTTTTTGGAGCATATTCTGTTCTATAAAGGACGGTGTCCTTTCCCTTTCTTACCTGTATTACTTCTATGGTATTTTTACCGGCTACAGCGGCAATCAAATTTTCATCATCCCCTATCAAGGCCACTCCGCCTTTGGCCGATGACTTTTTTGGGAAAAGGGTTGCTTCCACATCATAATTTAGCTGGTAAGTGGTTTGCCCGATAAATGATCCTGCAGGTGCAGGCAATGCCTGTTGATAAAGGCGACCTTTTTTAACCTCCAGGTCGAAATTTTGAAATATACTCCAGTGCCAGAGAAGCGATAGTTGTTTACCATTGAACTTATTGACAATTTTATCGGGAACCTGAACATCGGGTTTATTGTCATATACAAATTCTATCCAACCATCCGGTGTAAATGTAAATTCAATGAGCATGCCTTGGCGACCTACCAGATTTCGGCTCTTTGCATTATAAGCATGGTATAGGAAGTAATAACGTCCGTCTTTTTTAACAGGCGTACCATGTCCGGGACAAACCCAATCCTTTGTATGGACTAATACTGGGTTTTTCTCATACTTTTCCCAAGGTCCTAGCAAAGAGGTCGCACGCGCAATACCTCCTTGATACGTACAGCCGGTACCGCAGCAACCTGCCCCGGCGTAAAAGGCGTAAAAGTACTTTCCATGCTTTATCACAGAAACCCCTTCAACGACAGGCCCTTCCCAAGGCTTGTCATTTTTAAACAGTTCTTGTTTTTCTCCCAGTAGTTTAGTTCTTGTTTCATTAATTTCCTGAATCCATATCCTGGTATGCTGGCCCACGGAATTGCCGTCATCCTTCCATATCAGATACAGGGTGCCATCCGTGCCCCGCATTTCAAATGCATCTATAGAGCCTACTTCTTGGCAAACTAAAGGGCCGTGATCCGTGTAAGGCCCTTCAGGACTATCTGCACTGGCTACCGCCACGCATAAACTTCCATTACGCTTGTGTGCGGAGTAGTACAGGTACACCCGGCCGCTGTCATAAACGATCTCCGGGGCCCAGAAGTAATAGTCCGCCCAGGCCGGCGTTTTTTCAAAAACATGGTTTGAAAGTTGCCAGTGTACCAAATCTTTCGATTGATAAATGGGAAAGATAGGAAACCAGTTAGAGGTAGTTCCAGCCGCCCAATAGGTGTCTCCGATTTTCGTCACCGAAGGGTCCGGGTGATCCCCCGGCAATACCAGTTGTTGCGTATGGGCTTTTAGCGTTAACAGGCAGAGAATAACAATTGCAAAAAAAAGCTTACTTTTCATTTTATAAGGGTCGTTTTATTTCACCTGAGTAGACGGCGGCCCTAAATAAGACCTTTTCATGCCACCAAAGTCAAGAACAATTTTTTGAATCACCATTCCGGGGTCAGCCACTTTGATCCGGAGCGTATGTTTTCCTGGTTTGTTGATATGCAACACTGATTTATTGATGGCGCAATTGCGGAGTACATTCTCCGACCACTCCTGGGAATATTCCGGTGCCGAGGCCGTAGGGGTAGCAATCGGACCCTCACCAATGCTTACCGCATACTTTGCACCTGTAGTGGATGATTCATGAAATCCGAAATCGCGGTTGCTCGTCAAGGGAAATACCGGGAGCGCATAGGTATACACATCTACCGAACCATAGTTAAAGCAATAGAAATCATACTCCACATAAGGCGCATCGCTTCTTTTAGGATTAATGACCCCGGCGGTAGGATCGCCCAGCATGACAGATCTGTCTTCAAACCCAAGGTGATCGACAAGCTGCATTTTTATCGCTTCACTTTCCACTTTCCGGTGAAAAGCTGCCCCGGGAATTGAAATATACCCGTTATCTTCTATAAACAAACCCTTTACCTCTTCTACTGAAAGGTCTGATGGATTAAACAGCGACAATTGCACAGTTTCAGTATCTCCATCCGATGAGCTAAATACCAGCGCAGCGGTAATATGCTTCCCCTTCGGTGCATTGTCCCAATCAACGGACACCCATACCCTGTCTTCCAGGCGGGTACTCCCTTTTGTTTGACTAATATTGATCCAGTCCGCTGATTTGGCTACCGTCCAGGTAATCGGACGACGGCCCTTGTTATACACGTCTACAAAATATCGCTTATCTGTAAAAGGATTAAAAGCCGGAAGAAAATAATGGTTATTCACCCCCCGGACCGGTTTGCTGTTTTGGATAAATAATCCCATTTCTCCCTTGGCAGGTAGATCAATTGAATCTATCTGCGGCATTTCAAAATAAGAAGCCGTAACACCTTGGACCATAGACATCACATGATTCCATTTTCCGTTCAACAAGCTATTATATCTTTTTGTAATAATCTGCAGGCTGTCATAATATCGCCTGGTCTTATCTCCTAAAATATTAGTTTTCGCCCGTTGCTGAAATGCATACCAACGATTCTTTTGTGCAGTCAGTCGCATTTTATTCATTAATTCGGCTCCTTTTACCGGATAATACAACAGTTCAAAAAATGAAGGCTGCTGTTCTTCCGGCAAAGCTTTCATCAGCTGCAGACTCAGGTTAGCGATTCGTTCATATTCCTGCAAGCGGCTTTCAGCTTCTCGGTAATTGGCAAAAGAAAAGTCCGTAACGGTTGTTCTTTCCCTGCCGTGCTTATGGGTGTTCCACTCATACCCCCATCCCATAAATTCGGGTTTGCGGGTAAAGGCCAGGTGGTCATAGGTGGTGGTAATATCCACCAACTCCTCATAATATTTTTCGCCGTAAATATGACTTAACCACTTAGCTCTGAATAAGGGGGTATTTTCAAAATTAAATTTATCTATATCCCAGGCCATTGCCAGAAACTGCGTAATCGGGGCCTCACAACTTTTTATATCCCCGGAATTCAGGAGCCAGAGGCGGTCCGCCCCGGTTTTATATGCCTTAGATAATTCTTCATACATTAAATTGGGGGGCGTGGAGGCCAGCCACAAGTAATCATGCGGAGACCCCAGGTATGAAGCATGGTAATATACGCCGGAGCCACCGGAGCGCTGTTGCTCCTTTTTACTGCTCAGCCGCTTCATGTATCCGTAATTATCATCCGGCCATACGATGATGATGTCTTCAGGAAGCTTTAATCCGGCGTCATAGAGTTTCAAGACCTCTTTGTAGGGAGTAAATGCCTGGGGGATAGCTTCTATAGGTTTATCAATATATTTTTTTAATATATCTCGCTGGTCCTGAATTGCCTGTTCCAACAGTTTTACCCTTTCTGCAAGCGGGTATCCCCCTTCCATCGCCCGGTCGTGAATCCCCCGTAAACCGACCGTGTAAACATTTTCGTAAGGGGAGTTTTCTTTGACGCGCTGATCCAGTACTTTAATAATATTTTCTCTGTTGGTTAAGTAGTTCCAGGGGCCCATGGTTTTTTCATCCCACTCGCTTGCATTGTTAAACAACAGCGGTTCAGGATGCGCGGATCCCATGATAATACCAAAAGTATCCGCAATGCGTTTATTGGCCGGGTATTTATTAAAGTAGCCGCTTGCTTCGTGCATGGCAGGGACCAGGTAATTTGCCTTTAAGCGCAACAGCAATTCAAAAACCTTACGATAGGTTTTAGGACCGATATCATTCAGTTCCGGATCATAGGTTTTTTTAGCCCAGCGCAACAACCCCCAGTCTTCATCGTTAATAAAAATACCCCGGTATTTTACCGAAGGGGGATCCGAAACAAAAGGCGCTACCGAAAGCACCACGTCCGCCCTTTCTTTAACCGGTACATCGGCCCACCAGTACCAGGGCGAAACACCGATGAGTGCTGAAATGGACAACAATCCATAAGCGGTCCCCCGGCGGTCACTGCCCGCGATAACCAGTGCTTTTTCTACCTCAGGAAAGGGATTTTCAACCACCTGTATCCGGTACCTTTCCCATGCGCCACGGAGGGAATCCACCTTTATCTTTTTCGCTTTGATCAACTGCTGAATAAGGGCATTTTTGTCAATGGTTCCTGCGATGATCATCTCCGCAGGCAGACGTCGGTTGTGATCCAGCACTGGTATTTTCTTTCCGGTGACCTTATAAATATCTCCTGCAAATAATTTGGCTGCTGTCTCTACGGTAATATCATCGGAATCGTCGATGAAGATCCCTTTTGCTTCCAGCAGGTTAAATATGTTTTGGCCGTCGCTGTGCTCGGGCACTACTTTTATTTGCCCGTTGGCGCCAAAATGAAAGAGAAAACAACAACTCAACAAGGAAAAAACAGAAAATATTTTAAAGGTAGACATGCTAATAAAGTTAAACGCTATGAACAATTATACGGTACCCGGTGCAAGCTTAGTAACCGGGGTTTTGTTTTATTTCGGCATCGGCATTTCGCTCAATTTCCGCTTGTGGAATAGGCCATAAGTTATAGTGTTTTTTCATTTCGTCCCGGTAAAATGGATTGCACCTTACAACGCGGTCATAAAGGACCCCTAAACGCATGAGCGTAAGCCTTCTTTTTTCTTCAATCCCCAGTTCTCTCATTCTTTCATCCAGGATGTAATTCAGATCTACTTGCCCCGGAGCGACCGGGGAGGCATGGGCTCGGGAACGAACAACGTTAATGTCCGCTGCCGCCTTCTCCAAATTATTCAGCCCCAGGTAAGCTTCGGCCCGCAGGAGATACGTTTCTGCTAACCGAAACATATACGCGTCTCTGTAAGTACCGCCAGCGGTACTCTTTAATAAATAGGTTTCCTTGTTCTCATACAATTCGTCGGGATGGTTAAAGGGCGTCGTCGCCTTCGTCTGATAGGCATAAAAAGAACGGCTGGGAACCTCTACGCCTGGAGGCGGGTCCTGTGTGCTGAAGGTATCTTTATAATAAGGAGACGCCGGGTTATTGGCCACATACTCCCGCACAAAATTGTGGTTCGCATTTCTGATGTCATTTTCAAAATCACTCTGCCAGATCGTATCGCTGAAATACGTAGTGGAAACGCCCCAGCCGATTCCCCTGCCGCCAGTGTAGTCCCCTGTCGGCCAGATAAACGGATGATCGCCATTGACGACAAAGTCGCGGATCAAAGGAGGGTGAACCCTTTCGAGGTCATAAGCGCCGAAAAAGCTGTTGGTCGTACTTCCGCCTCCCAACACGTTTACTTCAAACTGAATTACCCATATCGCCTCTTTGTTGCCGGAAGACCGGTTTTGATTGTGTCTCCTGAAAAGGTCCCAGTAAACATCACCGGGTTCCTCAGTCGCCCGGCTTCCGAACCGGTTCTGCATCAAAGCCATGGCCGGGTTGTCTATGACTTCGCTGGCTGCATCCACGGCCTGTTGATATTCCTCTGCCGCCAGATAGACCTCACTCAAAAGATGCCATGCCGCAAGCTTGTTTACCTCTCCATCGGCTGCTGCTGTAATGTCCTTTAAATGCGCCGCGGCAAATGTTAAATCTTCAATCACCTGATGGAGCACTTCCGCTTTAGAGGCCCGGGTAAAGTCCGTTTTCGGTTCGGTAATCTCCTCGGTAGTTAAAGGCACCCCGCCGAACAAATAAACAAGTGTTCTATAGGATAAGGCCCTGAAGAATTTCGCTTTTGCCTCCATTTCAATTTTCTCATCATCGGTCAGCTGTGATCCGGGTATACGGCTTAAAACCGTATTAGCCTCCGATACTATTTTATACAGGGTATTCCAGTGGGTAGAAGGTATGTCACTGGTAGGATCATAGGCGGCACTCATGTTGGCGTGCCTACTGGTGGTCGGCTGCCCGGGAAAGACAATATCGGTCCCGAAAAGGTAATCCATCACTTTAAGGTCATCCCGGTTAAAAAACTCTCTGCGCACCAGATAATACAAGTTGTTTACGGAAGCGTCAAAATCTTCATACGTCTGAAAGGCGTTCTCAGGGCTTAAAAAGTCCAGTGGCTTTTCTTTTAAAAATCCCTTCTGACAAGAAAACAAGACAGTGGATAACAGCAAGACCACGATTATTTGCATGATTTTCATAAGAATATTTTTTAAAGTGTAATATTAAAACCAACGGAATAGGACCTTAATACCGGCCTGCCGTTAATGGTAAGGCCTTGGTTGGTTTCAGGATCCCAGCCTTTCCATTTCGTCCAGGTCATCAGGTTTTTTCCACTTAAGAAGATAGAAAGGTTTTTAATAGGCGTATGAGAAAAGTTATCGCCGAAATCATAGGATAACGTGACATCCTGCAGCCGTACAAAACTGCGGCTCATATAGATGTTCGGGCTGATCGCAGGAGAATTGACCGACCTCGGGTTGTGAGCATCGGGGTTGGAGGGCGACCAATAGTCCATTCCTGCAAAATAGTTATACCGGATGTTGTTGTCATTTCTCACCAGCGGCCTTACATTGTTACCCAGGTAGCCGTTTTGACCTCCTTGAACGGAGTTAATAAAAATTCCCAGCGTCAAATGCTTGTAATTGAACTTGTTGTAAATACTGAAGCGATAAGCCGGTTCACTTCTTCCTAAAATGACGCGATCGTCCGAATTGATTTTCTTGTCGTTATTCTGATCAACAATCCGGTATGTTCCGGGAAGGTAGCCATCCGGAATATCATCATCAATTTGGTACATACCGTCCGTCCGGTAACCGTAGATCGCCCCGAGGGAGTGTCCGATAAATAACCCACTTGCGACCAGGTCGTCCTCCACGCCGTCTTTATTGGAATCTTTTCCCAGCAGCTCTAATATCTCATTGCTGTTGGTAGAGAAGGTAACGGTAGAACTCCATTGGAAGTCCTTACCCGTAATATTCCTGCTGTTGACAGCAAGTTCAAAACCGCTGTTTTTCAACTTACCCAGGTTCGTACTAATGCTGTTAAAACCGGTAATGTACGGAAGCGCGATATCAAACAACAGGTCCCGGGTCAGGTTGCTGTAATAGTCCATGCTGCCGTCGATCCGGTAGTCAAATAAAGAAAAATCGATTCCCACGTTTAAGCCCAGCGTTCTTTCCCACTTTAAGTTTGGGTTAGCCATTGAACTTACTTCCTGGCCAAAAGCCGTGGATCCCCCCTCTCCGAATATATAAGCCGGGCGCACGTCCAGTCTTGCCAGGGATTTGTACCGGCTGGTTTGGTTACCACTCACGCCATAGCCCACCCGCAGCTTGAGCTGATTGACAAAGGGGGCCTCAAAAAAACTTTCTTCGGAAATCACCCAACCTGCTGCAACAGAGGGAAAAACACCATATTTATAGTTGGCGGCAAAACCTGAGAAACCGTCTCGTCTTATCGTAGCTGTAAACAAATAGCGGTTATCGAATTTATAATTTATTCTCGCCATCTGGTAAACTAAAGCCTCGCTCCAGGCCGAGGACTCCGCATATTGGAGGTTGCCCTGCTCCAGGCTATTGTATCCAAGATTCAAGCGACTAAAACCCTCGGCGCTGGAAGAAGTATAATTGCTTTTTCGCTGAATGGCTCCGTACAACAAGGTAGCGGTCACATTATGAGGACCGAAAGCCTTGTTATAAGTCAATATATTGTCCAGCGTATAATCATAATAGGTCTCGTAATTCTTGTAAGCGCTTCCCGTCAAACCGGCTCCATATTGACTCGCATAAAAGTGTTGATTGGCCTGGTAATTATTTCCAAAGTTCAGCCGGTATTTCAAACCCGGCAGAAAAGGAAAGCTGATTTCCGAATAGATGTTTGCAAAAAGATAATTCTTCCTGTCATAGTCCTCTACATCATAGGAAAGAAAAGGGTTTTTATCCAGCGTATTAAAGGGGTTAGGAATGAGGTTGCCATTGTCGTCATAAGGCGTCAGCAGGGGAGACTGTCTGATAATTTCAGCTAGCGTCGGCTCCGCACCATCCTGGTTAACAAAGGACCCGAATGATTGTATCCCGATTTTCCACCAGTCCACGGGGGTTGATTCCAGGTTGATCCGAATGCTTTTCCTTTGAAAATTATCATTTTTAATAAAGGCCTCCTGGTCAGTAACGCCAAGCGATATCAGATAACTGATTCTTTCTCCACCCCCCAAAAGACTTGCTTTGATTTCCCGGATCTTTCCCTGTTGGGTGGCCGCATCCCACCAGTCAAAATTATTATCGAGCAACTTGCCCTCGCTGTCTTTCATAACCGGGTCAACTTTACTGATCAAGTCAAAGTCAGGATTGGGCTGGGTATAATCCGGGGCCAAATAAGCCTCATCCCAAAACAGGCCGCGGATATGCTCCAGGTAATCTTTCCTGCCCATCGGCCTGAACTTTTTCGTCGGTTCCTGTATGGTATAACTGCTGCTGATGGTCAACCGTGGCGGCTGGTTTGAACGGCCCTTCCGGGTTGTAATTAAAATAACCCCGTTGGCCGCCTGGGCACCGTAAACGGCAGTAGAGCTGGCATCTTTAAGGATGTCTATGGAGGCAATGTCATCGGGGTTCAAGGCGGACAAAGAGCCGCTGTATTGAATCCCATCGACGACAATAAGCACATCAGAATTGCCTGAAATGGTGTTTTTTCCCCTGATGGAAATATCTGGCGTTTGGCCGGCATGATCCACCTGGCCGATGTTTAAGCCAGGAACCGTTCCCTGCAGGGATTGCGCGATGTTGGTATTGGGAATATTTCTAAACGCTTCAATATTGGCGCTAGCGACAGCCCCTGTCACATCCTTTTTTTGTTGCGTACCATACCCTACTACCACCACTTCCCCCAACGCCTCGGCAGCCGACCGATCCAGGGTAATGTTTATGAGGGTACGTCCATTAACCGGTATACGCCGAGTCTCATAACCGATGAAAGAGATGACCAAGGTGTCCTCCTCACTAATATTTCCGATTTGGTAATGTCCGGACTCATTTGACACCGTCCCGTTAGAAGTGCCTGCAACACTAATGGTAGCCCCGATTACGGGGTCTTGGGTTTCAGCGGAGGTGATTGTTCCGCTTACCGAAACATCTTGTGCAAAAACATTTTTACAGGAAAAAAAGACGATCAGGCCGAAAATTAAAAGGCTTGTTTTTAGCGGTTGCTTTCTCATCACAAAGGGTTTAATGGTTAGTCAGCTTGTACCTACATCCATAGTAACGCAAAATAGGAAGAAACAAATGCTCCTATTTAGGGTAAAAATACAAACAAATATTTACAATGAAACCGATTTCATTAATTTTATTTAAATTAACGAGATATTAACGCGCTTATTGCCGGATTGTCGACACCGGACGGTGTTGCCTTCGGATGCTTTTATCAATCCGGGACAAACAACTTTCGATGCTGCTGCCTATTAAGTACTATAAAGACGTTATATTTTCTGCCCAGGCAAAAGAAAATTTTTTCTCCTTCGTAAAGAGAAACCGATTTCATAAGAAGGGCGGTAATCCGCCAGCTATAATGCCCCTAGGGGTCGGCAAAATGACTAAAATACTCCAGGCAGACTTTCCTCCATCGCCTGGCTTCCTCGAGCTGGCCGTGTAATAATTCCGCCGTTGCCCTATGAATCTCCGGATCGATCTCTTCGCTCAAAGTACCCCACAAGCTGCGCATTCTTCTTACTGCGTTCACCCCCTGGTTATACTTGTAGCTTAGCTCCTCCCAGAAAGTGCGTCCGGATCGCATCGGAAAATCCCAGGGAACATGATGAAACCAGCAGAGGTATTTTTCCGGGCAGCTGTGAATGTTATTAAAAGAATCCCGTATGGCAGGAAAATACTGCCCGACGGCGTTGCTTCCACTTTCTGTCCGGTCAAATCCGAGGCCCAGGCGGTCAGCCCTGTGGTAATAACGCCGGCTGGCAGGATCGGGGTGGTAGTGGTCATAATTACAAAGGATATTTAATCCCAGGGGTGTTTGGTAATTTACAAATGCCTCCCTGGAGGATAACATGATCCGGGAAATCGTACGCACCGCCGACGCTTTATCCGTAAGGGTCATGGTAATCCATTCCCGGGCAATTTCCTCGGAAGTGAGTTCATAATCCCACGCAAGACGCCCAAAAGCATACCAGTTCGCCTGGCCGAAGAGGTAGCCGGTCCAGTTGCTGTCACTGCCGATGTTGGCCACACCGGCGATTCCGGTTAACTGTTGCCCTTGCAGGCTCCCGTCCATCACCCGGGCTACAGTCGATCCCTTTCCGTTCACGTAGGTGTCCGATGTTAAGGTTTCCTTGAAAAGGGGGGCCAGGTAAACTAACGCTTTATCGTGCCCCAGGTATTCCTGGGTGATTTGAAATTCGGGCATGGCATTGGTATGTGGCATCGCTCCAAAAAGAGGAGAGAAGGGTTCCCGCGGCTGAAAATCCAGCGGACCGTTTTTGATTTGTAAAAACACGTTAGCTTTAAACGCACCATCGAAACCCTTAAATTCCTCATAAGCCATCTTCGCACGGTCCTCCCCCTTTTTTATCGCATAAACAAACGCCCGCCAGATCAAAACTCCGCCATGCGGCGCCAAGGCATCGGCCAGCATATTGGCACCTTGCACATGAGTACGCTGATAATCCTGAGGACCAGGCTGTCCTTCTGAATTGGCTTTGACCAAAAACCCGCCAAAATCAGGGATCAGCCGGTACAGTTCATCCGCTTTGCGTTTCCACCACGCTATCACGCTCCGATCCAGCGGATCCGCCGTGGGAAGCTTTCCCAAGCGTTTTGGTGCCGCGAAATTGGCTGACAAAAAAACGCGGATGCCATACGGCCGGAAGACGGCCGCCAGCGCAGCTACTTTTTCCAGGTATGCATCACTTAAAATTAAAGGATCGGCATTGACATTATTCAGTACCACGGCGTTGATGCCAATAGATGCATTTGCCCGCGCATAATCTTTATACCGGGGGTCGATTCTACCCGGAAGTTCGTCCCACTTCCATAAAGAGCCGCCCGCATACCCTCTTTCTATCGTTCCATCCAGGTTATCCCAATGATTAAGCATTCGCCATTTAACCTTGGGAAAACCGGTAATATCAAGATCGGATAAGGGCGCCTGCGTTTGTAATAACCGCAGAAAATGGAAAACACCATATAAAACACCCAGGTCCTCATTCGCTGCAATCAGGGTAAAAGGTCCGGATGGACCGCTAACTTCCCGGATAATGTAACCTTCTTTGCCGAGCTGCAGCCGTTGTTTTGAAGACAGTTTCTTTTTTATCCATGCACAGGAGGCCGGCGTTCCCACCAGCAGCGTGCCGGAGCTCGGCGTTTGCGGGTTCCCGGAAACCAATGGCATTCCCAACAGGCCTTCCAGCCCTTTTTTGAGTTCCTCCCTTGCCACTTTAATTGTAGCTGAGTGACCACAAACATTCACGGACCTGATCGCTTCTCTCGCCTGGTTCAGGTAAACGGGATCTTTAATCTTGTCATACTTTAACCAGAGCCGGTACCCGTTATCTGCCTGAGAAACAACAGGGAACAGCATATATAAAGCAGTGAACAACCACAATAAACCATGCCCTTTTCCTATCATATGCCAATCGTTGTTTTCGGTAAACAAATGCGGTTCTTACGACCGGGACAGCGGATCATCTAACCGTTCAGAGGCTTCCAGGAAATCGCTCCAGATCTTGCATTGCTCCAGATTATTGTGCCCGTTTCTTTTAGGGGGACGTGCTGCCGTACCGTTTGAGGCAATGAATGCCCTGACCAATTCATAAGAACGATGGACGTTTAATGGCGTAAGGGTTCCGCGTATCCAGCTCTCCCGGTACCATTTGTCAAAAGGCGGGCGCTCCGCTTTCAGAATTTCTAATTCCAACTGCTCCAGCGGTTGAATAGATTGGCGGATAAGCTTCCAGGCTTTTTGCCGGTCGTTCTCCCGGAGTGCCTGATGAAGCAAGAGGGCCGCCTGGGTTGGCCGCCAGTCAAACGATAGACCTAACCAGGTATTTTCAAAAAAGTACTGCTGCTGATCGGGTGTCATCTCTTCCATGCATGCTGTAATCAGCGCCATGGTAGCACTATACTTCTTTGCTCTGCGCTTCAACTGTTCTACCGTTTCATCGCCAATTCCTTTATAAGATTCGCCCTTATATTTTTTCACCAGGGCCTCTAGTAATTTCCATACCTGGTTCGCCCCGAACCAGAGTTTTTTAGGTTCGTATAATAGCTCATAGTAATCCTGATATACCTTTCGTATCTGCGCTATTTGCTCAGGCCCGAAATATTCATTGGCCCACCAATCAATATAAGCCGTGCCCGGATCTTTTTCATTTAACACAAAATCCTGATCCCAGCTTATTTCAGCTATCAGCCTTCCCTCCATCATATAGTCGCGCATTTCCGAAACATTCAGCAGCATATATTCCGTAGCCCCCGCATCGATTATCTTTTTAAACTGATCGGTAATCGTATAAGGAGAAACAATATGAGTCCCCTGTTTATGCAGGTCCATTCCGTAATACGCCAAATGATAATATACGCCATGCTTCCATTTACCTAAAGTCTTAGGTAATCCCCTCATCACCCCATTGTTATCATCCGGCCATACAATAATGACGTCTTCCGGAAGTTGAAAATCGCTTTTGTCGGCCTCATACTTATTGAGCATTTCGGTATAAAGGGTAAACGTATAAACCGGTGGCTCATCACAGGGTAAAATATCTTTTACCGTACTTACCTGGGTATTAATCACATGATTAAACACGCGGGTTTGTTCTTTTTTGGACATGTCTTCTGGAAAGGGATAACCGTAATCATTTGTCCCCCTCAGGCCTACCGGCCAGATACAATCCAATTCTTTATTCTCCCACACGCCGCCACGCCAGAACTTCACCATCCCTTCTTTATTCTTGAACCAGTTCCACTCGGGACTCACCCCTCGTTTTTCTGCCAGGCCAAAACGGATGATGCCAAACGGGTTGGACAACAACACATCATAATGGTGGGAGGTATAAATCAACCCCCAGTCGTCTGCGCATTTTTGTACTTCATAACGCCGGTGTACGCGGGTGTAGGGAGCAACCATGTTCATGCGCAGCCTGAGTGCCGTTTCGAAGTACTTCTGGTACCACAGTATATCGACGTCGCCCACCCGGAGCGGATAGCCTCCCCATTCGAAGGGCCTGGGTAAAATATCTTCGTCGTCATGAAAAAACCCGCGGTACTTAAAGGAAGGCGGTCCGCTGCTGTAATCGGTTTCTTTGAGAATCAGGGTTTCAGCCGCCTCAGGGGTATAACCACTCCAAAGGTATAAAGGATCTACCCCCAACCGCTCACTAAGGGTATACACGGCAAAGGCCGTGCCCCGGTAATTGGAACCAATCAGCCAAACAACGTCTGCTTTGGTGCAGATCTTGTATGCTTCCCATTTCCCTTTGATAGCTGCAAGGGCGATGTCATCCGGAACATCACTCACCCCCAGGGTGGCAATGCGGATCACGGTTTCACCCGCTGTCGCCTGTTGCTTTATACCAGGCTTATACCCGCTGATGCTTTCGATATCGCCGGAAAGGAATTTGGCAGCCTGCTGTACGGCAGAATGCTCCTTTTCGGCTACAACGATATGGACGCCTTTTCCCTTTTCGGCGAGTAAAACGTCACCGGTCTGTGCTTGCCCCTTCCGGCGCCAGGAACCGCGCCTGGTTTCCCAGCTTTTGCTTTTAAAAAAGCCGCCGTCCTTGTAAGCGCCCTGGATTTTCCATTCGTTTTCCACCGGCCCCTCCGAAGCCAGTCGGGCCAAGCCCGGCGCAGACAGCGTCATTAATCCAAAATTCTTAAGAAAGTTTTTTCTGCTGATTCGTTTTTCTGACATAGGGTATTCTATAGCTTTTAAAATTCTCCTGAAGGTGTACGGGTGGCCTCGCCCACTGTGACAGGCACGCCAAAGTTGGGCGTACCATCGGTATTCCATGTGATCTTTTGCATGCGTGGGTTGCGGTGGTTGGTACTTCCTCCGTTGGGATAGGTGCGCGCATGATAAAGAATCCATTGTTCTGTGCCATCTCGGGAGGGAAAGAAGCTGCAGTGTCCCGGACCGTAAGCACTTGCCGCCGCGCTTCTTTTGAGCACCGGCGTGGGTGTTTTTGTCCAGTCTGCCGGGTTCATCGGATCACCACCGGCTTTTAAGCTGAGCATGCCCAGGCAGTAATCGTCGGTCCAGAAACCGCTTCCGGAATAAATAACGAATACACCGCCCTGGTTATTCTTGAGTACGGCCGGCCCTTCGTTAATAGGCGCCCCGTTTTTTTCCCAGGCATATTCCGGGGTAGAGATCACCACCCGGCTGCCTGCTAAAGTATAGGGGTTGCTCATCGGCGCGATATAAATATTTTGGGGGAAAGTACCTCCCGTTTTGCCTGACCAAATCATATACAGCTGTCCATTGTATTGTAAAATTGTGCCGTCTATGGCCCATTCGTCAGCAGGTTCCGCTAACTCTCCTTTAAATTCCCAGGTACCTTGCAAAGGATCTGCGGAGGCATTTTCCAGCACGAACATCCGGTGGTTTACGTCCTGGCCATCATCTGCAGCCACATAAATATACCATTTGCCATTTAAAAAATGAAGCTCAGGAGCCCATATTTCATGAGAGTGATCTGTACCGGAAGGGGGATCCCATACCTTTACGGGTTCTGCCTGGCTTAATTCCGACATTTCCTCAGTGGCATACAAAACAACGCTTCCGCCTGTAGTATATGTAAAGTAATAAGTACCGTCTTTGTATACGGCCCAGGGATCTGCTCCTTTATTCTGAAAGAGCGGATTGATGAACGTACTCGATTTTTCTGCTGAAGCATAAGCAGCGTAAAAGGTATCCAGCGCTTCGGGAACGGGTTTGTATAAGCTGTGATACTGAAAATAAGATCCGGCTTTGTATTGTTTTAAAATCGTGGTATCCGTCGAACGCTCCACCTGAACGGTCTGCGTATCGCCGTTAATATCCACATAGCGTGCCTCTGTACTTAATGCGTTTTTTTCGGGATCCTCCCACACGATCATTACATCTCCGCCTTCATAAATAGCGTCATGTATCTTCCTGGAGGAAAGCGACTGAATATACCGGTCTCCATACACCCGGATCACCACTTTTGCCCTGGCAGAAGGATGCCCCTGTTCGTCATAGAGATATACTTTAAAAGAGTAGTTCCCGCCTGTGAGTCCTGTAAACAAAGCGGACATTTCTTCTGCGCCTTCGTAGGGAACAACAACAGAATCCCCATTGTCACAATAGGCAACGGCCTTTTTAACAGCAGGGTCGGTCACCGTCCATTGCAGTTTCGCCCGGTGTAAACCTGGAAAAGCCTGCAGGTCGGCCGCAGGTTTTATGGTAACGACCGGTTCTTTTATTTTATCCTCTTTTTCACAGGAGTAAAAAGTGACTACTGCCAACAGGACAACAAGTCCTGCCAGAACGGATTGTAATGTATAGTTTTTCATGTCATTGATCTATTTATTTTTTGTCATAAAGTCCGGTGTTTCCTTTTTGCCATTCCCGCATTAGTTTTTTAACCAGCCGGGGATGGGAAGCCGCAATATTTTTATTTTCATAAGGATCATTTTTATGATCATACAATTCTACAACCGGCTTTTGCGCTCTAAAATATTTTGTCAGCCGATACCTTTTTGTCCTTAATGAAATCCCTCGCTTGAAATAACTAAAAGCTTCGTTCTGCCAACGCGTTTTCGGATTCTTTAACAACGGAACCAAACTCCGGCCGTCTACAGCATGCGGCAATGCCACACCGCATAACTCCATTAAAGTGGGATATATGTCTATTGCGCTAACTACCTTTCGGCATACTTTACCCTGCTGCTGCCCTGGTGTTTTTATGAGCAGCACACTCTTGGTAGCATACTCAAAAAGGGTATGTTTTCCCCACACCCGGTCGTCTCCCAGATGCCACCCATGATCACTCCACAGAACAACGATCGTATGCTCGGCCAGCCCCAGCCGATTTAATTCCTCCAATACTTTACCGACCTGGGCATCTGTATAGCTGATCGCCGCATAATAAGCGTGTTTTAGTTTCCGTGCATAAGCGTCAGATACCGGATTTTCCAGTGTGGGATGCTCTTCCCCCAATTTATATTGGTTGAATTCCGCGCTGTTGTTCAAACTGGCTCTGTTTACCTTTTCCGGTATACCGGGAGAATGGGTTAAGGGGATCTCGGATTCATCATACAGCTCCCAATATTTCTCCGGGGAATTAAAGGGCAGATGGGGCTTAAAAAAGCCCACCGCCAAAAAGAAGGGCTGCTGCTTTTTTGCCAGTCTTTCCATCGTTTTTACAGCAAGGTCAGCCGTCAGGCCATCCGGGTAACCGTCGTCGCCTACGTTGGCCTTTTCATATGGCTTTACTTCTTTATGACGGTCATTGCGGTTGGTCCCGTCTGCATAACCAAAGAAAGCGTTCCAGCCGGTTCCCCATTTTCCGGGATTAAACAGCATTTCATCCCAGCTGTAAGGCAATTCAAGTTGATTGCTTTTTTTCTGCTGGTAGCCGTACACGTAACCGTCTGCGTAATGGCTTACCTTTCCAATACCCACCGTATAGTATCCGTTTTGTTTCAGATTGGCAATAAATGTTTTTGGTTCTTTCGTTTGAGGTTGGTTCGAAATAAACGTAACACAGGCTTCGTTGGACAAGGCCGCCTGGCTCCTCGGTAGGTAGCCGGTAAGGATAGCGCAACGGCTGGCCCCGCAGGTAGGGACAACCGCATATTGGTGAGAAAATAAAACGCTTTGTGAAGCAAGCTCATCTATATGTGGGGAGTGTACAATCCTATTCCCATAGCACCCGAGATCCGGACGAAGGTCATCCACAAAAATAAACAGGACATTCGGGCGTTCCGGCGACCGGCTTTGTCCCATCCCTGGCAAACCAAACAAACTGAACAAAAAACCAATAAAAAATATTTTAGTTACTTCCCGCATACCTATGTCATTTTATCAAATTACGATCCCTAGCAAGTACTTAGTTGATGTATGATCACGCCTGTTTATCATCCGGCCTTTCAAGGCAGCATATCCATTACTTTCTTACCACCTGGCTTTTTATTATACTATCTGCCCACGCCGGCCGGGGAAAGTCATGTATCGGACCATACCTTCTGTAACTTTCCCAAACATTGGGGTTGTTTCCCATTCTCGGATCCTGTGTTTCTTTTAATTTTTGTTTTAACACGGTTGACAGTTTCTTTTTTATTCCCTGATAATTAGGATCCCCGGCCAGGTTATGCAGGCAATAGGGATCTTTTTTTATATTGTATAGCATCTCCCGGGGAAATTTATCGAATGTCAAGGCAAAAAGCTTTCCCTGCTCGTGAATCATCAATGCCTTAGAGGGAGAAGGGTCAATATCGCCGTAGTCCCAAACGAGGGTGTCGCCCTTTACCTCTTTGGGGGCTCCGGCAGGGTAACGCTCCGGCTTCAGGTTCCAGATGTATAAGTACCTTTCGGACCTTACCGCCCGTTGGGGATAGCCCAGGTTGTTCCACCTTGCACTGCCATGCCTTTCCCTGCCCCAGAAAATATATTCGTGCAACGGATCCGCCTCGT
>CAYXRN010000037.1:0-25503 GCA_964467635.1 uncultured Chitinophagaceae bacterium | reverse complement strand
GTTCAATAGGCGAGGCCTCACCACAAACCATACGTCAATATATGCTTTCACAAGGCTGATTCTGCGCCTTATATCCAACCCATACCTAAGGCGATGAGTTGGTTTTACAGCGATTCTATATAAATCATTCTCTAAAGTCTACTAATTAAAAATTATCAGAATAAATATTACGATGTCAATATAATTCAGAGCCTGGGCATGCTTCTCTATAAAATTTTTGACAACCGACATGCCAGAAGATAAATACTCTTTCACGGTATATTTTGAAATGTTCAGCTCTTCAGCCGCTTCTTTGTATGTTTTGCCTTTCAGTTTACATAAAACAAAAGCTTTTTGTTTTTGAGGAGATAATTCTTTGACGGCTCTTTGCAAGAGCTCATACCTCCACTCCTCTTTATTCACATTGGGCTTCTCCTCCAGGTCATCTACCGTATTTAAGGGAAGCGCATTTCTTTTCTTTAACCTTCCCAGCTCTTTTTTCATGTAATTGACCGATTTGTTAAAACTTATAACAAACAGCCATCCCGCTAATGATTTTTCCTTTTTAAGATCTGAACGACGCTCCCATAGTGTGATAAAGACTTCTTGTAAAATATCTTCTGCTATCTCGCGATTCCTGGTTATACTTAAAATATTCCGGTAGAGGGCCTGATGGTATTTAGCATAAATGCAATCGAAGGCCTTTATGTCCCCCGACTGCAACTGAACAATCATCCTGCTGTTTGAAAAATCATCCATATTTATTCAAATTATGAAGCATCTATCAGGACCTCCTATACCCAAAACCTCTTTCAAACGCTAAATCGTTTAACTATATCAAACGTACAAAGTTTTATTTAAAATTTCCAATTTTTTACGAAAAAAGTTTTATAAGTCCTGAAAAACCTCAACCGTACGCGGTGCCATTCCAAGTACCAGCACAATAAATATAATAAAAATTATATAGGTTTACCGGTCAGAATGCATTACTTACCCGATATTTATTTGAAGTTTGCTGCCTCAATCACATTTTCCGTCTATTCCATCAGGCAGTTTACTTAATCTGTCCTTCTTATTTACAAGTATATCATCTTCGGGGCAGCGACAATCTGGTACGTCATAGCATTGTCCTTCTTTTTAAGATACGGGAACGTGTATCTGCAACGAAAAACATCCGTCGCTCCTAAATCGGGACGCAAGTTAGAATTGTCTTTTAACCATCAATTTCATACCGTATACAGTCGGACCGTGAGGTGGATTATTTAACACGCATTACCTCCTTGACGGCATACTTTTTCACGCTATAATTACCATGTCTGATTAGTTTTAGCATACCATTTTCTGAAACGATGTCCACCCGGTTAAAATCTTCCTTCTCATAATCAAAGGTAACGCCGTCGTCCTCAATAAGCTGGGCAGGGCGAGTGGGTTTACCATAGACCCGGCAGACTAGATTGAACTTGGTCTCTTCACCAACATATTGCACCGGCTCAGCCAAGGGCAAAATGGTTCCTCCCTTCACAAAAACAGGAATATCGTTAAGGCTGAAGGAAACGGTATAGCTTCTTCCTCCTTCATATTGTTTGTTCGTATTAAAATCATACCAAGTTCCCTCGGGAAGATAAACCGTCCGTTCATCAGCATCCCCTGTAATGGGAGCGGCAAGCAAATCCTGTCCAATCATATATTCATCGGCCAACTCAAAAGTGTTTTCATCTTCGGGATAATCCATTACCAACGCCCTGAACACGGGCATCCCTGTTGAATAATATTCAAAAAACGCATTATATAAATAGGGAATCAAGGACATTCTGAAATTGAGCAGCTTCCTGATGATTTCTTCATTAGCCTCGGCTTCAGGTAATAAGACACCTTCATTATTCTTTCCCCGGTCAAACTGCAGCCAGGGAGGATTTTCAAGGTACCAGCAATTGTACACCGTCTGGGCAGACAAAACAGAAACCTGACTGCGCCTGACCAGTTCACGAAAAGACCCGGCCTCGCGAACCTCCGGAGACCAGAGCAACCCTGAGAAACCGGCGTTACATGTCATTGCTACATATTCTTCCAGATCATAGGTATCGCTGTACAGAACAGAAGAGAAGGGAGAGGCAAGCGCATTAGAAGAACGCACATCCAAATAGGTGCGTTGATTAATCGCCCTAAAGATATCAAATATGGTCTTCTGATACAAAAGTCCAAAGAGCTGATGCATCTGTTCCCCATCCAAACCGGAAGGGAAATGAGACAACTCAGGGAAGCTCCACCTCGCGTTCCCATACCGTAAATCAGCGTTATCGCATTCGTCCAGTTTAAAACCTGAGACACCAATATCGACCAGGTTTTTTCTATGATAGACTGCAAAAATTCCCCTGGCAACGGGATCCGCAAAATCGGGTACCAGTCCGTTAAACCCCAAGAAGTCCCCTGACCTGTTGTACAATGAATCATATAGCGGAGAGGCAGAAGAGACAAAAGCATGCTCCCAAAGATTTACTTTATATCCCATTTTCCCCAGCTTCTTCAACATAGCCTGAGGATGGGGGAAACCCGCCTTATTCCAGACAAAGGTACAGGGATATGCTCCGGTTTGCCAGCCAGGTTCAAGGCCGATCACATCAACGGGAACTTTATGCTGCCGAAAATAACGTGTTACCTTATAGATATCCGCCGCTTTAAAATCCGCTTTTACCCGGTACTTGATGCCAAGTCCCCAAATTGGCGGGAACGCACCGCCCCCGGCGAATAAATTATACCGTTGAACGGCCGTACGCATATTCGTTCCCGCAAAGACATACACCTCTATGCCTTTCACTCCCGGAATATCTACTAACACCCTATTGCCCGCCTTATTTTCCATTGCATATAAATCATGAACGGAAAGTTTTACAGCAGCTTCTTTTTTATCAATATTCCCTTCATATCTTTTCGGCTGGCTGCCCCCGCAATAAAAAGTACAATACTGGGCCGTATTGACTAAAACGGCATATCCTTTATTCGATACGTAATAGGGAAGTGGCGCGTGCGTAAACCCCAGGTTATTTAAAGGATGGTCATTTACCACCGGAACTTTACGCAGGCCATTCTGCCTAAAGGACTTCATCTGCAGGCCAAATCCATACAACTGCTCGTTATCCCCGAGAGGTATAGCTACAATAACACCCCGGTCATTGATTTCAATCCCGATGTCAGCCAACTCAAACGGTATCTCTTGTTGAGGAAGTTTCCTCATCGCATCCTTCGAAGGGGCCCGATCTACCATTAAACTTACAGGCGTAAAATCCGACGGCGCTCCCATGGTAATTTTAAAAACACCGGGCAATACTTCTTCTACAGACTGTGTATAGCCACAAACAGAAGAAAGCAAAAGACAGATTACAATAAAAATTCTCATCTCTGTTTAATTTTACGGTAAGGTAGGATTCCGGGTACTAAAGGAAGATGCGGGTAACCCGGACTTATTAAATAAATAAGCCTGGGCGGTATCCGTCCAGCCGTACCGCACCGCTTTAGGATGTTTAACAGATGCCGCAGAAACGATTACGTGTGTCCCCGAAATTTGTGCCTGGGCAGGAACAAAAACACCATCGCTTCCCGCGATTTCGAAGCCGCGTAAGCCACCACGCTTGGTCATTAGTCCACCATCCACATGACTGAAGGACAAGATGGCTTTGTTCCCTTCCACGCTCATGCTTTTATACAAGGGACCGGAATAAACAAGATTATGTTTACCATATACCTGTGACAAAGCCCAAAGGGAGAGCCTTTTGCCTACGGCCTCCTTGTTGGCGGGATGAATGATCGTAGTATCGCCAATATCCATCGTAACAACCATCCCTGTATTCGGTACGTTTAAAGTCTGTCTTTGCGCATCTCTGAGTCGCGCCCCTTGCTCCCCTATTCCCCAGTAGGGGAAAGGCGCAATCTGAACAAAATAGAAGGGAAACTCCCCCTGATTCCATAAACGTCGCCAATCTTTAATCATGGCAGGAAAAAGCCTCGTATATTGCTTGGCCCGTCCGACATTAGATTCTCCCTGGTACCAGATCACCCCCCGGATGGCATAAGGAATCAACGGGGCGATCATACCGTTAAAAAGCACAGAGGGCGTATTGGGGCTATTGGGAACAAGCATTGGTTTTTTTCTCGCGGCTATATTAAACTTCCACTTACCGGCTAAACTAATGGTATCGACCCCGGCCCGATGAGCCGGAAATAATCGGAGTTCCTTCGGCTTCCCGTTCATTCCTCCGTCGCCACCGGTATCCCGGATTCGGACGGCAATAAGGTTATTCCCCGCTTCAACGATTTCTCCCGGAATAACATAACGTCTGTTGTACAAAAATCCATTTGTCGCTCCCACCTTTTGGCCATTAAACCAAGTCATGTCATTGTCATCAATAGGCCCCAGGTTCAACACCAGCGAATCGCCCGCCCAGTCCTCGGGTATATACACGTTTTTACGATACCATGCAATACCGTCCACCCCGGGATAACCTTCCTCTTCCCAGATAGAAGGCACTTTGATGTTTTTCCATTGTGAGTCATTCAGGGCTTTCTCCGCAAAATCAGTCCGCACCTGCTTTAACCGCTTTTGCCAGTCTTCCTGGCGTTGCTTATCTGCTTTTCTCGCCCACTGTATACTTGGTCTTATCTCATCCAGCCTGTTCAAAGCGCTGTCAAAGTCACCCAATGGCCGCAAGCCGCCTTCGCTGGTCCAGGCCTCAGCCATAGTACCTCCCCATTCGCTGGAGATCAACCCTATCGGCACCTGCAACTTCTTGTACAATTGAAGACCGAAAAAGTAAGCAGCGGCACTAAAGCCGGCCACCGTTTTCGGACTCACGGCGGACCAGGAACCTTCCACATTTTTTTGCGGTTTAATAGCCACCATATTCTTTACATTGAACAAACGGATCTGCGGATAATCAGCCTGCGCTATCATTTCCTTAGAATTAAGAATCGGATTTCCAGGCCAACCGGCTACCGGCATTTCCATGTTCGATTGCCCGGAGGCAAGCCATACCTCACCGATCAATACATTGTTCACGACAATGGTCTTACTGCCTTCCACCGTCAGTTGGTAGGGCCCTCCCGCCTCAGGCGTACTCACTTTCACCATCCACTCCCCATAGTCGTTGGCACGCGTTATAAGCGTGTCCTTATTCCAGCTTCCCGCTACCGTTATTTCCTCCCCGGGTGCAGCCCAACCCCAAATGGGCGCATTGGTCTTCTGCTGTAACACCATTCCATCTGAAAAGAACGCAGGAAGCGTAATCTGCCCGCTTACGATTGACGAAGTACAAAATAAAATTGCAATACAGAATACAACTATTTTTTTCATTATAAACAATTTAAGGGTCGGTTCTTTTCATAAAATGATTCTATAAGGTAAATACTCCGGCTTTTGAGATAAACAATTATTTCCAAGGCCGCTTTCAATAAGGATGGTTATACGGCCTGACCAATAACTGATATTCGCTGTCTCCCAAAATCTTTTTATTAAATCGGATGGTTATTTTTTTCGTTTCCCCTGGAAACAGCGTAAAGTAATTGTCGCTCATCAACGCAGGAAGGATGCGGCGGCCATCTTTAGCTCGTATCGCCTGGACATCTATGGCAAAAGCGATATCATCAGCGGATGCCGGGTTCCTTATCGTCGCTTCGATCACTTTTTCCTGTCCTTTACTTTTTATAGTGGACCGTACTTTCAACTTTGCAGCATCAAGTGAATTTAACGCGGTATAATCATTTCCCTGTGTACTCCGCCAATAAAAGTTATTAGACAACTGTTCTCCTTTCGCGTTTTGTAAAGCCAACCGGATAAACTGTACTTTCGGTTGAGGGACAGCCTTTTTTTCATAGACTTTAAATGCATAAAGCGAATAACCAAACCGGGTTGCCCTTTCCAGTCCGAGCATTCTTATGTAGCGCACCTCTACCGGCCCAAAAGTAATTTTTTCGATTCCTCCCGCTCCTTTTTTTTCCATATGTACAGTTTTCCAGTGCATCGCATCATCGGACACCTGCAATTTGTATGCTTTCGCATAAGCAGCTTCCCAATGAAGTAAAACGGCGCCTACTTGCTGTACCCTGCCCAGGTCCACGTAGATCCATTGATCATCCGAATAATCACTGCTCCACCGGGAGCTCTGGTTATTATCGGCCACCGCACCGGCTCCTGCCGCATCACCAGAGGTAGACGAAGCAACAACCTTTTTATCGTATGCCAGATCAAGGCTGTTCGCTGCAAAGTCTAATTTAAAACAGGGGGTAGCCGTATTCGTATATGAACTTACTTTTGTTGATTGATGCAGTATTTCCTTTCCGTCCAGGTCATAGACGGTAGCTTCCGCAAAAAGACTGTCATAATTACGGGAGGTCGTATTAATTACTTTGACGGTGTCACTGGCATAACTCCATTGAATATGCAAAGGCTCACAGGCTTTCTTCACGCCCCAGAACGCGCCGGTTAAATCATAATAATAATCATAGGTTTGCCATACCATTGAAGGATAGGCCGACTGACTCATCCAGAGCATCACACCTGACGCGTCATTCCACAGGTGCTGCAGCCAACCCTCAAATATTGCTTTATTCGTCTCTATGTTTAACAATTGGGCTTTCCTGCAAAAATCCTTAATTCCGGCAGCCGCTCCGTATTGGTCATTAATTCCCTTCATATACCGATCAGGACCAGCGTTAGCTGCCGATTTGCCAAAGAAGTGTTTGTTCCACATTTCGTTGCGCGGCCACCAGTCTTCCCGTGGGATGAATTTTTTAAAGCTTGCAAATGTCGGAAAAACAGCCGTGCCTATTTCTGTACGCAGTCCCCATCCGGTATTTCCGCCAAAACCTCCGGGGTACTTGGTAAAATACCATTGTGGTTTAAAATTTGTCCAGGGGCCACTGCCCGTGAGCGCGTCCGCATGTGAATTAGCCTGATACCACCGATCTCCTCCATCAAACGTAGCCACATCTTCCGCTAACCAGCCATTTAAAGGAGGCAGTGGATATCCTTCATTATCACCGCACCAAACGGCGATAGAAGGATGATTACGCAGTCGTTTTATTTTTTCAACAGCGTTTCTGTTGAAAGCGAATAGGTCTCTGGGCAGATTCGGATGAGAATTCAGCCAGAAATCATCCCATACCATTATGCCGTATTTATCACAGGCGTCATAAAACTCCTCGTCGGTAACAGACCCCAACCAATTCCGGATCATGTTTAAATGCATCGCTTTGTGTAGTCGCACCCTCAGATCATACTGCTCGTCCCGGCAACGCAACAAGTACTCCGACATGCCCCAGTTACCGCCTTTAATAAATATCCGGGTACCATTTATCGCAAGGTGCAGTACGCCGCCGATCGTATCATAGCTGTATTCTCTGATGCCGAAGGTGATCTTCCTGCTGTCTGAAATTTCCCCGTCAACAGTAAATTTTAAATCGCAGGTATATAAATGGGGCTTCCCATACCCATTGGGCCACCACAGCTCAGGATTATTTATAATAAGTTGTTTAAATTGAGCCGTATCAAACTTATAAGTGAGATGCTTACCCGCGCCCACTTGTATTTCTTTGGCAAACCTGATATTTCCGGGTTGAATAAGCCCGCCGAGAACGCCTTTCTTGCTTTCTTTAGAAGCATTGTATAGACCGACTTGCAAGCTTATCACCCCCGTATCCAAAGCAGGTACCTGCGTTCTTATCCAGGGATATTCCAGGGTTACTCCTCCCGTTATGCTGAGATACACGTCATCGGTAATCCCCATTTCCAAACCCGGCACAGGAGGCATCCAGTCCCAACCGTCACTGGAGATATAAGTAGGGCTGGCATAATTGGGGATCGGACGAATGGGAACATAGACCAGCACCGCCAACACATTCTCTTCATCCTTTTTCAACAAAGCAGTAACATCATACTTTCCTTGTTCCATAAAGCCATCCAGTTTTCCCAGACGCGCCCCATTCAGGAAGATCACCCCCTTTCTGTTAATTCCCTCAAAGTTAAGCCATACCTTTTGTCCGTTTTTGTAAACCGGAGAAACAAAAGTGGTACGATACCAAAAGTTACGATCGTATTCAGACTGCTCAACCTGGTAAATGTTATCGCCATAGTTAGGATCCTTCTCTAACCCGGCCTGCACGTAAGAGGTAAATACGGTTCCGGGAACCACCGCCTTTACCCAACCTGAGGTATCATAGCCGGGTTTAAAAATAAGCAGGCTGTCCGCTCCTATATCAACCTGAGGCGCTACCATCCAATTTATGCCCGTTCCCTGGTCGTTGTCAAGAGAGATGTAATACTGTCCCAACACAGGCTGATAAACCGCTAAAAGCCACCCTGCTAAAAATAAAAATATACGCTTCGCCAATTTTTTTAACCTTTTTATATGTCGGAGCATAAAACCCGATGATGTGTAGCATCAGGATGTAAGCGACTCCGTTTACACTTACATTTTAAAATAGATTCCGTTCGTTATACATTTCTTTGACAGGGCAAGGCAACTATTCGAAAAATTTTTCCGAAGTGTAAAACTGCACAGGTAACAATACTTTCTTACCCAAAACAAAAACGGGCCATGGTCGCTCTTCTCGGAGAAGGTCATGATTTACCGGGGTCCGTCCATCTTTAGCAGTCTGGCCATCCACAGACCCAATCACTTCCAATTAAATATTCGTACAAAATACGGTCTGTAATTGTCTGCCGTTCCCGGGCCGTTAAAGTTATTTGCAAATCCTATCGGGTTTATATTATAGGATATGACCAGCTCACCTTCTCTGGATAAGCTATGGTGCACAAAAGCATTATAGGAAATAAAATGAGGCAGTTCCGGGGAATCCTGCGAATATTTTTCAGGGATCTTATAAATCGTTCTGCTGTTTATAAAAGGTCCCGTAGGGCTGTTGCTCTCCCATATATTAATATTTAATCCGTAACAGGTAGCCTGGGAGACCAGATAATACTTTCCGTCTTCTTCAAACACATTGGGTTGGGTAACATTCGCATTACAGATATCCACAAACTCACTATGATCCGCAGGTGCTTCCTGCACCCAGCCATCCTTTGTATAGAACTCCCATTGTCCCGTAAGGTCATGATTGGCTACCCGTGCCACATACAAGTGAGAAGCGCAGATCCCGTACCCCTCGCTCGCATAAATATACGTATATCCGTCAGCGGCATAAAAGCCGGACTCAAAGGCGAGTTCTCCCACGTACAATCGGGCATCTCCCTTCTCTTTACTGCTGTTGTAAATCGCAAATTGATACAAAGAATAACCAAAGGTACCGAACGCAAGCTGTGCCTGCTTAAGGCCAAGCATACGGACGTAGCGGGCCTCTACCGGCGTGAAGGTAATCTGTTCCGTTCCCCCGTGTCCGTCTGTATTGGTATACACATCGGTCCAATTCTGCGCGTCCTCAGATACCTGTATTTTATAAGACGCCGCGTAAGCATTTTCCCAAACAAGCACCACGCTATCGATGGTGGATGATTGCCCTAAATCAACATAGATCCATTCATCATCGGTATAATTACTTCCCCAGCGGGTTGCTAGTTCTCCATCGGTAACCGCGTCAGGGCTGCCGACATCACCGGTATGGGTGGAGGAGGCATAAGCATTTTTATGTAATGCTAAATTCTCCGGCATGGGATCGGAAGAGACTATTTTTTCCAGTTTCATACCAGGAAGAGAAAAAACAGCCACATCCGTAGCCTGGTGTGCCAATACGCCGTCTTCCAGATGCATATGTCCCATTAACAGCTGCACTTTACCGTCTACAATCTGGGCATATCCTTCCCAATAAAGGTCTTTGTCCCCGTCAACCGCTCCGGGTACGGTGATCCAGGTCTTGGGGCCGCCATCGGCCGGGTTAAGCAGTTCATGGCTATTCAGGGCACCATTTTTTTGAATAAAGGCGGCATTACGAACGAAGGTATTTTTAGCCGGATCCCGACTCCTGTCGTCATCTATTTCACCAATAAAACTGTCCTGAAACGTCCAAAGAATGTCACCATTCGGCAACAACAAAGACGTGCAACCGTCTCCGCCGTTCCAGCCCTTATAGCGGGTCAGATAAGCGTTATACAGCGAGTCACTATAGACCTTTACATCGGGATCCCAGTCGCCCGTATTGGGGATCAGCTTTAAACCATTATTGTAACGAATAAAAACCGTCCATTTCATTTGTATACCGGAAGCCGAAGTCACCACATAAGTATATTTATTATCATGCGCGGCAAAATCCACAGGCTCTCCGGAGGCCGGAGATATGGTAGCTTCAGGAGATACTACAATAGTCGGTGTTATCGAAGATAAGTCCGTGCCGTTCTTTACACTCACTGTCACCGTTGCCGAATCCCCCCTCAGCGAAATAACGGCATCCCCGACTTGCTGCGCTCCCACATCAAATGATTTAATAATCCGTTCCTGGCTGACATAATTGTCATAAACCGTGTCTGGTTCTTTATAACAAGCAGCCAAAAGCATTAACAATAGCACAAAGCCCGTATGTATGTATTTCATAACCCTGCTGTATTTTATATTATTTCTTTAGAATCCTACCTGAAGCCCGATATTTATCACCCGTTGATTCAAATAGGCCGTGCCGATTGAATGCGACTGCACTTCGGGATCCTGCTGATATAAATCATAATTCTTCCACGTAAATAAATTGTACGCGCTTAAATATAATCGGGCATTACTCACATTAAAGAGCAACCAGTTATCGGGAAACTGATAACTCATTTGAATTGATTTTAATCGGACGTACACCACATCCAGCAACCAAAAATCAGACATATAGGAGGACGGGCTGTTGATTGTTGTAGGATTCGTCGTTAGCCTGGGAAACTTCGCATTCTGGGCGTTGTCCGGCGTCCATGCCAGCTGATGAATCGGCTGGAACTGACTTTTAAACGGTTCTATACCCGTTCCTACTATGCTCAAACTGTATCCCCAGGCCCCTTGAAAAAGGAGATTTAAACTGAGTCCTTTGTAATTAGCCCCCAGCGTCAGTCCGGCTGTCGTATTGGGCAAGTTCGGCATTCCTATAGGACCTTTATCATAGGCATCTATTATGTCGTCGCCATTTAAATCCTTATACTTTAAGTCACCGGGCACAATATCGGAGGCCGTATTTGGTTTAGGACTCTTGGCAATTTCCGCTTCGTTTTGATAAAAACCAATAAACGTATACCCAAAGGGTTGGCCTATAGAATGACCGGTAACCGCAAGCCATGGAAAAGCGGGAGCCGCTTCGGCCTGATATAATATTTTGTTCTTCGCAAAAGAAAAAACACCATCTATATGGTAGCCCACATTACCTATGTTGTTATAATAACTAAGTTTTCCGTCAATGCCCTTATTCTTCACCCTGGCAACATTTTTAGGAGAAATACCAATACCGATAATTAACGGAATGTTTTGAGGAACCGTAAGCTGGTCGTACCGTATATTGTTAAAATAATCAACCGTTAATGAAAAGTGGCTGTTAAATAAATTCATATCGAGCCCTACATCAAACTCCTTTTGTTTCTCCCAGGTTACATTGGGATTTCCCAAATCACCCTCCGTAATGGTTCCTTCCGGATTATCCGTCTCGCCAAAGGAATAAGCGGGGCCCTCATTATAAGTCTGTTCATACAAATACCGGTTTCCGGGTGTAACATCAGAACCTACCAATCCATAAGAAGCCCTAAATTTCATCAGGTCCACAAAGCCAAACTGTTCTTTAAAAAAGGGTTCTTTGGCGATGTTGTAACCCACAGAAACTGCCGGGAACAAACCATATCTGTTTCCCTTTCTAAATCGGTCCGATCCATTATAAGAGGCCACTATATTAAGAAGGTATTTACCCTCATAATCGTATCCTGCCTTGAAAGAAAAGCCTTTGAAGTGAGAAGGAATCCACCCGGCATTTTTATCATTATAGGACTGCCGGTTAAGCAACATCAAAGAAGTAAAATGATGGCTGCCAAAAGTCCTGTCATAATTCAGGTAGGCCTGAATATTTAACCTTTCGCTATACAACCCCTGGAAGGCTCTCAAGGTGTAATTTCCCAACACGTAAGCATCTCCATGCAGGGTATAAGAGCCCGTTACCGGATCATAAAGATAGGTTGGAGGATATTCTCTAGCTTGTTGCCTGGTGCTGGATTCTATCCCTGAATAAGCCACCCGTCCGGTAAAGGTCAGTCCTTTGGTAAGCATCCCCAAGTCTTCTTCTACACCAAAAAGGATATTCATGTCATGTCTTTTTTCATGATCGTATCCCATTGTAGCCAGGCGCGCATTAATGGTCGGCAGCCTGTCTTTTGTGTCGGTAGCATATGTATAACTTCCATTGGGATTCAGAAATGCCGCCGAATAGGGATGTATTTTTGACCAATCATAAATTTCAGAAACGATGTCCCCCGCGTAAGGGCTGTGTATCTGGTAAAACCTGCCGGTAAGGTCCAAGCGCAACTTAAGATTTTTAGAAGCCTGCACATCCAGGTTAGATCTGAAGGTAAAGCGGCGATAATAGTAATTGGTGTTCACCAGCCTGTCGCCTGCATAATATTGATCCTCGAAGTGTCTCAGGTTTCCGTTTTGCCGAAACACGCCGGCAGATACAAAATACTTGATCAGATCTCCCCCGCCTGATACGTCCACATTGGTGTTAAACTGCATGGAGTAAGGTTTATAAATTTGTTTATACCAGTCTACATAAGGATGACCATACGGGTCATCTCCCTTTTTAAAATGTTCCAGGTCGGACCGGGTAAACCTTGGTGTTAATCCGTCGTTAAGATAAGCCTCATTCACCAACAGCGCGGTCTGATAAGAATTTAAAAAGTCCGGAGGATGAACCGGTGACTGAAAGCCGGATTCAAGCCTGACATTAATTTTGGGGGCGCCTTCCCGTCCTCTTCTGGTTTCTACAATTAAAACACCGTTGGCTCCTTTAATCCCATAAATAGCTGTGGCAGAGGCGTCCTTGAGAATAGAGATGCTCTCAATTTCGTTGACGTTAATTCTGGCAAGTTGCTCATAAGTATATTCTATGCCGTCTACGATGATCAGGGGCTGGTTTCCCGCAGGATTCAGAGAGCTTCGTCCCCGGATAAAAAAGACGGAAGCGTCTTTGCCCGGCTGTCCGGAACGTTGCATAGCAAAAAATCCCGGCAGCCTGCCCATCAGTGTATTTTGCACGCTGGCGGTCGGAATATCTCTAATCTTTTCCGCCTTTATAGAACTCACCGCCCCGGTATTCGTTACACGATGCACGGTTCCATAACCTACTACCATCACTTCATCCAAGCCCTGAGACGAAGGATACATAATAATCTGCATGGGTTCGTCCGATACCTCAATAATGCGTTTGTTATATCCGATCACACTAACGATTAAAGAATCGGAATTTTCGCTCAATTGAAGGCGAAATTCCCCTTCGCCATTGGTAATCGTCCCATTGTCGCTCACTCCCATTTCCAGCACGGTCGCTCCGGCCAAAGGACCATTTTGATCTTTAACGACCCCTGAAACAACTTGTTGAGCCTTTGTGCACAGGGGGCCCAATAAGATCAGCAGTAAAAAAATATATTGTGGAAACTTTTTCATAATCTGTATTTATTAATTCACGCCTTTATTAACTGTTACCATCCGGTGTTCTGTATCATATTATCGTTTTTCACAACTTCCAGATAAGGAATGGGGGCGAAGTACATCCTGGGGGACTGAAAGTTCATTTTCAAGACTTCATCTTCCTGATAATTATATTGCCCGGAGCCAAGTTTATAGATAAGCATCCCGTGCAACTGCTGATTAAATACTGAATCCGCTATTTTCCATCTTCGTACGTCATAGAACCGATGGCCTTCAAAAGCAAGCTCTTTCCGTCGCTCATTGTGTATTATCGTTCTCATTTGATCCTGGTTGAGGTGAGGAGGAAGTTCATAAGGACTAAGTCCCGCTCTTTTTCTTATTGCTTCAATTGCGTCGTAAATTCTGTTGTCGGGGGTGGGCAGGTACTCATTAAGCGCCTCGGCATAATTCAATAATATCTCCGCATACCTGAACAACATATCATCAGTGCTGTGATTGGAATAATTGGCATCATCTTCAAACTTACCCATGAACTTTCTTAAGTAGTATCCTGTTCGGGTCTGCTGAATCAGTCCGCCCGGCCGGCCGGCGCCGCCTACATAAGTCTCTACCGGTCTTCCTAACCACGGTGCGCCATTATAAAATATGGTAGCATACAATCTGGGGTCTCTGTTTTTATAGGGATGCATCGAATCATAGCCGGAAGAAGCATCCCCAATAGGCAATCCGTTGGCCATGCCAAACGCATCTACCAATTCCTGTGTGGGGCTTGTTTGTCCTTTACTCACATTGGCTTTATAGCCAATCGGGGCATTGGCGCTTTCAACGTTTGTATTATTCCCTCCCTGTCTGGCAAATATCCGCTCTTTATTATCTTGGGTAATGAAGACGTCGATAAAATCGGCATCTAAAGAAAAGACATCCAGGTCCATCACGGCCTTAGCCGCTTCGGCCGCTTTCTTCCAACGGTCCACCGAATAGTCGATATATCCGGTTAATTTATTTCCCGGATCAATATTCCCTCCATTGTATAACGGACTGGCAGCATACAATAACGTTCTTGCCTTCAATGCCAGGGCAGCCGCCCCTGTCGGCATCTCAATATGCGCCGGATCAATGGGAGCAGGACGTAAACTGTCTTTAATGGCATCACATTCGTCTACTATATATTGAATACATTCGGGAAAGGTACTCCTTGGAATCTCCACATTATCTCCCAACTGATAAACAGTGTCCCCCATAAGGGGTACTCCGCCGTAACGTTTCACCAACTCAAAATAGCATAGCGCACGCAAAAAGCGAGCTTCAGCCTTCCATACCGCGCCCATTGAAGTGCCATTATCCAACTTTCCCTTTAATGGAACACGGTCTATATTATTAATAAAAATATTCGCTTGTCTGATTACAGCATACTCATTCTCCCAGACGTTGTCGGGATAATTTCCCGCAGCGTATGTACCCAACGCCAATTGTTGTACTGCGGTATTGGAAGTATTGGATGAGACCGCATCATCAGTAGCAGCAGCTAAAAAATCGCCTCCTAGCCGGTTGTAGACACCTAATAGGTGTGAATACATGTCATACAAAAACCGTTTCGCCTGTACCCCTGCGGAATCCTTGGGATTGAATACCAAATCCAGGGTCTGCTGTTCAATCGGAACGGTTTCCAACGTCTTTTTACAGGAAACAGACAGAAAGAAAATGGCTGCGACTATAAGAATTTTATAAACCAAGTTATTCATATTAAATAATTTCAACACGTTAGAATTTAACATTTACCCCCATGCTAATAATCTTTTGCATGGGATAGGAAGAATCATTATGGATTTCCGGATCCAGGCGACTATAAGGCGTATAGGTAAAGATATTCTGTGCCTGAACAAACAGTCTTATTTGGGAAATTTTAATTCTTTCTGTTAGGCTATAAGGAATGGTATACCCCAGACTGGCATTTCTGATCCTAAAATATTCTCCCGAACGGGTCCAGTAACTTGAGCTGTTCAGAAAGGGCATGTTATTAGGACTAGCAGCCGTCGTCAGCCGGGGATGAGTCGCCGTAGCGGCGTTTTCCGGGATCCATCGTCCCACGATGTATTGGAAGGCCTGCCCTTTTCCTTCGGAGCCAAACGAATAATTTCTTTGCTGATAGGTTCTGTTCTGTACGCCTTGTAAAAGGATACTAAAGTCAAAGCCCTTAAAATTAAACCCTAAAGTAACGCCATAATAGACAATTGGCTTGGTATTTCCTATGGCTGTTTGATCAAATTGATCAATCACACCATCGTTATTCAGATCGACTAATTTTACATCCCCCGGATAAACTGTAACGCCCGCAAACGTAGCGGTCGTATCTGCCTCGGCCTGTGTTTGTATCAGTCCGTCGGCCAGGTAGCCAAACGTCTGCCCGACCGGTCTGCCGGTTCTTACATTCCAGGGGTATTCACGATTTAACTCATCCATGTATAACACTTCGGTCCGCATACGGGAAACATTGGCAGCAATAAAAAAATTGAAATTTCCTATATGGTCCTGATAACTAATCGATACTTCCTGTCCTTCATATAAATTCTTACCAATGTTTTCATTAGGATAAGGCAACCCCATGAGCTGAATCGTAGATCCTCTTTGCTGCAGGAGATCATAATAGACATCGTGATAATAATCCAATTTTACGCTAAGATGGTTATTGAAGAACACACCGTCTATACCGATATCCAGTTTATGCGCCTTCTCCCAGGTAGCATTGACGTTAGCAAGGCCCATCTCGGCAATGCCGTTAACCGTTGAATATCCTGTCCCTGCGGGATAACCGTTATTGCCATCCTGTCCAAAGGCCCTCCGCCAAGGAAAATAGCCTAGAGCACCTTCATTGCTATTCGCGGTTTGGCCATAGGCAGCTCTCACTTTCAATTGCTGTATCCAAGTTGCCTGATCCTTAATAAAGGATTCCCGGGCTATATCCCAACCCAGTCCAGCGGCATAGACGAAGCCGAATCGATCCCCGGGGGCATAACGGTCATATCCCGCATAATCAACCGCTGCTTCAGCAAAATATTTATGCGCGTAATTGTAATGCGCTGCAAATGCCAGATTTGTATATTTCTCCGGTAAAAGAAATTGATAGGTTGACTTTTGTTGATCAACAAAGAGTTTTCCACCAAACTGATGTCCTCTTTTTTCTCCTTCATAGCCAACAGCCAGCTGCGCATAAAATTGTTGTGCGAGGGAAGTCGTATTGAAAGTATTAGACTGGTCACTGATGTTTCCGAACCGGCTATACACGAGTTTTCCATTCGCATCTACTGTAAGATCATATACCGGAGCACTTTTCGAACGGTCTACTATATTGGAGGAGGACGAAGACACATTCACCATTCCCTTGGCATATAAACCCGGCAGCCAGTTATTAAACGTGTATTTTAAATCGACATTAGCCAGCAGGTCTTTTCTATTGTCCAATAAGTAGCCACTGCCGGTGGTCAGCTGATAAAGGTTCCTTGAGTATTGTGAAGCGCCCCCGTAAGAGCCATCAGGATTAAAAACGGGATAGGCATTATTAGGTGTTGAATGAAGCTGGCCTAAGATAGTTCCGGTGCCGGCTCCCGGCTGATTTCCATCCTGTACCCGTCCAAATATTTGTAACCCTACTGTAAAATCATCCGTAACATCCACATCAATATGGGAATTGATCAGATAGCGGTTAAAGTTCAGGTTGGTATTATAGTCTTCGTTTTTATCCGTTACAAAAAGTCCCTGCTGATTGAAGTAACTTAGCGAAAGAAAATACCGTGCATTTTTAACCCCTCCGCTTACACTAAGGTTATATTTGCTTATCGGCGCCCGGTCTTTTAATATCTTATCATACCAGTTTACATCCGGATACAGAAACATGGAGGAGTCGTCGCGAAATCTTTTAAAATCAGTCAATGAGTAGATGGGTGCCTGCCCCTCATTAAGAAGCGCTTCATTATATAAATAGGCATATTGATAAGCGCTAATCGGATCAGGCGTCTTTAAGGGTGATTGCCAGCCGGTCTGCGCGGTAAGCGAGACCTCCGGCGGCCCTAAAGTGCCGCGTTTTGTCGTAATTTTCAATACCCCTCTGGAGCTTTTCATACCGAGCAAAAGTGTGGAAAGCCCGTCCTTTAAGACCGATATGGAGGCAATATTCTCCGGATCAATTGAATATATATTGCGTTGCACGCCGTCTACGATTGTGACGGGGGTCTGTCCCCTAAGCATGAAATACATGATGGTATTATCATTTCCGGCAGACAAGGTCACGGCACCACCAGGAAACGATCTCGCGGGGTCCAGCGTAGGCAGCGATCCCGCCAGATCATTATAGGTGATCGGCTGGGTTACAGCGTTTCTAAATCCATTTGTCATTTGCGTATAAAAGCCCGGCAACCTTCCGGTAAGCGCGTTTAAATACAATGGCGTGGGGGTAGTGGTCAACTGGGGTGTGAAGACAGAAGATACCGCCCCGACAATATCCCTCCGGCGTTTGATTTCGTACAACAAGCCTACCTCTTCGGGAGATTGTAAATACGCTTTATCCAATCTTAACACAGTAGGCGTTTTATCCTTTATCCTTATCTTTTGCAAATAGTAATCAGACGCACGTACAAGGAGCATATCGCCCACATAGGCAGCAGGGATATCCAACACCCCGCTGTCTCCTGTTGCGCCAACATAGGTTCCGTTTTCAGTTTCGACGGTGGCGCCCGATAGCGGATGGCCAAAGGAATCGAATACTTCAAGGCGCTGTGCATTCGACAAGGCAGTACCAAGACACAACAGGATACTTATAATAAACAGTCTTTTTAAATATATCAGCATACTAGGTTAGTTTAAAATCGGAACAGTTAACGGGCAATGGGATTTTTCGTCCTTAATGGTAATTATTGACAATTGAAATTATATTCAAATGGTACAGAGGTATTTCCATAACCTATTTTAGTACTTCCGGATGCATCCGTAAAATAGTATTCCATCCGGGTTAACGTGACATCATCCGGTACATCAAAATAGCCTCTCGGCCAGAAATCGATGCGATACTGTTCTCCGCCTATAGCGGTTAATTTACTCTCATCGGTCTGTGTGCAAACCTCGATAGAATCCCCTTCACTTGTAAAGGCTTTCGCGCACAAATAAATATTATTTATATCGCTTAAAGCTGTCTCTACAACACTGTTATTAAATACGAGTGTAATAATATCATTGCCTGTCCCGGAAATCGGCTCTGCGAAACTGATCTGTGGATTACAATAGTCCAGCAACCTTCCGTTACCGTCGATGACCGAAAAACAGTCTGTAAAAAATACGGAATAGTTGTCCTGGCCATTAATCCCCGTTGATATCCCATCTTGCGAATTCGCGACAAAAAACCCTATCTTAAACAACCTGTTTTCCATTCCCGCTTTAGTGGCCACCGTTATATCAGCTGTTAGATGCTTTCCCGATGTAACGGCGTAGGTCTGACCACTCTGAAAAACAACCCATTCCATTCCCTCGACCAGGTTCGGCCCGACGCCAAACTTCTGCTTTAAAGCTTCGGGCCAACTTAGGTTATTGCTGTTCGGGGCTTTGGCACTAACAGGCATGACAGCCATATTACCTGGTCCTAAAGAGCTGGTAAAGGACACGGAAGTGTGTTTACCCGCATCCCAACCTGCGGGCAATAAGAGCCCCAATACCAAATGAGAGGTATTGTCTGCAAGCGCGTCAATCTTTACATGAACCTCCATAGTCAGCTCCTGGCCGGCTTGGACAGAAGCGGGCACTTCCACACTGTCAATTTTAGTGCATGCGGCTCTCATGAATAAAAAAACAATCCCTATAAGGATAACAAGGTAATTTTTACGGATGATTTGCATATATTGTTTCATTGTATTATCCAATTACAGGTTTACGGATTTACTCTCTCTCCATTGTATAAGTGTAGGTGTTCTTTTCGCATCCTAAACTAAAGGTCAATTGCATTTGGCGCTTCCCTTTGCGAACAGGTAAATTAAGGCGGGCAGAGCGTTTTATAGTGGAGTCCCCAACAGGCGAAAAAGTGATGTTAAACGGGTACTGCGGATCATTAAGGGTATACGTTCCGTTTTGGCGGACAATAAAAGCCCATTTCCCGTCCAATTGATAGGTGCCGTCCTCGTTGAGGACCACGCTAAAATCACTAAACTTCAAACGAGAAGTCAGGTCCTCCCCGTTCCGGACAAGCGCCACGATTTTCCAAGCCCCCGATACCTCTTTAACGGGTTCTTGAAAAGCCACCTTGTTCTCTTTGTTGCAAGCGGATAAGAGAATAAAAAACAGGCTTATAATAAAAAGGAGATAAGGTAATTTTTTATCTTTCATAACATGATATTTTAAATAAAAACACGACCTTCATTAATACCCTACATTTTGTAAGAGATCGGGGGATTTAGCAATTTCAGACTCGGGGATCGGCCACAGATACATCTTCTCAGAAAAGAAGCGTTGCCTCACGGGTATGGTTTCATAAGTAAGTTTTGACCCTTTTTTCACCGGAGCAGTGCCATGCAAGAGTTGGTTTCCGGTGCTGTCTGCTATCTTCCAACGCCTGACATCCCAAAAACGATGACCTTCAAAAGCCAACTCTACTCTCCTTTCATGATGAATAATCTTCCGCATGGCACTCTGGCTCAGGCCGGGAGCTAATTCATACGGATCCAAACCCGCGCGTTGGCGAACGGCCTCTACCGCGTCATATACCTGCTGATCGGGATGATCAAGCCATTCATTACGCGCCTCGGCATAATTCAGCAATACTTCCGCATACCTGATTAAAGGAAAGCAGCGGGGAGTCGAATACGTAAACCACTGAATAGCCAATCCGACATCACACATTTTCCTTGTATAATAACCCGTGGGTGTACCATGATAAATGGCGTCCTCACTTGCAACAACATGTTGAGGATTGGTAGAATCTATATAAATATCCACGGGGATCTTTTGAAATTCCGGATAATGGTTAATCAAGGTTTGATCGTGGGTAATAGAATAATTAAACCGAGGATCCCTGTTCTGGTATGGATGGGCGGGATCAAATCCGGAGTTCGGGTCCGTTATGGGCAACCCATTAGCCATTCCGAAGGCATTTACCGTTTCAAGATAAGGGTAAGCGCCCCCGCTATTTCCGCCAAAAGAAGGCGGAAACCAGATACTCTCCAGGTTTCTATTATTGCCATACATTCTTGCAAAAATGTATTCCGGGTTCTTTCTCATTAAGAACACTTCAAAAAATCCATAACCCGGCGCGGTCGAATTATCTACATACAAAGAATAAGCATTCTTTTCTATCAAATCCCAAGCAGCGTCCATCGCCTTTTCCCAGCGCTCCTTACTGTAAGAAGGATAGCCGGTAACAGCTCTTAATGGCGCTGAAGTAGCCACCTGTCCCCCGTTAAATAAAGGACTGGCGGCATACAACAAAACCCGTGATTTTAGTGCCATACAGGCCCCTGCGCTCGCCCGGCCGTACAACTTTCCTTGCTGCACCAAAGGAAGAAGTTTTGCTGCCGAATCACATTGATTAACCACATACTCAACACAGGCCGCATAATCGTTTCTAACAGCAGGAATGGAATCATTCGCTTGAAATATTGATCCGTCAATAATAGGTACGCCACCATAGTGTTCCAGAAGAATAGAATAATACCACGCCCGCAGAAATAACGCTTCTCCTTTGGTTCTTTTCTTTAAAGCGTCATTGAATGGCATGCTGGGCAGGTGCGCTAAAAATTGATTAACCCGACGGATATTCGCATATGGAATCCGCCAGGCATCATCTGAAATAGTAGCGGGATTTACAGTTCCGGTAGCAAATTGAATATACGTATTTACGCTTCCTGAGACGGGACCTTCGGATTCATCGGAGCTGGCATCCAATCCTGAATTGCCAAATCTGGTGGGAGAACTGCTAAAGCCAATATCGGTATAGATGGCATTAAGAAAGTTCATCGTCAAAGCGCTATCAGAAAAAACAGTCTTTTCATTGAGTATAGTAGTCTGTGTTTTACCTAAAAAACTTTGTTTTTCACACGATAAAACCACAGACACACCCAGCAGACTTATAATACCTAAAAAGTAACTTTTCTTCATAAATTACAGTTTACATTTAACGCACTCTTTGTATTGAATACAATAACGACAAAATATGGGGGGGAATACCCTGTGGGGCAGATTTCAAAAACAGGACAAGTTACTTAACGGCAAAGGTGCATGCCTTATACGATCAAAATAGGGCAAGCGTACAAGCGAAAAAGAGGCATACCTGGGAGGTATACAAGCTCCTGCCAAAAAGAAATACAGAAGAAGGGCTTTCACACATTCCTTCAAGAACGCTGTTAAAAACAGTCGGAACCGCTAAAAGAAATCGCACTAAGGAAGGCGCAGCCTCCAGGACATGACTGAAAGTTTTACCTGCTGACAATCAAAGTTTTTGCAACTTACCTCCCGCCTGCGCTTTATAACACATAGGGGCCTTCCTTCCAGCTTAAAAGACGGTTATATCCGGGGGCCGGCTGAACAAACTTCAGGTTCGGCCATCTCGGCAAATTTGTCAAAATGCCGGTGGAAAAGCCGGGCGAGGTTCCCCGCCTGACGGTCATAAGCGGCTTTATCTTCCCAGGTCGCGCGGGGATAAAGCATTTTTTCCGGTACATCCGGGCAATGATCAGGAACCGCTAAGCCAAAAACCGGATCGATATGGTAGCCGGTATTGGTCAACTCATTATTTAACACCGCCCGTATAATACTCCGTGTATGTCTTAACGCAATACGGTTGCCTTTCCCGTATTTGCCGCCCGTCCAGCCGGTATTGATCAGCCAACACGAAACATTTCCGGCTTTTAGCTTTTCACCGAGTAAATTGGCATATACCGTGGGATGCAAGGGCAGAAAAGGAGCTGCAAAACAGGTACTAAACGTTGCCTGCGGCTCATTGATCCCTGTTTCCGTTCCTGCCACCTTGGCCGTATAACCGCAAAGGAACTGGTACATGGCCTGGAAGGGCGTCAGTTTGGAAACCGGAGGCAGAATGCCATAGGCATCGCAAGTCAGGAAGAAAATATGTTTTGGCGGTTTGCCTGCAGATTCCGGTTGGCGATTTTCGAGGTGAAAGAGGGGATAGCTGACTCTCGTATTTTGTGTAATGCTGCAATCTTTATAGTCTATTCGATCAGTACCCTTATAAAAGCACACATTTTCGACCAGGGCGCCCGGCCGGATTGCCTGATAGATTTGTGGTTCTTTTTCTTCATTCAGGTCAATACATTTGGCGTAACAACCTCCTTCGAAATTAAAAATATTATCGTTGCTCCATCCATGTTCATCGTCGCCGATAAGATACCGGTCCGGGTCGTTACTCAAAGTGGTTTTGCCTGTTCCGCTTAAGCCGAAAAACAAGGCGGTATCGCCATCGGGCCCGGCATTCGCAGAGCAATGCATACTCAGTACTCTTTCCTTTACCGGCAGCAGATAGTTCAGTACCGAAAAAATTCCCTTTTTGATTTCTCCCGTATAAGCCGTTCCTGCGATCAAGACCTCCCGCGCCTTGAAATTAATCAATACGAAATTCTTTTGCCGGGTATTATCTTTTTCAGGATCAGCATAAAATTCAGGAGCATGCAGGATGGTCCACTCCGGTTGAAAAGCCGACAGTTCCATTTCCCCGGGACGCAAAAACATGTTATAACAAAACAGACTGGCCCAGGCCTTCTCTGAGATCAGTCGAATATTGAGCTGATAACGCTTGTCTGCACAAACGTAGCCGTCCCGGATCCAAAGCGATCTTTCCGACAGATAATTAATCATCTTTCCGCGCAGCTGCCGGTAGTCGGCAGCCTGGAACGGCAGGTTGATCTCATTCCAGTCCACCCGGGAAGCCGTAAGTTCATCCTTAACGATAAACCGGTCCTTAGGAGAACGACCGGTGAACTCCCCGGTCCGAATAACTAAAGCGCCATTATCGCTGTAAGCGCCTTCTTTTAAAGTAACGGTTTGGTCGGCCAGTACCTGCGGATTGGTCTGGTAGTGGACCGTATCTTCGTTCGTGGGTGCTATCCCCAGCGGTTTCAATAAACGGCCGGCTTCCTGAAGCAGTTCCTGCATAAAAAGGTAGGTTTTGGTGTAAACAATTGATTTTAGTGTAATACAAAATTATTCATTATTTGATAAATTCAAAAATACACCGCCATAAATGCCGTTATTTTTGATAAATTCAAATCAATAATTGAATATTTTATAATTTATCAATAAATACTTAAAACATAGCCAATAGAACTGTTTTAAATTAAAGTTGAAACATTTTTCCCCTCAAAAATTTTGAAGGGGTCAAAAAAAACAATAAAACAGCCATATGCGTAAAATCTTTAAATTTGCGAAACGCATTAAACAATAATTATAAAACATGCCTATATTTGGTAACCTGGTAAAACGGGCGTTACGCATCAGGAAAAAGTTTGTGCTCCCACACGGGCCTGCGAAAAACTACCAGGAACAAGTACTCAAACGGTTGCTGACCAAGGCTATGTTCACGGAATTCGGGCAACAATACCATTTCGCGGATATACTTGCCAGACCCGACTGGATCGAACAATTTAAAAATACGGTTCCCTACCACACCTACAACAGCATGTTCGCCGAATGGTGGCACAAATGCCAGGAAGGCGAGTCCGACGTATGCTGGCCCGGCAAAGTCAAATACTTCGCGCTCAGCTCAGGAACATCAGAATCCGCCTCCAAACACATACCCGTAACCCGAGATATGCTCAGGCACATTCGAAAAGTAGGGATCAAGCAATTGTACTCCATGGTCAATTTCCCCATTCCGTCCCGTTCCTTTGAAAAAGGAATCCTTATGCTTTCGGGTACGACGAACTTATTCGACAGGGGCAGCTATTATGAAGGCGATATGAGTGGCATCAGCGCCAAAAATATTCCCAGGTGGTTCCGTTATTTCTATAAGCCGGAAAGCCACATCTCACACAGCGCCAACTGGGAACAACGCATTAAACTGATTGTAAAAAAAGCGCCGGACTGGGACGTAGCTACCGTTTGTGGCGTACCGGCCTGGGTTCAGATCCTTTTTGAAAAAATCATAGCCACCTATAATTTGAAAAACATTCATGAAATATGGCCTAACCTGGCAGCTTATATCCATGGAGGCGTCTCAATTGAACCTTACAGAAGCAGCTTTGAAAAGCTCCTGGGCAAACCGGTTTCTTTTATCGAAACTTATATGGCTTCAGAAGGTTCCTTTGGCTTTCAGACCCGTCCTGATTCAAAAGGAATAAAGCTGGTCCTGAATGAAGGCATCTTTTTCGAGTTCATCCCTTTTAATGAAGAAAATTTTGACCAAAAAGGCAATTTGAAACCGGACGCAAAAGCCTATATGATCCATGAAGTAGTGGAAGAGGTTAACTATGCGATTGTATTAAGTACTTCGGCCGGCGCATGGCGCTATTTGCTCGGAGATGTGGTATGTTTTGTAGATACCCTCGAAAATGAAATAGTAGTTGTAGGCCGCACAAAGCATTTTTTAAGCCTTTGCGGAGAACATCTCTCAATTGAGAATATGAATAAGGCCATCCAGACGGTGGCCCATAAGCTTAATTTGCAAATCAATGAATATACTGTCACCGGCTTTAAGTACCAAAACCTTTTCGCACACAGGTGGTACATCGGCACTGACGACGGAGGGGGTAACGCGGGAGAAATCCGCAGCCTCATTGACAAAACCCTCTGTGAAATCAATGACGACTACGCAACGGCCCGGTCCTCTGCGCTGAAAGAGGTTTTCGTGGAAGTGCTGCCCAATCAAACTTTTATTGAATACATGCGTTTACAGGGGAAGGAAGGGGCCATGCATAAATTTCCCCGTGTCATAAAAGACAAGATG
>CAYXRN010000036.1:0-25603 GCA_964467635.1 uncultured Chitinophagaceae bacterium | reverse complement strand
AAGCTTCTCCGGGAGAACGAGTCATTTTTTGATTTCATGTTTATTCAGCTATTTATTATTTCTTAGTCCTTATTTAATCGCCAGATCATGTGTCCCATTACTGACGCCAGCAATCTTCCATACTTTGCCATCGGCCTTGGTGAAGATATATAATTCTTTGCCGGGGCCTTCGCCAAAACGCAGGTCCACTCTTTTATTTTTCGTTAGCTGCTCCAAGGTGGTTTCCTTTCCACCTACCTGCAGGCCCAATCGCTGCACTACGGCCTGCCGACCAGGCTTCAGCTGATCACTTTCCACATAAAAGAGTTTCCCTCCCGGAATATCACCAAAAATATATTTACCTTGTAGCGTCGGAATATCCTTGCCAATATAAACAAAACCTCCCGAAATAGCATTCCCCTCGTCATGACCATACTGGGCCACAGGATAAGTAAACCCCCTGTCGTTTTCGGGAAGCGGATAAACTTTACTGGCATCAACTTTTGGATAAAGCCGGAATGTTCCTTCCCGTACATTCCATCCGTAATCTGCGCCCGGTTCGATCAGGTTCACCTCTTCCACATTATCCTGTCCAATATCAGAAGCCAACATTTTTGTTTCTCCATTCTCCGATTTATACCAGGACAGCCTGTGCGGATTTCTAAATCCATAAGCCCATATTTCCGTTATGGCTCCTTTGTCATCAACCAATGGATTCGTTCCCGGTATGCCATAGGCGCCATTGCGACTATTATTTCCCCTGGGATTAATACGAAAAATAGTGCCCCATGGTCTGCCTGGGTCATGGCACAGGAAGGGATAGCCGCTCCCTGTTACTCCTCCTTCTCCTATGCCGATATAAAGCATCCCATAATCCGGATTTCCGGGATCAGCTAACGGGTTAAAAGCAATTTCCTGCACACCATGAATTGCCCCTACCATGTTGATCCGTAATACCTCACGATGGCTTCCCGAAAAATTCGCAGATGACGGGTCCTTCATATTCCATTCCGTTAACACCCACTGTAGAGCAACCTTTATAGAATCGGCATAGGCAAAATCTGAGTGCGCAGCATCCGCTTTTTCCGTATGCGTCGTATAGAAAAGGCCGTTCTTTCCATAATCAGGATGAAAGGCGAAGCTGCCAAAGCCCGTGCCCAGACCGGGCTTATCAATAAAATCAGGAAAATAGGCAGACAAATCTAAGAAGACATGCAATGTTTTGCCGCTGAGTTCATAAAGCTTACCCCGCAGGTCGTTGATAAATGTACGTTCTTTTTTACCGGACAGCGTCAGTAATTTATTAATGCGTGCCAATGGGGCCTGCTCAGCACTGGCGGGCGCTTGTACTACTTCCTCCAACACCAGATCCGTTCCCGAATATTTTATTTTCTCAGGCAAAGGGGTCTTAAGGAATTTGCCTACTTCCTCATCATTCACTTTAGACGCATCTTTCTTCTGGTGGGTATGCATATAAGCGATTATAGCCGATATTGAGGTATCCCCAAGCATGGTGAAGGCAGGCATGTATTGATTATATTCCCGGTACAAACGCACCGCTCTTTCATCTCCTTTTTCTATCATTTCCGGTGCATTGCGGATAAATTCTTGCAACCAATTAATTTCTACTTCCGAAGTGACTCCCGCAAGGTTCGGCCCTATTCCCCTCTGACGGAAGTTATGACAGGCGGAACAATTGTTGATAAAAAGTTCCTGCCCTTTGGCCACCATCTCTTTATCGATAGGAATAGTAGTTGCTTTATTATTTTTCTTCCCTGGCGAACAGGCATACCACAATGACAAGGTTATGCCAATGAGCATAATTAAGCATTTACCGGTTTGACGATCTTTTCTTATCTTTCTATCATTATAAGCTTTCATCTGTTTTTTTTAAATTTCGTCTGACAGTTTGTTATCGGTTATGCGGCTTTATAATTTAGAAATCCATTGATTGATAAACTCAGCCACTTCTTCCCAATTTTGCTGCCCGCAGATATAGTGTGTTCTTCCCGGAAATTCTTTAAAGTCTGTTTTACTGTCTTTGTCTTTATACGCCAAAAAGTTTTTCCTGTTAAGGGAGGAAGGTATAAGATGATCTTTCTCCCCGGCGACAATTAACAAAGGACTGTGAGGCTTTTTAAAATCAATCTTACCGTCATTTTTTGTACTGCTTCTTGGAATGTTTCTACTTTCAGGCACTACCTGTTTATCATAGGCTATTTTTGCTTCCTCAATATTCATCGTGTTACAAAAAGCATAGTGAAACCATTCTACAGAGGGCAGACATACAGAATTCCCCTTTAAAGGATTGATCGTAGATAAATTGGCTTTTAAGAAACTCCATTTAAAGCTAAAAACACCCTTGGGCGGCGCCGGATCTATGCAAATTCCTGCAATTCCCCTGTCTAGTTCAATTAATTTCTGTACTGCGAGGCCCCCCATAGAATGTCCGATAAGTATGGGTTTTTCAGATAGTTTATCGAGGAATGCGACTAAACTTTCAATGACTTCACCGAATGTCAAGTCTCCTAATTTTTTGTCTATATGCTTACGCAACTCACCAGGACTTCCCTTGTGATATGGATATGCGGGAGCGAAGCATTTGTATCCCTTATCTTCATAAAATTTAATCCACTTATTCCAGCTGGTCGGGTTCATAAAAAGCCCGTGAATAAATACAATTGTTCTACCTGTGAATATGTTGTTCATACTATTTGCTTTTTGTTCTTTCAATTAGTAGTACGATGTCTTCATTATTCGAAAAATCAGGTGCAGTAAATTTCTTTTCTCCTCCTGTTGTTGTAAAAGCATTTACCGCTTTAGCCGTTTCTCCTGAAGTAGTGCTGATCCACCTTCCATGATAGGTACCGGAAAGAAGATTAACTTCAAAATTTCCGGTGTATCCACCATTGGCCGCATACATTAAATATTGCTTTCCTGGTTCAGCCAACAGGTAAGCATTGCCTCTGAGAGGCTTGCTGGTGAGCAACTCATTATGGGGTGCCATTTTCCAAAACTGAAGGCTTCTCATTATGCCGGTCATCACTCTAATAGTGGGCGGGGTTCTGGCATTACCTCTCCAAACGCCGAGCAAAGCGCCGGCATAGCCAAAGTCTCCATAATGATTCCCCTTCTCATCCCCCGTATCATCTCCCCAACTGCCGTAGCCGCCCTCAATAGCAATACCCCATCCGGCCTTCCTTGACATGGTGGACGTTGTTCCCCGATAGCCTTCATAGCCATACTCGTCATTGAACACAGGAACCTTGTCTGCCCGGTTTATTGCAATACCATGGTGGCCCCACACATCGGCTTCTGTGGAATTTCGTTCGTTATGGTACTGGATAATGTCGGACGTTGCCCATTTTTCGCTGTTGAACAAGAATTTCCCGTAAACATAAGCGTCATTATGAAACCATTGTTTTCCCGGATTGTGCACCGAGGCCAGCCGGCCAAACCTCTCAATATAGGGGTCGACGTCATACAAATAATTTCCAATATTTTCTACCCAGCTCCGTGTTACAAACCCTCCCGCCACAAGTTTACCACTTTCGTCAATGTGTGTTTTATTTGAAAAGTCAGATCTAAAATAAGGGGCAGAATCCGTGACACCTTCATACCGCGCCCGGTTGTTTATTGCCCACTCATTGGCGATACACCAAATCACATTGGTATAGGCTGCATAACGGGCTACTGCGTATCTGACATAGGCTTCTTCTTGTGCTTTACTCATGTTGTACATACCTTCTCTCCCATTCGGATCGTGCCCACTATCATTACGACCCGGAACCGAAGCGTCCGGGAATAAAATAAGCTCGGCGATCATATCTCTTTGTTGCAAATACTTAATTATCCTGTCCATCGTATCCCAATAGTCAGGATTGAATGCACCATAATGAGGAGCCTCATAGGTACAGTTCTTCCACGGACACTGTGTACCATTACCGAATCCCCACATTGTGACAAGAAAGCGGATCATATTCATCCCGTATTTTTGAGTTGAATCAATAAAAGCCTTCCAATTGTCTCCATCTAAAGCTCTTTGAAGAAGGAGATAACCTGTATTTCCCCATACAAATACAGGTGTATTATTGCGGGAGTAACTGATACTGTGTGGGTAGGAAGGATTACCATGAACAAAGCCCAGATTTACATCACCCGATGGTACTTTTATATTTACATATCCTGAGGCTATCGAAAAATTAAGGCCTGGGGCTGAAACTGACCACTCCCACGTACCCGGAGAAGGAAGGGAAGCCCTGAACTTCCATTGGTCTGCGCCTGCCCAAAAGCCCGGCAATGTAATGCTATCGTTTCCTTTGGTAAAGGTTACGGTCATATCCTGCCGGCTTTTCCATCCATCACCTTTTTCAGAAATGCCTGAAGTTTTAAAAGTTCTTTCATACACATCATATAACGTACCCTTGTCAGCTTTTGACGCATCAACCCGAGTACAGGTTAAAAAAACACTTACGCCGACTACCGTACAGATAATCAATGCCGGGAGTTTCACAGAAGTTTCCTTTTTAAATATTTTTTTCATATTAAAACCAAGATAAACTTATTAGTCACCTACCAATCATCCGTTCGGAAAGGAGCTACGGGGAGCCCTCTCGTATTATATAAGTTCCCTTCCGCCCAGTCTTTAAACAAATAACGAACTGCCACAGGATCGGATACCTGGTCGCTATGTAGAACCACTTGCCCCCCCCTCTTAACCTCGACTTCTGCAGGGTAAAATACTTTATCTTGCCCTGCCAATTCAAAACCTTTGATCTTTTCAAAATGAGAAGTCAAACCAAGTGAGGTATGCGTAAAGGAAACTGTTACGCTATGATCTTTTATCTGCATAGATTCAAAAATCGGACTTTGATAGGCAATCCCCTCCCAATTATAGGTATCTCCCAGCGCCCAGTACAATAACCGTTTGGCAATGGTCGTTTTATCAGGGGGATGAATGGTCTGTTTCATACCAACGTCCATACTCACCACCATACCCGTATGAGGGATGACTTTCATGGCTTGCGCCTGTGCTTCGCGAAGCAGGGCCACTGAATCCTTTTGGTTTTTATGGTAACTACAAGGAGCAATCTGTACATAATAAAAAGGCAAATTTCCCCTTCCCCATAAATTGCGCCATCCTTTTACCATTGCTGTCATTACTTCTTTATACAAATAAGGAAAGCGGGTATCCTCTTCTCCCTGGTACCACAGAAATCCTTTAATCCCATAGCCCACAACAGGGCTGATCATTCCATTGAATAAGCAAGTCGCGGTGTCCGGGCTGGGCTCTACAGAATTATCGGCAGGAGGGATATTCAATTGCGTGAAGGGTTGCAAACTATTTTCATCCGTCCAGGCTTTTATGGGGGTCCCTCCCCAGGTTGCTTCTATTATCCCAACCGGAACATCCAGTAATTCCTGAAGCTCTTTGGCAAACTGAAAACCGACAGCACTGAAAGTACTGACACTCTCCGGATTAGATAGTTGCCATGTCCCCCCGCAATCATCAAGAGGTGTATTTGAAATTTTTCTAGCAACCTGAAATACACGTAGTTGAGGATCGTTAGCATGCATAAGTATTTCATTTGAATGTAAAACCGGCTGGTTCGCATATCCGTTCATCGGCATCCCCATATTGGATTGCCCTGAACATACCCACACCTCACCAACTAATATATTCGTTAATGTAAGTTCACTTTCGTCATTAAAAGTGATGTCATAAGGGCCACCAGCCTTAGGAGTTTGTATTTCAACTCTCCAAGCTCCCGACCCATCAGACCGGACCGTATATTTTTTGTTATTCCAGGAAGTGGTTACCGTTACAGCGTGGTTTGCCGTCGCTTCACCCCAAAGAGGTACCGTGGACTGTTGTTGAAGGACCATGTTGTCCGAAATAATAGCAGGCAGTTTTATTTTCCCCCTTGCGGATTGGACTAATAAAATAAGGAATACAAAGCTTACTAACCGGAAAGACATCCGAGCGGGTATCATCAACACAAAACCCTGGATAATTAAGGCCCATCTAACTACTTTCATTTTTTCACTTTAATGGTTTATAATCTATTTATTTAAAACAATATATTTAACTATCTATGTATATTAGTAATAAGAGAGCGAATCTACAACAGTATACCCCGTCTCCATAAATATATATTAATCGCCTGCAACTACCATTAACAAGCTAACTATCGTGCCCGCAATGGAACCAATATTCACTTCGCTTAACCCAGCATAAAAGCAGTTCAGTCCATAGGAGGAGTTTAGACCGCTCCGTTGTTAATGTCCCCCTAAGATCAACTGTTACATCTCAATCCTTCGCTTTCCGTTGACAATATCGACACTTAGTACCCCAAAAAGCCCCAAGACAATCGCTATGGAAAATAATTGTAGTCCTACGCACTTCATTTTCTACTACATTAGATTTAATTAAAACCAAACTTTATGACTTAATCTTTCTATTTTAAAAGAATTTCTTCATCACTTCATTCCAAAGCGTTAAAGCCATTAACGGTCAAACAGAATCACAATTTTTTTCACTATAATTAAAATACTTATATCCCAGAGAAAATTCATGATGGGCCAGCAATTCTGACTTTGTCTTTCCGCCGTTTATAACTTCCGTTATGAGTGCAATTATTTCATCACATATCCCATCCAATGAATATCCATCGCTGATAATTTTACCAGCATTTATATCCATATCACCTTCCAATTTTCGATAAGTTTCAGGATTAGCACAAATTTTGATAACAGGCGAAATAGCGGAACCTACTACGGATCCCCGGCCAGTAGAGAACAATATCAAATGGCATCCGCTGGCAATCATTTCAATAATTTCAGCATTATCATTGATATTTGGGAATCCCCATAATGGTTCGCCGTCGGGTACTACATCCATAAAATACAAGCCTGAAGATGATGGTATCTCTGTGGGCTTGATAAGTCCTCTTACAGGCAAACTACCACTCTTGGAATAGGAACCGAGTGATTTTTCTTCAATAGTAGTCAACCCGCCAGTAGCATTTCCAGCGGAAAAACTGTCATGTCCCATTTTTCTATAATACTGGGCTGCTTTTACAATACAGTTTACGAGATCATCTGCCACTTCAGGTGATCCTGCACGTCGGGCCATTAAATGTTCACAACCCAGCAATTCTCCCGGTTCCTCGAAAATGCACCTGGCGCCTTGCGGGATTAGCGCATCAAAAACTTTTCCTATTGCCGGGTTTGCTGTAATACCGCTGGTAGCGTCCGACCCTCCACATACCGTTCCAACAATGAGGTCATTGAATCCAAAATTCGCTCGTTCTACCGTACGCAAAGCGGACAACATCTCATTGACAGCGGCAACTCCCTTTTTTATAGTAGAAAGTGTTCCTCCGCTTTCCTGAATAACCAGCTTCTCTACAGGTCTGCCGCTGGTAGCAATCTGTTTGTACAAAAAATTTCGATTGAAATTTTCACATCCGAGTGAAACCAGCAATACAGCTCCTACATTAGAATGTGTACATAAATTCCGCATTACTCTTTCCGCATAATCATTAGGTGCACACCCGCTAAATCCTATTAATTGTACTGGTTTATCCGGAAAAGAAGACACAATTTCCCTGACTACATGATGTGCGCATTCAACAAGGTAAACGACCAGTACTACATTACGTATGCCTAATTTTCCGTCCGCCCTTAAGTATCCTTTCATGACACTTCTGTTTTAATTTTATAATCAGTTCTTAAATTATGGGTATGGACATGTCCGCCCACCATTATATTGTCTGAGGCACTACCGATTGGAAGGCCGTATTTATACACTTTATCTCCATTCGACAGCGGTTTAATGGCAACCTTATGACCAAAGGCAATGTTCGACTTCAATAACACTATTTGATCTTCGAACATGATAGAATCTCCTTTTTTCAGATCTCTTAGTGCAACGATCACGTTATCATTGTTATGTAGTTGAATATAGTCTTTCATTATATTTATTTTTTATAGCTGCCGTCCAAAGAATAAAAAAGATTTTTTAATCTGTCCTTCCCAGTAGCCCCATTCATGGTTACCTGTATTTTCCGCAAAGTCGTGATTTATATTCTGTTCTTCCAATCGGTGGTGTAACTGCCTGTTATATTGAATAAGCTCATCTTCACGACCGCAATCAAACCTGATTGGAGGAAGATTCTGCCTGTAATGCACAATTGTTTCAAATACATCTTCATCCGTCTTATTCTTTTGTTCATAATCAGCTATATCTTCTTCTACAAATAATTTCATTTGCGACAAACTGGTTATGGCCGAATGCGCGGCAATCCCTTTAAACTGATTACCATATTTAGCACCCATGCGCAGCGCCCCAAAACCGCCCATGGATAGCCCACAAATAAATAGCGGAGAATTCTTACCTATACCCTTAATGTGCTCCTTAAGTACACCGGGTACATCTTCAATGACCCATTTCTCGAAATTCAATTCATTGTGAGGTAAATAACCAGAGCCATCTTCCCAAAGTCCATCGGAAGGCATAGCGATAGCCATAGGCGGAATTTCACTTTGTCTGATCATTTCACTGACCTGCAAGTGCACGCCGGTTTTAAAGGCCCAACACCATGCGCTTCCGTAAACGCCATGCAATAAGATGACTACGGGTAGTTCCTGCCCCTGATGATCGCCTTCCGGTACAAAAACACAAATATCCCCTCGCCCTCTGAGATTAGGCGTTTTTACAGTGAGGAATCTTAGTTGATAAGGTTCAAAACGGGGATCCGATAATTCTATCGTTCTAAATGTCGACATAATAAATCATTCAAAAATAATTACTCCTTTAGCATTTGTTCCACAAAGCATATCATTAAAAGCCTCTTCTAACCGGACTAACGGATAAGTTTTAGTGATCATTTCTTCCAATAAAAACGACCCTTTTTCATACAAATCCATAATCTTAGGGAAATCAATTTGCGGTCTGCATTTTCCATATAACGGATTGATATATATTTTATCCCATTCAAAGAGACGCATATCCACGGTGATCTCCTGTTCAATACCGCTTACCTGAATTGCAGTTCCTGCATTTCTAACCATAGCAAGCGGCGCCGCTCCCAATTCGGGAATAGCAGTACATTCAAAAGCGTAATCGGCGCCTCTGTCCGCTGTCATTCTTTTCACTTTTTCTGTGGTCCGCAATAGTCCTTTGTCCTTTTTATTGGCAACGCAAGTATGCGTAGCACCGAATGCTACCGCCATCTCCAGGCGCTTAGGATTGATATCAACGGCAATAATCTTTGACGCGCCGGAAATCCTGGCGCCCTGGATCACATTTAGCCCAACACCGCCTGCACCTAATACGACGACAGAAGATCCAGGTTTCACTTTTGCGACATTGACTACAGAACCATATCCGGTCATGACGCCACAACTTATGATGCTAGCAGCCGCAAAAGACATTTTTTGTGAAGATTTTTTTACCACTGCCGATGATTTAACAACGATATAATTTGATAAGGTTCCTATATTAAATGAACGTTCGATATTCCGTCCCTTCCACGTAGTTGCATAAAGATGCGCATGACCGGAAGTATAACCATTTGCTCCAGCGACAACAGGTGAATTGTTTTCACAAATATGCAGATTGCCATTCAAACATTGAAAACAATGGTTGCACGGTGTAGCCCAGTTTAGTATTATTTCGTCGCCGGAAGAAAAGCCTTTTACATTTCTTCCTGTTGAGACCACTACCCCTGCACCTTCGTGTCCCGTTATGAACGGTCTTCCCCAGGACATTGAATCATGATATGTATAACATAATCCAGCCGCTGTCATTTTTACTAATATCTCATCATTTAATTTTCCCATTGTTAAGGAGTTGTACAATGCCAAACCAAAGTATTTACTTGCTATCCTTCTCGTCGAATAACAAAGGGAAAAATTGTCCTTCTATCTTTTTTCCTTTTGGTATTACAGGCGTTCCCGGCATAAGCGCTTCATCTGAGTCAGACCTGGTTCCATCTGCAAATACATTCAGCACAAAAGCCCTTCTCGAACGGTTCGATTTATTTTCATAAGAACCGTGTACAAGCAAAGGGTGATGAAACGTACCGTACCCTTTTTTCATTTCAATGGCAACCGGTGTAAAAGCCTTTTTTTGCTCCTCCGTCAGGAATTCCATAAGGCCTTTCATTTCTCCACCAAGTTCAGGCTTTTGTAATAATCCCCACCGATGACTTCCCGGTACGTAGTGAAGGCACCCGTTCTCCAAAGAAGCGTCATCCAAGCCTACCCAACAGGTAAGATGCTGCATCGGAACTGAACGTGTCCAATAGGAATAATCCTGATGCCAGGCAACCACCCCGCCATGATTGGCAGGCTTACAAAAAAGCTGGTCATGCCAGAAACGGACACTCCTGTCCTCCAGAAGCTGGCTGGCAGCCATTACAAATGCAGGATTCCATAAGATGTCATGAAAGCCCTTTGTGATCCTCCATGCACCCAGGGCATGAAAAAGCACGCTGTCGGGATCAGTTGATGCATTTGAATAAAACTCATAAAAAAGCTCATGATCAGGATGATTCGGGTCCGCTATTTCCGCTAAGTCCTTATTCAATTGATCCACTTGTCCTTCGTCAAGGATCTTAATATTACTTAGATAGCCATACTCTCTGAAGAATTCAATCTGCTCATTTGACAGCCTGTACTGTTCCCACGCTTCTTTACTGGTTGGGCACTTGAAAAAATCGGAAATTAAATGATGCTGTTCGGATAAGTCGTGTGATTGGTTGCTCTTCATTGTTTTAAATTTTAATTATTAAAAACTTATTTCTAACATGCTTGACACTAAGGTCATTTCACCAGCCGTTAATACGACTTGTTATTGACAGGTTGTATAGGAATTATTCTAGGAATAAACACTTTTATAATGAGCCAGCATAACAGGTACATAAAAGATGCAATAGCAAAGATCAAAGCATAGCTATGAGTTGCCTCCAGTATCAACCCTACAAAAGTCGCAGACAAAGCGCCTCCAACTGCACCAGCAAATCCACTCAGCCCCATCATAGAACCAACCATATATTTAGGATAAATATCAGAGGTAATACTAAATATATTGGATGCCCAGCTTTGATGTCCGGCCGCAGCTAACGCAATAAGTATTACGACGATCCATAGATTTTGGAATTGTGAAACTAAAATGAGCGGAAGAACAATTAAAGCCCCAAGCAATACGGTCGTTTTTCTTGAAAAATCTACGTTTCTTCCGGACTTTATAAACCGGGAAGAAGCCCTGCCTCCGGCTATGCCCCCTACACTGGAAACACCATAGATAATAATAAGCGGTAATACCAACTCCCTGATATTGATATTTTCTGTCGTAGTAAGGAAGTCGGGAACCCAAAAAAGGATAAACCACCATACCCAATCCGAAACAAAACGGGTTGCACATATAGCAAATGTTGACCTGTATTTAAAAAGCTGTAGCCAGCTAATACTTTTACTTTGTTGCGTGTCTTCACCATCCTGATGAATATAATCAAACTCATTCTTCTTCAATCTCCTTTGTCTTAATGGATGTTGGTAAAAGATCATCCAAAAGACAATCCAAATAAGCCCGAAGCTGCCGGTTATAATAAAAGCCATACGCCAACCATAAGAAATCATAACAGCTGAAACAATGATAGGACCAACTATAGCACCAACGGTAGAGCCCGAATTAAATAGACCAGTAGCAAAAGCACGCTCTTTTATCGGAAACCATTCAGCCACACTTTTTACCGCAGCAGGAAAATTGGCCGATTCTCCTAATCCAAGGGTAAACCGAGTGGCCATAAAACCGCTTACTGATCGCACAGCTGCATGTAATATTCCGGCAGCACTCCATAGCGCCATAGCCCACAAATACCCTATGCGCGTACCTACTTTATCTAAAACCCTCCCAAATACAATCAGTCCAATCCCATAAGCTACCTGAAAAGCAGTAATGATAAAACCGTAGTCCGCCTCGCTCCACCCCAAGTCCTGAGCGATAAAAGGCTTTAATATCCCTATTACCTGCCGATCAATATAGTTGATCGTTGTCGCAAAGAAAATCAGGACAACAACACTCCAACGAAAATTCCCAACCTTATAAATTGTGTTATTCATCTGTATTATTTACATGATACCATACTTTTTGAAAGCTTCTGTAGAACTCATATCATTTTGTAGCGCATGTAAAACCAGCTTTTCACCACGCGCTTTTTCTAAAGCTTTCGTAAAAGCCTCAACTGCTAGTTCTTTGGGAATAATGAGTACACCATCCCTATCTCCAAAAACGATATCTCCGGGAATTATTCGAATACCATCCCATTCTATAGGTACTCGATAATCTATCACTTTACCCCGCGGGCCTTGGTCTTGTGCATAAGAACCCATAGAGAATGTAGGGAAATTTAAGCGAAGCACTTCGTTTGTGTCGCGTGAAAAACCGTTCACTACAGCCCCTGCTGCTTTCAATTTCATGGCTCTTGTGCTCATCAATCCACCCCATAGCGCATATCGGTGTGAAGATCCAGTACAAATATATACTTCATCTTCCCGTAAACTGTCCAATGCCTCAAACATGATCCCAAAAGGCTTCCGCATAACCTGATTATGTGTTTCCTGTACTACTTCTTCAAAGACATCAGCCTCTAATACCGGCATGGCTCTTCCGATTACTACCATCTGAACATCCAGCGGCTTAAGTTGCTGCGGTAAAAATTGATGCAAGTAGCCCATCTTGTCCAATACATCACCCACTAATGCAGTAAATAATTCTTTTCTAACAATAGTAAATAGTTCTTTATCGTTTTTCCAACTTGACATAGGTAAGTTCATTATTGATTATTAATATTCTAAAAAGCATCTGCCGCACCTCCATCTATTGGTAGGAAGACATTATTTACATATTTTCCTGCCTCAGAAGCCAAGAACAAAGCTGCATAGCCGATATCCTCGGTTTTTCCAAATACTCCACCGGGAATCCTATTAAGTATCTTTTGTTTACGGGACGCGTCATGGTCAATTGCAAGATGTAACATGGGCGTATCTATCCATCCGGGAGCAAGGGTATTAATGCGAATATTATCCCGGGCAAATTCTGCAACAAGACTTCGCATTAACCCCACAATTGAAGCCTTCGCCGTCGAATAGGCCACGACCTGCTGCATACCCATTATGGCAGTCATCGAACTGATAAAAATAATTGAACCTGCGCGACGACTCAACATCCTTTTCGCAAATTCCCGGGTAAGTGAAAACACACTCAAAAGATGTACATTAAGTACTCCAAGGAACTCACTGTCGGAAGTGTCTACTGCTTTCTTTTTAAGATGTACTCCGGCGCAGTGAACTAAAATGTCTACCGCGCCGATATTCCTTTCAATCTCCGCGACAAACGTGGGGATTTGATCCAGATTAGTCACATCAAAACACTTGTAACTACATCCATGACCGATTTTCTTTTTTGCTATAATCAGTTTCTTCTCATCACGACCCACAATAATTACTTCAGCTCCCGCTTCGGAAAACACCTTCGCAATCCCGAGACCTATTCCACTATTGCCGCCCGTAACGACCGCCCGCTTACGTTTTAAACTAAATACATCCATTTATACCTCCATCTTCTTGTATGAAACACATTTTTTATCAATAATATCCCAGTCCAGATCCAACCCGTTGCCAGGTGCTTTGGGTACGGTAATGATTCCGTTTCCATCGAGCGGAAAGGGTTTTTTGGCCAGAAAATTGAAATCAGCCTCAGGTACAAAATACTCATAATACGTGCAGTTCCGGATGGAACAGGAAACCTGAAGATTGACGATGTCCATGCAACTCATGGTCGTATTTAATTCACAGCGCATACCAAAACTTTCAGCTAGATGTGCAATCTTAAGCGTACCGGTTATACCCCCTTTCCAAGATACGTCCGCGCGGACAATATCAACCGCTTTCTGATCAATAGTCTGTGCCACACCCCAATGACACCCTCTGGTAGCTTCTGCACAGGCTATCGGGATATCCAATGCCTCGCAGAGCTGACTATACTTTGCAATTTCAAAATCGCAAAAAGGCTCTTCAAGCCAGACAAAATCGAGCACCTCCATCTGCCTGCCAACCTTTATGGCTTCATCTAAGGAATATTCCCCTACCGGGTCGCTCATCAATTCAAAGTCAGGACCAACTGCTTCCCTCAATTGACGATGTATCTCCATATCGGTTTGATAAGGACCGGGAGGATGCGCTTTATAGCACTTAATGCCCTTAGACTTATAGAATTTTGCTTCTTCTATGTAATCCTCTATCTCTAGGTGGAATAGTCCACTGGCATATATCGGTAACTGTTCCCGGTACGCCCCGATGTATTGATACAATGGCAGACCAGCGGCCTCAGCGGCTATATCCCATAGAGCAACATCCACCGGCCCTGGCAGATAAACTGGAAAGAAGGTAATATGCCTGCCGATATTCCAAAACTCATGCCATATCAGTTCTCTATCATAAGGGCTACGTCCTAAAACCACCGGCGCGATATTTTCTTGCAAATCACTTTCCGTAATCCCGCCGGATCTTGTGGCTAATGCCGTAGCCAATCCCTCTATACCGTCATCCGTTGTAAGTTTTAAAACGACTATATCCCAATTCATCGGGCTTATGCTTTTACGTTTCTCATCAAACAAGCATTCGCATTCGCCCCGCTCAACCCACCATGTTTCTAGTTTTTTAATTCGCATAAAAACAGATTCAATTTTATACTAACGAACGATCGGCAGACATAAAATTTTAATCCCGTCCACTAATGTTTCTTTAAAGTGCCTTTTCCCAAACCGTGAGACCTAATTTCTCTTCCCAATAGTTGGGCGATACTTCACCCTCCCAATTAGTCAATAACTTATTTAACCTCCCTGCCTCATCCGGGTATTTGTTGATCAGGTTATCTTTCTCCTGTGGATCATCCTTCAGGTTAAAAAGATACTCCGTTATATCGGATCCATTTTTCACAGAAAGGTATTTCATATTTGCATCATGTACGGCTTTAACCACCCTGGGCATACGTTGCTTTCTCCAGAACAAAGTACGCGGATAAACAGGCTCGTTTTCCTCTATATCTTTAATAATATCCACGCCGTCGAATGGTAATCCCTGAGGTGCGGATGCCCCGGCGATCCTGGTAATGGAAGCGGTAAGGTCCATGGTAATACCCATCTGTTCGCTCACCGTGCCAGGCTTAATATGTCCCGGCCATTTAACGATACAAGGCACTCTGATACCGCCTTCAAACAAAGTCCCCTTATTATCCCGGAAAGGTCCGGAACTACCTGGACCAGAGGGACCATTATCCGAAGTGAATATGACGATTGTATTTTCACTCATTCCTTCTTCTTTTAATTTTGTCATTATCTGGCCTACTCCTTTATCCAATGCTTCTACCATTGCTATATATGCTTCCTTATTTGGCATACCTTCTTCTTCTACGGTAAGATTTTCGGGTGAATAATCGTCGGGGCCCTGATAAGGCTTATGCACAGCAGTGTAAGGTACAAATAAAAAGAAGGGCTTGCCCTTTTTTTGGTTATTTATCCAGTTAACTGCCAGATCAGTCAAAAGATCAGTCAAATAATATCCATCCATGCTTATCTCATGGCCGTTCCTATATAAATCATGTGCTCCCTTTACGTCATGGCCAATGAACCTGCCTACGGGCAAACAGTGTAGAAAATAGTTTACCCCGCCACCTAGGGGTCCAAAAGAAAAATCGAATCCATGTGCCTTAGGCTGAAACTTGGGTTCATATCCTAAATGCCATTTCCCTATTAAGGCCGTATTATAACCTACCTTTTTTAATATAGAAGGTATTGCATTAAGCGTAACCGGCAAACCAAGATCATGTGAATTATTAATAAGGGCCGCTTCCGGATAACGACCTATCCCGTTAAGCCCGATCGCACATTCCAACCCGCCTATTCTTTGCTGATATCGTCCGGTCATCAAAGCCGCTCTCGTTGGAGTACATTCTGCGCCATTAGAATAAAAAGTAGTAAACCGCACCCCCTCATTAGCCAACCGATCAATATTGGGTGTAGGAATAGCAGAACCATAGCAGCTTAAATCACCATAACCCAGATCATCAGCTACTATCAACACAATGTTCGGGGGATCATCCTGTGCATTAGTTTTAAAGCAACAGAAAGAAAATACCGCTAATATAAAAATATAACAAGGCTTCCGCATAATTTTATTTTAAAAAATTTAAATGGTATTCTGATCAATTAGTTTGTTCTCTTTATAAATATTTCAGTACACGTAGATAACCCAGTCCTCTCCCGAGGGTCGGTTAAAGATTTTGCGCCCGCCTCCCCAGTTCGAAATTGCTTCCCCGGCGCTGTATGTCCCGGTTTTGGGATTGTAGATTTCGCATTTGTAACTTCCGGCGGCCAAGTCAATCGTGACCGAGTCATCGTCACGCACGTATGCCAGGTAATGACCGCCTGCATCCGCCAGAAGACTGTTCTCTGCACTGTTGCTGATAAGGGAATGCCTGGGCGCCATTGTCCAGAATGGCACACCAGTTACCACAAGGAAACTCATCAGATTATGATAATAACGGAGCTTGGTCGTATCTGGTCCTTCATTTCGTACATCCATTTGAAAGCCCCCGTATCCAGCCGCCCCTTCGACCAGACTGTACCAGGCCGCACGTCGGTTCTCCTCGGCATGGCCTATCATTAAAGAGGATCCGTCCGAGGCATACCAGACAGGAACGCCGCCGCCAACATCGGATGCTGCCCAGTTCTTCACCTCTAGAGAACTGTCGTGTCCACCCTCCCAATGACCTTTCGGTTCCACAACATGAATCGAATAGCCTTGATCATTCTTTGGATTATTGCTCACGTGTTGAGGAGGATTCATATTGATAGTAACGGGCTTATCCGTTTGGGATTGGATATACCGAATTACTTCGAAATTCCATTGCGTGTTGCTGCCCATAAGTTCATTGCCAACTTCGAAAAATACGTTGTTGCAGGATGACAATTCGGAAATCGCTTTATCAATCAGTTTCTTCTGATAGAACCCGACACCGGTATTATTTACAAAGTCGGAAAGACGATAAAATTCATCCATCTCATCAATTCCGTCGTCTCCATCGGTATTGAGATCCCCATAGAAATCTCTGGTTTGATTGTCTATATTCCAGTAACTATTGGGCCATGACCATCTCTCCTGGTCTTCAAACCCAATTCCGTCAAATATGGCAATGTGTAGATTAACCCCTTTATTTTGTGCATATTGTGCCTGGTATTTCAATCCCGTTGCGGCATTCCAATAATCAGGATCCCATTGATCCAGATCCACCTTTCCGTTAATTCGTTTAAATGGAATGGAATATCCGCCGTCACCGCCCAACCCCATACTGACCCGAATATAATTCAAATCATATCGTGCTGCCAGGTCGATCAGATCTTTCAATGACACACCGTTTTTATACCTTTCTCCTTTAACCACCGGAGCCCAGTCTGCGTATCCGATGAAGAAAAAAGGGCGGCCGTTTTTCTGGTAGTACCTGTTGGAAGGACTAACCTGAATACCGGCAATGGACGCAAGCTTGTTTCTCGGTTGTGCATGAGATAAAGGCATGAGTTCATTGGCCATTATGATGCCCAGTACCATGATAAAAATTTTCTTAAATTTCCCTTCTACCATTTTCCTGCGTATATATTTGACTTTTTTCGATTTAATAATTGTTGTCTTTAACGCTGTTCGCTTATCTTGTTCACCCGCAATATCGCACTCTGAAAAGCATCCTTTACGGGCCAGGGTACGCCCACGGTAAAAACAAAGGAGAGAATCATAGCTTTCTCCATATTCAATAAGGCTATATATTTACAAACAGAATGAAGCATACTCTAAAAACATTGTTGTGTAATTCCAGTTCTAATTTGGTGATACCCGAATAACCATTCTTTTGTAAGTCGTAAGCGCCGGTGTACCATCATCGGTGATTTCAAGTATCAGATGAATGTTTCTTCCGACGGGAATAGTATCGGGAACTTTAAATATACATTTTTCACCACCTGCCGAAACATGCATCTCTGCACACTGGCCGCCGGGACTTATTTCATTATAAATAAACCAATGGTAGGATAATGCATCGCCATCGGGGTCTGCACTTCCGGAGGCATCGAACCGGAGTTTTTCCCCATTTTGCGCATTGATCCAGATCGGGGTATAGCCCGAAGAATTATTGACAACCACCTGGGGATTATGGTTGGCATTTTCATAAGATTGGACACACCAATCCATTCTGGCCATAAAATCTTTTTGAAATGTAGGACGCCATCGTGACACTGTATGCCGCTCATTCGAAACACCATTCAGAAAATCGAGCGCATCAATGAACAGATTGCCCTTTAGCTTGCGGTACCGTCCTCCCCATCCTCCCCATTGAGGATTTTCAGGGGAGTTTAGCCCATTAGTGATAAGGCCTAAAAAAGAAGGCGTATCACCTTCTTTCATACCATTTGTACTGGCGCCATGCAAGGGATAGCATTTTCCCAATGGGCCATGTCCGTGAATGTTTTGTTTTACCCATTCAGCTTTCTGCATACTTTGGTCTCCGGTCATATACATTCCTCTCCATGCGGAAGCCTGCCGAACTCCCCATGGTTCATTATTCCTGATAAATCCGCTGGCGATGTAACGAATAGCTGTAAAATTTTTTACGATCCAATCCCGGTGGTCATCCTGATCTCCTATTGCCATAACCTGTATTTTATTGCAGAATGCAGTTACTTCTTCTTTTGACCTGTTTTCGTTTACTTTCCATAAGGCCTGGGCAAGTTCCCTTTGACCACCCCATATCGCTATATGTATGATGTCCTCAGCTTCGTCAACCAGTTTAATGATCGCATCCGATGCCTGGGAATCGTAACCTTTGCCAAATTTGGTTTCATCTTCCTGTCCGGATTTAATGATAGAAAAAAGATAATCGGGCGATGGGTAATCAGGAGAATGCTTCAACAGATTAGAATACACCTGGCTGTACGCCTTTATATGACCACGCACAATATCGGTCCTGACGTCCTGGCCATGCGTCATCCTGCTCGTTGCGCAAATGGCCTTTACATCAAATTTATCTGAGTAGAGTAAAAACCTGACCAGGCTTTGCTGGTCATCAGGATCACCGCCAATATCTGTTAAAATAATGATTGATGGCTTATCCTGTGCATCACCAACAAGCCCGCATAACAAAAATAAGACAACCAGAAAGGACATTTTCATATATTTTGTTTTAGACATTACGGTTCCTGCGTATATAAATCAGCCTTAAGGTCTCCCAAGTGAGCCCAGTACACCGGTAGTTCACTAATCATTATTTCAGCAATGGCCATGGTACCAGGCTTATTCGTAACGCCCAGCATTTTCCCGTCATAATCATAAATAGCCGTTTCAAGCCAATGTTTCCTTTCGCTATAAGTGCTAGTAATCAGATAAACTTGGTTTTCGATAGCCCTGGCTTTTGCCAGGACCGGATTTCCTCCTGCAATCGGCATGGCTATAATTTGAGCGCCGTTTTTACTTAGATTTTGGGCAACTTCGGGAAAGTACACATCATAACAGGTCATTATTCCAATCCTTCCGATCTCCGTATCAAATACGGGATACTTGTGACCGGGAGTAAGTCCGAGTTCATTGGCTTCCATCAACGTAAGTCCTGTTTTCCGATATTTACCCATGTAACCCTCAGGCCCTACCAGAACCGCGGTATTATAAAGGGTATCTCCATCGCATTCTACCAGTCCCGCTACAATATAAAGGTCATTTTCTTTTGCAAGCTTTGCAAAGTACTGCACCGAAGGGCCTCCGGGTATAGGCTCGGCCACTTCTTGCACCGGAAGGCGTGTGTAGGCTTTTGTCAGCCATTCAGGGAGACAGACCAACCGGATTCCTTTTTCAGCCGCCTGTTTTATATAAGGTAAAAATAACCCAACAGCTTCCCGGGGAGTGCTTACTTTAGTGCTGTTATCCGGTGGTAAAAATACCGAAGCAACCTTTACTTTCTTTCTTACAGGCGATTTTATTTCCTTTAAAGAGAAATGACTCCATTCTACTTTTGCATCTTTATCATATCTTAAATGCAACTGCACGATCGCATAATCCGCATTGGAAGGTGCCTGAAAAACGGAAGTTATTTTTATGTTTCCATCGTCCATTTTCGTTGCCTTATACGGGATCTCCGGACGCGCCTTCCAGGGCCATGTCGTATTGGGCTTAAACGTTTCTATGGCAAATCTTTTATCTGCATAATCCTTATCCCTGAGCACCGCGTCGCCTTTTTTATTTCCCCAGATAATATTAATGGGTGTCGCTTTTCTAATGTCTTTAATATTTTCAACTTGCTTGATAATTGAGAAAGCATAATACTTTCCTCCCTCCACCTGCACTTTGCTTTTCCAGTATCCGTGAAGGTTTCTATGATCGCCGGTTTTAATCCCCAAAATCAACTGACCGGGTTTCTCCCCTTCCTTTTGATAAAATTGCGGGCTCAGCTCCGGTATCAATGAAGCACTTTCCCAAGTTAGCAAATGACCATTATTGTTTACCCGGTTAACCTGGGCAAAAAGGGTCTGGCTTGTTATTAAAGTCAGTGCGATATAACACAATATATATTTCATCCGTTTATTTTTTTTGTTTTTAATGGTCGGATGGAACTCCGCATATAATCATTTCCCTGTATGGTAATAATTTATCATGCTCCGTTTCATTGTCTTTATTGTTAGGAAATTAATACATTTATGATGATCGTTTCGACTACGCCTGCCTGCGCTGCCGCTCCGGCTGGCAGGCTCAACGGCCGGGCTTCCGGGCTGCTCTGATTTGGGCTGTTTCCGCTTCCTGAAGTTCTTGGTTGAAGGTCCTCAAGTTGAATTCTTTCAAAATATCCGCGACAAAAACATCAGGAGAAAGACTTTCAATAATGGACCATTCTTCTTCATGAAAAGTGGTTATCTTTATCCTTCTTCCATATTTCTTTTCAATCTCATTAAATCGCTTGTAACTTGGCCATGTATGCAAAAAGGCTTTTTCCAGATTCACGGACGCACAAATGAAATTTTTCTGCCACCTTCCTGTCTGACAGATCGTCTTCCCTGTTAAATCACATATTTTAGAGGTATCTTTCCAACTACTGGAAACTACATGATATCTGTGCTGCCATGCTTTGCCATTAACCGTTTGTCCTGCCGCATAACCTGACGGCCAAAAGACCACTTCCGCTCCCTTTTTACTTAATTTTGTCCACCCGTCTTCCCACATGATATCATAACAGGTTTGTATGCCTATTTTCCCAAAATCAGTTTGGAAAACAGGCGGATCAAGAGGACCGGGGGTAACTCCCCATTCTATCTCTTCCACCGTAAGGTGGATTTTTTTGTAATCTCCCAACTTGCTGCCTTTTCTGTCGAAAACCACGGCTGCGTTATATACTATTCCATTCTCCCTGGTAAAAACAGGACAAATAACAGAGCAGTTATTCTGCCTGGCATAGCTTGAAAATTGGTTCAATACTCCTAATGAAATATCAACTTTTTTTTCAATTGACATATTCTTTTTCTCAACAGGAGATGAGAATAAAAAAAATTCGGGAAGGCAAACAATATCAGCTTTGTAATGCGGTACGTTGTCTTCCAGTAAATTCAAAACTTTTTCAGCCATCAATTGAGGGGTTTTAGCTTGTAAACCACTCAGACCTATGGCTGCAACCCAGGCTTCCCGGGGTAATTTATCAGCACTTTTTACCGCATCCGACGAGCTACCGGAGGTTGCGTAAGGGTTAAAAGCAACAACAGCGCCGGATGCCATTGCGGACATCTTTAGGAAATCACGTCGCGAGGAATAATTTCTTTTAGCCATTTTATTTTATATCGTATTTAGATGCTTCATTGTCAACGGGCTCCCTTTCTCCTATTCTGAAGATTTAACAACACAGGGCAATCCGGCACAAGGAATATCGTTCCAAACTTGAAAATCATCCACCCATTGTTGGGGCATTTCGGCACCATACAACCCGAAGAAGCCGACACGTTGGACATTCAGCTCGTGTTTTGTTCTACCGTAGAAGTTGACCACCGGGTTGCCGTCCACGGCCATATAGTAGCGGCCATCACTTCCGGTACTTCTATACCAATAGATCTCAAGCGTAAACCATTGTCCGGCCGGCACCGGCACATCCTGGTTCACTACCTGCCAGTATTGCTCGAACGGCGTCTCCCCATGGTCAGCTGCTGCCCGCCAGTACATTTTGTCATCATTCTCGCCCTGTACCCAACGGATGCCCGGTTCGATGCGGTGCTCCAGGGGATGTTGGCCCGGCGTTTTGTAAAAGGTGGGATTGTACCAGGCCCTACCGTTGCGATAACTGGCCATATCCATCATGATCTGCTTCAGGTTGGCCGGCCATTTCATGCGATAGCGGAAATAAATCGTTTCCATCATGGGGGTGGATTGCGCATCTTCCCCTCGCACCAGGTACAGGTACGAATCATGGCCTCCTTCATGAGGCTGACCCATATACAGCGCCCGGGTCGGGTTGCCGTCCCAGCCGGTGACCTGCTCGAAATGATAATCCCAGTAGTAGTTCGCGGGTCGTTCGGGGTGATCATCCAGATAGACCAGTTCGAAAAGATAAGTCCTGTCGGCTCCGAACATGGTATCGAGATCAGACCAGTCGAAGTTCGCTACATCGGAGCCTTGCAATTCTTGAGAGAACAACTTGAATTGGCTGCTACCTCCCTCGGATACGGGTTGACTCAGCGAAACGCCCTGCTCGAAACCGGAGCTGAAGAGTAAAGTAGCCTGACCGCTTTGCATATAGCTTCCCTGCTTTCCTTCTTGCTTCTTTTCCAGCACTTGTACCTCGAAAGCTGATTGGTGCGTGACCTCACCTGCTTCGCTCGTGATAGTCAATTTATAAGTGCCCGCAGATACATTTTTCCCAACCTTCAGGGTTAATTGCGTCCGGGGGTTACCACCGGGTAGGCTGTAACTGATTTTATCGGGATCAGCCTCTTCGGAAAATACAGCGGATCCCGAAAGGGCTACATTCACAAAACCCGGGCTGCCTTGTTTGCTGATTATCATCCCAATGGTAGCTCTTTCTCCCTGAGCCAGCATAATACGATTAGCCATTGAGAGCGTGAAATCAGACGTATCCTTCCGTTCCGATCCTTCGGGCTCCGATCCATTCGACTTGCTACAGGAAAAGAAAACCAAACCAAACAATACCGGTGATATAATTAATAAAACCTTCCTCATAGTATAAAATTTTAACTTTCAGGTTCAAACAACAGGCGTAGTGACACTCACCAGCCCGGGTTCTGCTCTAAATCAGGATTCAGTACCAGTTCGTGCTCCGGTATTGGCCAGAGGTAGTCTCGATTTACTCTAAATCCATAGCCTGAAGGCAGAACATTCTTAAATGGATCAAGAAAACCATCCTTATCTACAGGGATCAAAGTGGAACTTATTTGTGATCCTTTAAAGCCTTTAGGTCTTTTACCCACAATCAACTCTTCTGCAGCCGCCCATCTGGTAATATCATTCCAGCGAAGGTCCTCAAGCGCCAATTCAACCCTTCGCTCCCGTCTGATCTCGTTTATCATAGGAGAAAGATCAGGAAACTTCCAGTCGGGATCTATAGCAATACTACCCTTTACCAGATGCGCCATGCCTACTCGGTCTCTCAATACATTAACAGACCGGTCCAGATCGGACTGGGTTATGTTACCCAATTCAGCCTTTGCTTCAGCATAATTCAGCAAGGCTTCCGCATACCGGAAAAGAATAACAGGGTTTGTTTCAGAAGTGACATCATGGTATTGCATGTGAGGATTATATCTTTTTCGCATCACATAACCGGCCGGTGCGTAATTGTCAGCAGGCGATTCATTAAGCTTGTTATATACTGCATTCCAGTAAGTCGTATCACCAGCATCCGTGATTTGCCAGGGTTGTCCAGGCAAAAAAATCGTTTGATAAAAACGTGGATCCCTGTTTTCTGCTTCAACTGTAAGATTATTATGTCCCTGGAAAAGAGTACTTACGGAAATAGGCTTGCCATCTATACACAAATAAGCGTCTGCAAGGGATTTGGTTATTGAGTAACCCCTGGGTAATTCAAGCCGGTAGTTTCTGTAATTTACAATGCCAGCTCCAAGTGAGAACTCCTTCCACAGCAGCACTTCCTTCACATCATTATAGCTACGCAAATTAAATAGGTCATAATAATCGGTTTCGGGGTGTCCGGTATTATAAATACCCAATTCACCGGAATTCAGCATCTGTGTAACCGCTTCAACCGCTTTATTAAAATACTTTTCCGGGTCAGAATCGCTTACCCCGAAAGGATCACCGCTGTGGTATTTTTCCCAGGTCCCTTCGTACAAGGCAATTCTTGATTGTAGCAACAAAGCCAACCATTTATTCACCCGTGTTCCGTTTCCGGTATTGCCAGGCAAATACATGGCAGCTGAATCAAGGTCCCTGATCATATTATCAGCTACAATATTCCTCGGAGTCCTTTTGCCGTACAATTGATTGTTGTTATCCGTTTCCACCACCGTATTGAACCAGGGAACAGCGCCAAACCTTACCCATAGATGATAATAGATCCAGGCTCTGAAAAAATAGGCTTCGCCCAGATATTGCTTCCATAATTCAAAATCATCCTCACAAACTTTATAATTGTCAAAGAAAAAATTGATCTCTCGGACTTGGCCAAAACCCCATCCCCCTCCGCTTGTAGGCACTGTTCTTATCCCCCTCACAATACTGGTATTCTCAAGATTGAGATTGATGAGATTGTCACTTCCCAGATCTAAATGCGCGCTGCCCGGAGATTGTCCTGGCCTGCCAAACCTAAATGGGAAAATATCTCTATCATAAAATTGGTTCATATAAGTATTCAATCCATCAGCCGTCTTAAACAAGCTCTGGACAACTATTTCATCGGTTGGAAGCTTCTCAAGAAAACCATCATCATTGCAGGCATTCATTGCAATCGAAACTGCAAAGAATACACCTATTATTTTAAAATATTTCATGACTATTCTATTTTTAGAGAATTAAAAGGTTACATTAATACCGCAGGATAATCTCCTCGATAACGGATAAACCATGCCTGGTGTATAAGCGGAATGAAACATTGTTTCGGGATCATATACCCCTGGTAGTCCTGTTATTGTAAATACATTGGAAGCTGAAAAGTATATTCTTAACTTATCTACAGCTATTTTCTCCGTTAACTTACGTGGAAGGGTGTAGGAAAGCTGTACATTTTTAAGCCTCAGATAGGCGGCATTCAAAAGATATCTTGTCTGGTACTGATAATTTTTATGGCGGCTTTCTCCATCAGCGTAAGGTTTAGGCAGCCAGGCATCGGTATTAGGGCCGAGTATATTTGTCTCGTCGGCAGGCCGCCAGTAATCCAGAACAGGGCTCTCTTTCAGGACGGTAGACTCACTGCCCGGGATACCTCCGCCAGTCAGACCCCAGAAAATGGCTTCTTGATTACCGGGCATATAATTCCGTTGCAATACGCCTTCCCACAACATACTGACTCCAA
>CAYXRN010000035.1:0-25614 GCA_964467635.1 uncultured Chitinophagaceae bacterium | reverse complement strand
GGGTTCTTCGTTTGTTCAATTGGCGAAGCAAGTCCAGAAACTATCCGTCAATACACCTTAACTTAAGGCTAATGGTCGCTTACATTCCACCGAGCCTATCGGCATCAGTGGGTTTTACGCTCCACTTTTATAAACGGTTGATTTAACAAACCAAAACCTACACACTCAAAAACCCAGAAAAAAACCACAAAAATTTCAGCACGCCTATCACTAAAAAGTGGCAGCAGGAATTGATTTCCCTTCGGGCGCCGTTATCCCTTGCTTTATTATGCTCTTAATTGACTTTTCAGCTTCGGGACTATAACCGGTATAGCTCTTTATGATCTTGCCCTCAGGATCGATAAGGTACATGGTAGGAATACCTGAAAATTGAAATTTTTTCATGGTTCTTTCATTATCAGGGCTCAACAATTGTTGCCAAGGCATTTCCTCTTCATTAACGGCTTTTTTCCAGTCCTTCTTACTATCATCGATTGAAATACTAACAATATTCAACTTTTTCGGATGATAGGAAGCATACAGCTCTTTCACCTTAGGAATTGCTGCTCTACAAGGACCGCACCAACTGGCCCAGAAATCGATCAACAGATATTTTCCTTTATACTTTCCAAGGCCATGAAGCACCCCATCCATGTCCGGATAATTAATAGATGGAAGAGGCATTCCTGGTTTTATCAGTTTGGCGAGCTTCTGGTTTGTAATAATTACCTGTTTTGCCTCTTTAGCCTCCGTCAGCCATGGATATTTTTGAATCAGCCTATCCAATAGGGTCAATGTGTGATTATACTCATCAGCATTATTGGGGCTAATTCTGGTTCTTAGAGCATACAGGAGAACGGGGCGGTCTTTATACATCTTCATCAACACATCCATTCTCTTTTGCCTATCTACACGAAGAGAATCATAGAACTTGGTAGTGGTCAAATATTTTATCCAGGCAGAATCTTCTTCCGCATGCTTTTTAGCATAGTAACGCTCGTTATATTCATCCACCATACGAAGATAGCCCAATTGACTGATCTGCTCATAGAGGTTAATGAAATTGTTATCCATGGAGCCTTCGACAAAGTTATAATGTGGAATTTTAATATGCACACGGGCGGTATCGTAGCCTCGCAAATGCATAGTTACATCCGCATCGCTCCAGAAGCTCGCCCGATCCCAATGCATAGCACTCACCTGGTAGATTCCTGGATGATCCTGATGTATGGTAAACTGAAACGTTTTATCTTCTTTGGTTACTTCGACAGAATCAATGGCAATGTGATCACCACCAACAACTTCCTTGTACAACCATATTTTATTGGTGTCCCTTGGTGTCACAAATTGCACGCTTCCTTTTACGGTAATCGTTTTGGGAAACTCGGCTTGGGCTTTCAAATCTAAATTGCTCATTAACAGCAGCAGCCCTGCGGTTATACTCGCGATTACCATACACTTTTTTACTTTCCTCATTTTTTAAATTTGTTTTATTATTGAATAGGAATCATTTTTGCGGCTTTCACCTTGTGCGGTTTGGCGGCAGATTTAGGACCTTTTAAGGGGCCAAACAGTTCCTCTAGCTTTTTATCAATGGCTCCTTTTTCTTTTCCAGATGGATCAAATCCAACCTGTTTGGCAATAATTTTGCCCTCCGGATTAATCAAATAAGCCGTCGGCACAGCTGTAACTGCAAATCCTTTAGAAGCGACATCTTTTGTATCCAATGCCTGTGCCCAGGGGTTGTTTTCTTCCTGCACCGCTTCAAGCCAGTCTGGTTTACTTTCGTCAATAGAAATACTGTATATTTCAAATCCCTGATCTTTATATTGCTTATACATTCTCCTCATTAGGGGAAAAGATTTGCGACAAGGGACACACCAGCTTGCCCAGAAATCAAGCATCACGTACTGTCCCTTAAACTGACGAAAGTCAATTGGCTTATCCTTTGGGTTAGGTAAAATAAAATTGGCTACATTATTACCGATAGCGGAGCTTTTAATTCCCTGGATATAATGATAAAATTTCTTTGCAGCATCGGTTTCTTTCATTTGATCCGAGAGCATTTCGTAAAGCTCTTCCTGTGTATCTAAAGAAGACAATCTTCTTCCCACACCCGACAGCACAAAGGCACTAACGTAGGAATCCGGATGTTGCTTAACAAGTTGTTTAATCACAGGGATTAAAAACACATTGGTTAGTGAATCCTGAGACTTCTTCACCGGAGGCTCTGATATATGCTGATACCAACTATCTCCATAAATTTTGGCCAAATTCGCATTTATACTCGTATAGGCTTCATCCATATCCTTCTTAAACCTTTGGTATATACCAACGGAAGCGGGGCCGGATACCTGAGATTGATACATCCCCTTCTCAATATCGGTTGTAATGGTATAGATTCCCGGCTGTGTAATAAGTACACCGAAGGGCCTGTACATCATTTTCATGGCTCTGACATATTCCGGATAAAGCATTTTCATGTCGGGCTTTTTGAAAAGGAAACTAAAAGAATAATGGCCATTTTTTACTACGACAGAATCCTTATCGGTCCTGGTGTACATATAGATTTTATTATGGCCTTTCAGGTCTCCTTTAATAACACCTTTTATAACAACCATTCCTTTTTGTCCCATACAACTCAAACCCAATAAGAGGGCAATACTGACTATCATTAATTTTTTCATTATATCAAATTTATTTACTTAACTAAATACACTCAATAACCGGAATTTTGTTTAATCAAGCCATTGGTAATATTAATTTCTCTTTGAGGAATCGGAAAAACATATTTTTCAGGAGTGAGTTGACCGGGTTGTTGCCCTGTTCTGATTTTATCGTAGCGATCATGACCTTCAAAAGCCAGCTCCCATCTCCGTTCTTTTAAAATGGCATCAACTAACTCCGCTTTCTCAGAGAAGTCAGCCATGGTATAAGCAGCTGGCTTTTGTCCTGTAGGGAATGCACGTTGATGAATCTTATTGAGTAAATCAATGGATTCCTGATTCGGGCCGTTGAGCCGTGCCAAGGCCTCCGCCTTGTTTAAAATTACTTCGGCCAGCCGGATCATCGGAATATTGTCTTTATCATCAGGATCGGAGAACTTCAGTGGTAGCAAGTTTCCATTGTCTTCATACAGCAAATCCGTTCTACGCATGTCGTTCTCAGCATATGTCTGTACAAAGTCTGGATTCGCAAAAATAGATCCATAATTGTAATAAAAATTATTTTGTGCATACTGTGTAGGATCATTATTATAGCTGGAAGGGAACGCGAAAATAATCTCCTTGTTAAACGGATATGGCTTTTCTCCAGAAGAATGATCCGGGAAGACTGCTGATACAGAGGCTAACAATTCATAATTAGAATTATTCAGCACGGAATCACATAATTTAATGCAATCTTCATAATTATCCCTGTATAAATATATTCTGGACAACAACGCTGCAGCAGTTCCTTTTGTGGCCCGCGTCCTTTCTTCGACAGAAGAGGTATAAGCAGCTGGAAGCTTCTTCATCGCATCTTTAAGGTCATCAATTATCTGATCGTACACTTCTTTGTTGGCGGCCCTGGGGATATTTTGAGACGCATCATAGCCTTCAAAGGGTTGAAGCCTTAAGGGGACACCCAGTTTATCCGTTTGATTTTGCAAGGCGCCCATACCAAACAATTTAATAAGATTAAAATAACTCATCGCCCGTATAAACTCAGCTTCTCCAACAAACTGCTCTCGCAGACCTGTTCTGAATTCAGCTATTTCCGGAAGCTTCACAATAAGTACATTGGCCAGGTTAATGGTAGCATAATTATCATACCAAAACGACTCTACCAAAGAATTTCTTGGATCAAAGTCGCCGGTCATATATGCATTCCGGCCGGAACTAACTATTCCGGTAGTCAGATCACCCAGGGTAAACGCATCTCCTTTTGAGGCATTCCATAAACTGTGATAGGCCCCCGCCAATAAGCCGAGCGCGTTAGCAGAATCCTCCAAGGCGTCGTTTTCCGTCAGTGTGCCTTCCGGGGCGAGGTTCAGTTTTTTATCACAGGCCAAAAATAAAACACTTATCAGGAGAATAGCCGTATTTTTCAAATATCGCTTTATCATGTGTTAATAATTTTAAAGTCCAACTTTTATTCCAAACGTAAACCTCCGGGGCGAAGGCATGGTAAGTTCATCATAACCCGCGTTCAGGGCGGATGAACCGTAAGCACTTACTTCCGGATCAATGCCCGAATATTCTGTCAATAACCAGAGATTATTCCCCTGTGCATACACCCGCAGGCTCCTGATAAAGGGCAATTTATGACGTAAGAAATCATTGCTGAAATTATAGGCCAGGGTGACATTTCGAAGTTTTAGATAAGAAGCATCTTCCAGAAAACGAGAAATATCCTGCCCTAACGTATAATCAAAGGAAGACGAGAAAGAAGCATTGGCATAATTAGACTTGTTGATCAATGCCGGTATAGCTGTTTTTTGCCCGGGTCTCGTCCAATATTGCAGCAGATCCGATGACAAATTATTAATGGAAGCACCGCTAAAGGAAGAACTGGTATAATTATACAAGGCCGCTTTAGAGCCGTTAAACATCTTGTTTCCATATGAGAATGAAAAAAATACATCTAAAACAAAATTCCTCCACTTAAATGTATTGTCCAATCCACCATAGAAATCGGGCATGGCGTCTCCCAGAGCCACCCGGTTTTGAAGATAAATATTTGCATCTATATATTTACCATCAGACGTCTTTTGAATAGGAAAAGGCGTGTCATAGTGTTGCCCATCGGCTCCTACCCAAATTGGATTTCCCGTCTTACTGTTTACGCCTCCCCACTGATACAGATAAAATTCAGTAGCCGACTTTCCCACTCTCCAAAAACGACCGCCATTAATTTCAATATTTCTGGCTAGATCATTAGGATCAATTTGGAAAAGCTTTTTAATTATATTTTTATTGTGTGAAATATTAAATCTGCTTGACCAGGTAAATGTTTTATTCTGAACATTTTGCGTGTTGATGGAAAATTCCCATCCACGGTTACTGACGTCCGCTAAGTTTTGCGGCTGGGTAAGAAATCCCATAAAGGCCGGAAGTGCAGAAGGCAGTATAGCATTGCTAATTTGTTTGTTATAATAATCAACGGTCGCCATCAGCCGGGAGTTCCATAAAGAAAGATCCAACCCTACATCAAAAGTTCTTGTTTTCTCCCATTCCAAGTTCGGATTAGCCGGCTGGCTGGTACTGATTACCTGAAGATTCCCATAGGTCGCTCCGTATACGTCCAATTTATATTGCCCCTGATTTCCATAATATCCGGCCCCTCCGTCTGAACCTGAAAAACCCAGGCTTCCACGAACCTTTAGTTGATCAATCGCTTTCACATCGCTAAGGAACCCTTCTTTATTGATTCTCCAACCGGCAGAAAAGGAAGGGAATCCGACATAGCGGTGATTGGCGGCAAACTTTGAGGAACCATCAATTCGATAAGTAACGCCTAAAAGATATTTATGCTCGAACTGATAATTGATCCTGCCGAAATAAGAAAGTAACGCCCATTGCTTTTCCAGGGCGCTTTGAATACCATGTTCTGATGCCGCGCTTATGCTTTTTATATTGTCATTTAAGAAGTCCCTTCCCCAAATCGTGCTTACATTCTCGTCAGAAGTCTCAAAACTCTGACCAATCATGGCATTAATGTAATGACGCGATCCGATTACCTTATCAAAAGTCAACGTATTATTGATCACCCATTTCCGAAGCTGACTGCTGGTTTCATTCCCGACGCCGCCAAGAGTATGCGGTTTTGAGACCTGCCTGCTGTATCCTTTACTACTTATCCAATCCACGCCAAATTTAGTTTTCAATTTAAGCCAGGGGGTAAATGAAAGTTCAGCAAATACATTCCCCAAAACCCGTGTTTCCGTGAGATAATTTTCCCCCAACAAAGCCTTAGCTACGGGGTTAACATCGCTTGTCGGGCCAATGGGGTTGATCCCCTTTCCCCAAATAAAAGAACCGTCGGGGTTTTGTACTTTCTGATTGGGGGATTTTATTAGTGCGTTTCTATAAACAGTCTGGGCATTTAAGGCTTCATTGTTCGCGTAGGTCAAATTAATGTCTGTACCTATTTTAAGTAACTTTCCAATATCTTGGTCAAAATGAACCCGGCCATGATATCTTTTATAATCCTGATTTATAATATAGGATTCTCTGTCGGTAAGCCCTCCACTCACATAGTAACGGTTATTCTCCGTACCTCCGGAAATAGAAACATTGACATTTTTACTGACCGCGCTTCTGGTGACTTCGTCCAACCAATTGGTATTTATTCCTTTGGGGAATACGTAATCCTTAGGGTAGCCCCAATTGCCCTGATTTAGCGTATCTAAGGCGTGAAAATAGGTGGTGTAAAAGTCGGCATATTGGTCCCCTGTCATCAAATCAGGCAAGTCAAAAGCCGAACCTACCGTAGTCGACAAGTCTACATTAGTTCTCATTTCACCGGGCTTCCCCTTTTTGGTAGTGATCAGGATGACCCCGGCGGCTCCCCTGGAGCCATAAATAGCCATGGCGTAGGCATCTTTCAATACTTCAATAGAAGCAATATCATCAGGATTAATCGTTGCTAACGGATTCTTTTCAAAACTGTTCCTGATACTTCCATCGACATCAAAATCATTAACCGTTTGGGTCCCTCCAAATGTAAAACCCATTACATTGCCAGCTCCAAAATCCGTGGTATTCAAATCATTGTTAATGCCATATACAGGTACCCCATCCACGACAATCAACGGAGAATTACCATTCATATTAAGCGTACTTATTCCTCTGATTGTAATGGCGGAAGCACTTCCGGGAACTCCCGAAGACGGGGTAATATGCACGCCGGCGATTTTACCGATCATGGCATGATCAATGCTTAACGGCAAGCCTCCTACCTCATCAGTTGGCTTATAGGTGCCCACCGATCCGGTTAAGTCCTTTCGGGTTTGCGTACCATACCCGATAACCACCGCCTCTGTCAATTTAGGCATTGTCATCTTCAAGGGTACCGAAAGATTAGTAACTTCATTTGGCGTTACCTCGACAGAAGGCACTTGTTTTGTCTTATAACCCACGGAACTAAATTCTAAAGTATATGTTCCGGGAGAAAGTTTTAAGCTGAATTTACCCTGAGCATTAGTCGTACAGCCTCTATTCCTGCCTACCACTCTAACAGTGACTCCCACCAAGGCTTTTTCCACATTCTCTTCGAATACCGCGCCGCTTATTACGCCTGAGACCGCAGGACTTATTACAGAAGCTTTAATGGCGGTACGAGCCACATTTGCTGAGTTTTCATTTTGCGCCTTGTTCCGCCTTGCTTCAGCTACCCTATCCCTGGGTACGATGGTGTAATAGTTTTCCTGTACATAAAGAAAAACCAGGTCTTCCGGATAAAGGACATTTTTGAGTACCTCTTCTACTTTTTTGTGCTGCAAATGCGACAAGTCATAGGCGGTTGTCTTGCCTCGCAGGTCCGACTTTTCATAAACAAAACGGGTTCCAAATACCTGAGTGATTTTTTTTAGTGCTTGGCTCACAGGCATCTGTTGTGACTGGGCATGGGTGAGTGCTGGACAGTTCAACAACAAGCCACCTATCAACAACACCTTCACCATGTTTCTTCGTAGAGTTCCTAACATATTGATTTGTTTAGATGATTACTTTTAATAATTCCTCCTTCATTATTCTTTCTCTTTAAAAACAAGGGTATCTCCCTTCTGAATAATATCAATATCCAGGGAAGCCCGCAACACAAAGAGTACATCCTCCAATTTATCCAACATGAGCGTTCCATCCATTTTCTTGTACTTTATGACCGTATCTTCTATGCGGACCGGACGTCGGTAAAATGCTTCTATATAGTGGGCTATTTCAGCTACCGTAGTTGAATGCAGTATGCGCATTTTCTCTTTCCAAGCCACATAATCAACGGCATTCACATTGAATTTAGTTACCTTGTGATTGGTAATATCATAAGTCAGGAGTTCTCCCGGTTTAAGGGCTACTTTTTTGTTGTACTGTTCAAACCGGACCCTTACTTTTCCGCTTTTCAGCATTACTTTTTTCACATCACCATCTACATTTACATCGAAGGCAGTGCCCAGTACTTCCACCTGAAAAGTGTCACAAAGGACGTGAAAGGGGCTGGTCGGTTCCTGTGCGATATCAAAGAAAGCCTCTCCTTTTTCCAGGAACACCACCCTGTTTTCTCCGGCAAATTTTTTCGGGTACTTAAAAACCGACATGGCATTCAACCAAACATGCGAGCTATCCGGCAGCCAGACTTCTTTTACCTCGCCCGGCGGGGTTTTTATCACGATATAGTCAACGTGGTGACGGCTTTGCCGGTATAAAAATCCGGCACCCAGCACCAACAGGATCACAGCCGCGGCTGCAGAAATCTTCCAAAAAATGGAAAGCCTGTTGGAGGAACGCGGAGCGGTGGTCCCGTTTATTTTTTCATGCAACCTTTCCAACAACTGTGTGCGTAACGCCTCTTTTTCCACCGGCTGCCCTTCCAGTAGCTTCTTTTGCTCCTCTTCGTTAAAGCCTTGATACCAATGGAACAGTTCGGCTTCTTCCTCCGAGGAACATCGGCCGTCGTGATATTTATCCAGCAGTAGTTTTAAGCGTCTTTCATCCATAGGTTTTGCTGCTTTACCACTTATAGGACACGCAATAAAGACGGAAGTACTATTATTCCAGCATTTTTTTTATCCCGCCAAGAGAGGATGCTGTCGCTCTTACATTTCGACGCTCACCTTGGCGGCCAATGCAGCTTCTCTCTCAGCCTTTTCAAGGCAGAGGACAGTTCGTTCTTCACGGTTTGCTGGGACAGGGACAAATGATCCGCGATTTGCTGAATGGACATATGCTCTTCCCTGCTCAGGCGAAAAATCCTTTGCATTTTGGGCGGCAAGGATCCGATAGCCGCTTCTATTTGCTGGTGGAGTTCTTTTTGTTCCAGCTTCTTACTGCCGTCTTCCCAATCATTCAAGACTTTATTTTTTTCAAACTGCAGATATTTTTGCTGTATTGTCCTGGAGCGGAATACGTTATAGATGCGATTTCTTAAAGCTACCTGCAAGTAAGCTGAAACATTGGTTTTAGGTTCCAAGCTCAGGCGTTTTTCCCACAACTGAAAAAACAATTCCTGCACACAGTCCCGGGCTTCCTCTTCATTGCCCAGGCGGGTCCTGGCTGCGATGTACAATTCTTCCCAATACCGGTTAAAGAGCAGGTCAAAAGCTTTTAATTCCCCATTTTTCAACCGCCGGATTAATAATATATCTGATGTACTCCCCAAAATTATTTTTTAATATTCAGCCTAGCTGTTAGATTTTATTTAAAAGTAGCGCCTCTGGTTTAAAATCTGAAGATACAAAAAGGTTTTTCTCAAAGCGTTTTTTATCGTATCCTTCGCCCTGGTTTTACAATAATTAAGCTTTTTGCTGCTGCAGTATCGTTGTTTCGCCGTATTTCTTCCCGGCAGCTTTTCACCAATAGGAGCCTCTTTGTTATTTGAAATGGCTGTCTGAATACAAAATTATGAAAGTCTTGCTTGTATTCACGCACATTTATCACTTATGGCAGGAGATCGCATGGGCGTTCAGGCTGTTGCAAGGCCGCATGATGCGCCTGTTGATACACAGGTATTTCCTAGGCCGCTGTACTTAAAAGAGATTGGCGTACGGCGTGTCTTTTTCAACAAAAACGGCAGTAAGCTATGCCGGCTTCCCTCCTGCCAGAGCACATCGGATTAGAACAAGTCCTGGAATGCATAGGGCATAACGAAGCACACGGGAGTCCGCCAAGCAGATCAGGAAGCGTGCTGCAGAAGAGCCAGTCCGTCAACGCAATTACCGGACTTGCAGTGTCATGTGCCGGAGGGGGAGAATTTAATATACAGGCAGGATCAATCTGCCTCGGCGACCTCGCGCCGGATTAACCGCCTCCCTTTTTTCTATCCTTATGCTTGGTCATCTCCTCGCCGCCCACGCCTGTGGTCAAGAGAACACCTATAACCCTCCGCATAAGTTAAACATGACGGGTACAAAAAAGGTACAACAAACATAAAAAACCCATTACTGTGCTTTATGTCATTGTACCTTTGTAAAAGATGAAATACTGGTCTAACGTATCTTTATCAGCTACGTCGTATTCGTTCCACTACTACATCAGATAAGCTTAACGGGGCAATCAATCCAATACTTCCTTTTGATCAGCTAACGCATTCTCAATAGATACCCGCATAAACTTGGTAATTCGTTTATCCGGCAGTATGGTATGCCCATCCCATACATAATCCAAGCCGTCAAGCCTTTGCTTCAGCCGTTTTTCAATCCCGCCTTTTGACAGTAAAACCGGGACTATTATGGCGCTGCCGCCATTTTGATTTGCGGTTTCAACAACAGACCTAAAGTGTTGCTTTGCAGCATTGTATATTTCCTCGGGCGCATCGTCCCTTAATGTCAGGTAGGTCACCTCCCTAAAGCTGGTAACGCCATATGCAGACTTTATTTGGTTGGATATTTTGTGCAGTTCTGCCAGCCATTTTATATTATCGTCCTTATCATTTGGGCCATGAGCAACAAGGATCACCGTTTCATTTTTTGGTTTTTTGCTCAACTGTTTTATCCGGTCTAACAGGATGCGCACTAAAACGGGATTATCATTTAACGGCTCGGTCAATAGTATATTAGCGCTAATATCCAAGGGGTTAAGCTCAACGGGATCATCGTTCTGTCCCATATTCATATTATGATGGGCATGGGCGCCCGCAGATCCGGATCCATGTGAAGCGGAATGGCCACCCGTCCCATGACCATGATGCATCATAAGCATGGGAGGATCCGCCAATTCTTTTCGAAACCCGAGTAGATACTCATTCTGCCTGATAATCATACTATAGGAAGAAACAAACAACTGTATGACTACAATAGTATGAACCCCTTTCTTCTCCAGTTTGTCGATTCCTTCCTGCATGGCCTTTGGATTAGCCATGCCAAAAGCAATTTCTACCTGGTAGTCCGCTTTTAACGGCGCTACGGCATTTGCAACCGTTTCATCCCACATTTGGTTTCCTCCATGGGCAAGAACAAGTACGCCTACTTTGGAGTTATCCGTGGCAAACACAGTCGCTCCAAAAAGCAGTAATACCAATACAAGACTCACTTTTCTCATAATATATATTTTTTTACAAAGGTTAATTACACAGTTTTGATTGTTCCACTATTTAATTGAATGCTGTTACTTCTCCTCAGCGAAGCTTCTACTTCCATCGGCCTGATAGACATAGCGAAAAGTATAATAACCCGACGCATCAGCAGAAGTCGGGGAAGCAGGCGCCCCTTTGTAATAACTGAGTATCTCCATTTTTACATACTTTCCATCGTTGGTGTGTATAACCAGTATGTAGCCCGGCGTGGGAGTAATGACATGTTTTTGCCTATTGTAATCATACCAGTCGGCAAATACATTACCACTCGTACTGTCGGACAAATAATCACGCTCCGGCGCCCTAGTCAATGCCTCAAGCGTACTTTTCACCACCTGGCCGGAAGCCGCTCCGGGACCGCTTACATTGCTATTAAGAATGATGGTAGTCCCACGGAATCCAATGTCCCATTTACTACTGGCAGAATCGCTATTGGGCACAATGGTACTGTCGCTGAAGCGAAAGAAAGTAAATTTATTGGTTCCCCCGATAGGTTCACCCGTATCCGGATCCCGGGTGTGGGGATCCGCAGGCAGATCCTTGACCATTACAGTTTGCAACTGTTGCTGGGGTTTGGGGTTGTCATCATCGTTTTTCGAACAGGAAGCGATGAACAATACTGCTGAGGAAAGCAGCGCCAATAAGATTCCCTTTTTAAGATTCATTTTTCTCATTTGTTTTTTGTTTTATAAAGATGAACAGATGCGCTTACGTACCAGGTTCTTCCCGGTTGATAAGCCAGGTGTTTGGGGTCGGTGTAATCAAACAGGTTTTTTATACCTGCTTGTACTTTTATTTTATTGTGAGCGAAAGCTCTTTCCATATTCAGGTGGCATAAGGCATAACCCGGCGCGTATTCGTTTTCCGCATCCAGGATATTGTCTCCATTTATATCAGCGAATCCAAAACGTCCGCGGTAAACGACGCGGGTGTTCAATGACCAGGAGTGATAGGTGTAGTTCACCTTCACATTGAAGGAATGACGGGAACGGTTAAACAATCCACCATATTCGGACATACTTAGTTTTTCGGTTTCCAATGTTTCCGGATCCCGCTTAAATCGTTCTCCATCGCGTATGTCTTCTACAACCTGCTTATCCTTAGCAATTAAAAGCTGATATCCCCCGTGAAGAAGTAATTGGTTATTCAACAACCGGAGACTTCCATTCATTTCCAGGCCCTCTGTAAATACGCGGTGAATGTTATAATAGCTGTACAATGGCTGGCCATTGGTTTTCATCGCAATGGTACGCGTATCGATCAGGTCTTTAATGTCATTCCTAAAAAAATTCACTCCGACTTCCCAGTCCGAGGAACCACCGGTATAGGTGCCTCCGATGTTATAAGCTATGGAGCTTTCGGGCTTTAACTCCGTGGTTATGTCCTCTGGCTGGATATAGATTCGCTCAATTTGCCCTTCAGCCTGCATTTTGCTGAGGGCTTCCCGTATTGCCTTTGTCCCTAAAACAGTATAGCCCACAATAGGATTGGAAAAAGTGAGATATAACTGGCGAAAATCCGGTGCTTTGTACCCCATCCCGACAGAAGCCCGGAAAGACCAGTGCTCATTCCATTTGTATTGAGCTGCCAGTTTGGGGCTTAACTGCGAATGATACTCGGAAGGGTGGTCATAGCGCATACCAGCCAAAATATTCCATTTGGCCGTAGGATGCCACTCGTGCTGCCCGTACATAAAGTAGTCCCATAGTACTTCTTTGGCGGGGTACCTGGAGGCCTTGACCATCTGACGATTAAATCCGGCACCCACCGTAAGGATCTGAGAAGCATTTATGATGTGTTCTGATTGCAATTCTTCCTTCCAGATTCCCTGTCGGAAGTAAGTCTGTTCATAACCGGTATCGGTTTTAGAATCATACAGATCGCTCGCTGTTTTATATTGGGACCAGTAATTGCGTAATTTCAATTTCCACTTGGGGGAAATACGATAAGAGATTACCGGATTGATGTATTTATCTTCTACTTTTCCTTTGCCTTTTACGATAACAGAGTCGCTTCCGGAGATGGCGAGATAGTTATTCCGCTGCTCCTCCGAAAAGTATCGCGCATTTAATTCGACATGAAGCTTCGGTGTGAAGCGGTAATGTATTTTTCCATGTAACGTATAATCGGTATAAGGGTCTACAGTTTTACCATAAGTGTCGGCCATAAGATCATAACCATCCGTATGAAAACGGTTCATAGAAAGAGAGACAGCACCTTTCTGTCCCAGAGCCAGGCTTCCTGTAAGGGTGTTATCTGTGGTTTGATGGGAGCCGTATTGTGATTTTAGAAAAATACCGGTGCGCTTGGTATCTTTGGTTATAATATTAATCACCCCGGCCAAGGCATCTGAGCCGTAGAGGCTGGAGGAAGGGCCTTTTATAATTTCAATGCGCTGGACATTATTCAGGGTAATTCGTGTCAAATCAAGGGTACCTGCCGTCCGTCCGATAACCGGCTCACCATTAATGAGAATCAGGCAGTATTCGGGTTCCATTCCCTGCATCTGTACCCCAAAACCATGGTTGTTAATGATGGCCAAACCCGTCTGCTCAGACAAGATCTCATCCAACCGGCTTGCTCCCGATGATTGAATTTGCTCCTGTCCGATAATGGTGACGGGTATTGGCACATCAGCCAGTTTGCGGTCGCTTCGCGTAGCAGTAACCACAACCTCCGAAAGGCTATCGCCATAAAGCATAGAATCGGCTGGAGCCACCTGTGCTTCCGCCTGCCAGCCCGCAAAAAATAATGCAATGAAGAAAATGCCTACGCTTTTATACAATGACATTTTGTAAACCATTCAAATATACCAGATACCTTCCGTTGAGGGAAGATTATCCCACAGGGAGCTAGCCGGAAGAATAATACTGCAAAGTACGGCTGAATATTTATGGGCTATTATTAAAAAAAGGAATAAAATTACTCGTAAAGGGAAAAAATAAGGTCCGATCGCATCCCTCATTTCCAGCCGGCTCAGCTAAACATCCTGTCCTCAAAGCCGTGCTAAAATGCAGTTCAAGGTGTTCAGTAAGCCATTTCTGCTTTTCAAACAAGGCGACTAGCAGTTGGATGGCCCGTCGGATAGAGCTCCAACTGGGCCGACTCAACAAATATTATTGCACACTTGCACGGAGCAACCTACATTTGCCTGAAAGAGGACACCAGGACAAGCGACAAAGCCTAAAAGAAAGCTGTGAAAGGAGCGGGGACTTCTCGGCACTTGCACTTTTTGCGGTAAAATTGATCAGATTAAGATGAAAAACACTTTTTACACCCGTACCCTCACTGCACTCGTATTTGCGGTTGTCATGCTGGTGGGCATCTTATGGAGCCCACTGACTTTTTGCCTTTTATTTATGATCATAGCGGTCATTGGCCTGCTGGAGTTTTTCAAATTGATAAAAAACATACGCCCCGAATATGCCAGTGTACCGGTATACCAGCAGGTTATTGCAGGCCTGTTGCTTCCGGCCGGTTTTCTAATCGCTTCCGGCCGGCATTTTTCATTATCCGGTCAACCGGCCTCTTTCTTTGGATTGCAATTGGGCTTATTCCTGATCATGTTGTCGATTTTCCTGGCCAGCCTGGGCGGGCGCCCGGCTGTACATCTAAAAAACATGGGATACAACCTGGCAGGAGCCTTATATCTCGGCATCCCCTTCTCGCTTATGGTGCATTTGATGTGGAATTTTTCAGTAAACGGCATTCCGGTGCTCCCCTTGGCCATCCTTTTTTCCCTCTGGATCAATGACTCGCTGGCCTACATTGTCGGGTCCCTGATCGGCAAAACACCTTTTTTCCCTTCCATTTCGCCTAAAAAGACCTGGGAGGGCACCTTGGGTGGGATCCTGCTGACCCTGCTGGCCGGAGCGATTTATGGATACACCAGTGCGCGCTATTCTCCCGGCATGTGGATAGCCATTGCCGGCGTTACCGCGATCGCCGGTACGGCGGGTGACCTGCTGGAATCCAAACTGAAACGTCTCGCGAAAGTCAAGGATTCGGGTCATTTGATGCCCGGACACGGGGGGATTTTAGACCGCTTTGATTCAATGATTCTTGCAATTCCCTGCGTATGGTTCATCATGATGTTGGCTGGGTAGAATGCTGTATTCCGCAAAAAAAGAAAATGTGAATCATCCTGCAAAGCACACTTATAACCCCAAAAGAAACATACAGAGCCCGCCCTTTCTAATGCACAGGGTGAAGTGTATAGCCGGCCTTTTTCAATAAGTGAATCACGCCTTTTTCTCCTCCTAAATGTCCGGCACCAACAGCGATGAAGGTAGGCTGCTGCTGAATTAATTTTTCGATACGCCCAATCCACTTTTTGTTTCGTTCAAAAAGCATGGTAGGAGGATCCGATAAGTTCAAAAACGCATTTAGGGCGTCCAGATTTTGATGCAAATAGGCTTTTACCAGCTTTTTGTATTCGTTTGCTGCCTTCCCGGGCTCGCGGACCAATTGCAAGATGCGTTTGACTGCAGAATCCGAACTTATGTTGTTTAAAGCTTTCAATTGATCCTCCGCCGTTTCCAGGCCGACAATTTTCTTACCGGCGGCTGTTGCCCATTCAGCGATTTTAAGGTCATAGCTTACAGCGCTCTGTTCACATTGAACACCTGTGTTTACAGACAACATGGCAAGCGCCATACTGGGCTTCAAGAGGGGAAGCACCATCGCAATGCTCCGGAGTCCGAGGGAGTCCTTGGTGTAAGCCACCACATCATCAAATTCCGCCGGTGTAAAGTAGTCCTGCAATTTTTCCCCTTCAGGTAACAACATTCCCGCTTTCATCGCCGCCAGGGCGGAAGTATTCCGCACATCTACTTCCTCAGCAAGTTGCTTACAGCCGTCGAAAGCTTGTTGCATAGCGGCAGTCCAGAAAAATTTATCCGGACAAATCAGGTGTATTGTTCCGAAAAGATAAGAGGGTGCGGCCAGGTTTTTTCCCGATATTTTCCATAAAATAGAAGAACCGCTGTCCTGTTGCCCCACCATCGTATGTCTCAGCCCACCGCAGGAAACCAGGGCGGCCCACAACCCGATAAGCAGTACTAAACCCGCTTTTTTACAGGTCATCAAATTACTTTTCCTGCCCTTACATGCATTGGCACCCATCTTGTAATTTCGTTTAATCACTGTGCGGATGAAGGTAAAAGAATTACCGGGAGAGAACAAACAGCTTTGAATGAATGCAATAATCCTCCGCTATACACTTGTGTACGCACTTTGCCTGTTCCCAGTGCATAAAAAAAGACACTGCAATGCAGCGCCTTCCTTAAAATTAACAAGCCCTGGTTAACCATAATGCCTAGTTCTGATTATTAGGCCTTCTGTCATGGTTTCTCCGCCCTTTAGCATGGTCGCCCCGGTCGCGGCTGCGACGTTCGGGCTCCACATAACCTTCCGGCTTCGGAGTAAGTACTTTATGTGACAGTTTAAATTTGCCCGTACGCGAATCTGTTCCGGTCAATTTCACCTCTATCTTGTCTCCTTCTTTAAATACGCCATCCATATTTTCGAGGCGATTCCAGGAAATTTCCGAAATATGCAGCAGCCCCTGCTTACCGGGCATAAATTCAACGAACGCACCGTAAGGCATGATTGATTTCACAGTCGAATCATAGGTTTCCCCGATTTCCGGTTCTGCAACAATCCCTTTTATCCAATCGTAAGCCTTATCCAGGGACTCTTTATTGGCCGAATAAATGCTCACTTCTCCATGATCCTCCACTTCCTCTATATTAATATTAGCACCGGTTTCCCGTTGGATTTCCTGGATAATTTTGCCGCCGGGGCCGATGATGGCACCAATATAATCGCGGTCTACGTTGAATTTTTTCACTCTCGGTGCTTGCGGCTTAGGCTCTGGACGTGGCGCATCAATGGTCTGATACATATGATCCAGAATATGAAGACGGGCCTTCTTCGCATGCTGCAACGCCTCCCGCATCACATCCATGCTCAGTCCATCCACTTTGATATCCATTTGCACCCCACAAATTCCATCCCTTGTCCCGGTTACTTTAAAATCCATATCACCCAGATGGTCTTCGTCTCCCAAAATGTCAGTCAGTATCGCATACGCCCCGTTTTCACCGGAAATCAGGCCCATCGCAATTCCGCCAACATGCTTGGGGAAAGGTACACCGGCATCCATCAGCGCTAGCGAACCCGCACACACCGTAGCCATGGAGGAAGAACCATTAGATTCCAGAATATCAGACACCACACGAATCGTGTAGGGATAATCTTCTCCCGGCATAATCTTCTTCAGCGACCGTTGAGCCAGGTTACCATGTCCAATCTCCCTTCTGCCCGGTCCACGCATAGGACGAACTTCCCCGGTGGAATAAGGTGGGAAGTTATAATGCAGGTAAAATTTCGAATAGTTGGAATTCGCCGCATCCTCAACCAACAGTTCATCATCAGGCGTACCCAACGTTACTGTGGATAAAGACTGGGTTTCTCCACGCGTGAATAGCGCACATCCGTGCGGAGACGGCAAGAGTCCAATTTCCATATCCAGGGGACGCACCTGATCCAAAGCACGGCCATCCAGACGTATTTTTTCTTCCAGAATCATTTTCCGAACAACCTGAGCTTCCAGGTCGTCAAAATACTTATGCGCTACTTTTACCTCATCGTCCTCAGGCTCTTCGCCCAGCGTTTCTATAAATTCATCCAATATTTCGCTCAGCTTATCCTGACGTTGTGATTTAGGAAGGGCTGCTTTAGCCACTTCATATATTTTATCAGAAGCAAAAGCGGTCAACTGCTGTTTGAGTTCTTCGCTTTCATAAGGTGTTTTATAGTCGGTTCGCTTTGGCTTGGCTCCGGCAGCCTCACGCAGTTCCTTTTGCGCGGCTATCTGGCTTTTGATGGCTTCATGCGCAACCCCCAAAGCTTTCACCAGGTCTTCTTCATCACATTCTTGACTTTCACCTTCCACCATCATGATATTGTCTTCAGAAGCGGCAACGATAAATTCCATGTCCGATTTGGCCAGTTGCGAACGCGAAGGGTTGATCACCATTTCGCCATCAACACGCGCAACGCGTACTTCGGATATCATTTCCTGTATGGGAATATCAGAAACGGCTAACGCGGAGGAAGCCGCCAGACAGGCCAATGCATCAGGCTTCACCTCCGGATCCGAAGAGATCAGGTTGATGATCACCTGTACATCACAAAAATAATCTTCAGGAAACAACGGCCGTAAAGCACGATCGACCAACCTGGATGTCAACACCTCATCATTAGTGAGGCGGGCTTCCCGCTTGAAAAAAGAACCGGGGATGCGACCTGCAGAAGCAAATTTTTCCTGGTAATCTACGGAGAGCGGAAAGAAGCTCTGTCCTTCTCTCGGATCTTTAGTGGCGCATACACTACAAAATAAAATACAATCGCCCATACGCACAGTAACCGCACCATCTGCCTGGCGTGCTACCTTACCAGTTTCTATCGTTATTTGTTGTCCGTTGGTTTCAACGGTTTTTGAAATTGCTTGTAAACTCATAAATTTTTTTTAATAACTTATATACGTATATAAAAAAGTATTCCCAACCATTGCCAGTTGGGAATATATCACTTTATCAACACCTTAAAAAATTGCTGAAAAATGCACATGTTTTATTTCCTAAGGCCTAATTTCTCAATTAACGCCCGATAACCTTGCAAGTCGGTACGGGACAGGTAGGCGAGTAGCCTTTTTCTCCGCCCAACCATCTTGAGTAACCCTCTGTTGGAAGAAAAGTCCTTTTTATTGGTCCTCATATGGGCGGCAATTCCGTTGATCCGCTCCGTCAGCAATGCGATCTGTCCTTCTATCGAGCCCGTATTGGATGCTTTTCCTCCAAATTCTGCAAAAATATCCGCCTTTCTTTCCTTTGTTAAATATGGCATTTTCTTAAAAATAATAGATTTTACATTCTTTGACGCTGCAAAGGTATATAAATTATGAAATATAAACGCCAAATATTAAAATTTTGTACGCTTTCAGGCGAAATTGATGCTCGCATTGTCGATGACCTTCCCGTTTTCCGTGCGCAACAGGCGGGAAGGAAATTTTTTCAATACAATATAATCATGGGTAGCCATGACTATGGAAGTGCCGTAGTCCCGGCTTATCTGGAAAAGCAACTGCATAATCCCATCCGAGGTTTCCGGATCGAGATTACCCGTAGGCTCATCAGCGAGAATGAGCCTCGGGGAATTGAGCAGTGCCCTGGCAATGTCAATCCGCTGCTGCTCCCCTCCGGAAAGCTCGTAAGGCATCTTGAAGCCTTTGGTTTTCAACCCCACCTTTTCGAGCACATCATTTATCTTTTCTTCCATCAGGATTTTTTCTTTCCAACCGGTAGCACGCAGGGCAAAAGCCAGATTATCATGTACATTTCGGTCCGTCAGCAACTGAAAGTCCTGAAAAACCACGCCCAGATTGCGTCGCAGGTAGGGGATATTCTTCCAATTCATCTCTTTCAGGTTAAACCCTACTACTGTGCCTTCTCCTTCCTGTAAAGGCAACTCGCCATAGAGTGTCTTCAGCAAGCTCGATTTACCGGTACCGGTGCGTCCGATCAGATAAACAAACTCCCCTTTTTTCACCTGAACATTCACCTCACTGAGGATCAGGGAGCGGCCCTGATAGATATTGACGTCATTTAGCTCAATCAGCGTTTCTTCCATAGTTCGTATTTCTCAATAACGTCACAAAAGTAGTTTTTATTTGGTTTTTGGGAAAGCGGCATTTGTTTTACTAATTGATTAGTTTATATTTGTAGGTCATCCTGATTATTTTTGAACCTAAAATTGAATCCGTATGAAACCATTAACTCGTGCTGAAGAAGAAATTATGCAAACCCTTTGGAAGCTAAAAAAAGCTTTTGTAAAGGAAATTGTTGCCAAGATGAAAGCGCCCAAACCGCACTACAACACAGTATCCACCATCATTTCCATATTAGTAGACAAGGGGTTCGTCAGCTATGAATCGCATGGCAAGTCCTATGAATATTTCCCATTGGTCGCTAAGGAAGATTATGCCAAAAAGATGGTTAAGCAGATGGTCAGAAAATATTATGGAAATTCCTTCACCAATCTGGTGGCCGAATTCGCCGGGGAACGATCTTTTAAAGTAGATGAAATCAGGAAGGTGCTGAACCAAGCAAGCAGGAAGTCCAAGGCTAAAAAATAATTGCTATAAAACGTACTTTATCCTCGCTTCTAAAAACCGGAACCCTTACTTTTACTTCCAGTCTCCTTGGCTTGGCACGGCCATCTGAGGATAGTATTAGTGTTTCGGTATCTTAAGAGCCTGTTGTTAACCCGATGGAACCGTTTACCAGTAGGTGGATCAAACGTCGGAATGGCCGGGCGGCCAGGACGCCCCGCTCCGGCACCAGAATCCTTAAAAGGAAAAAATGTCCGCGTTCAGTGTTCCCTTCCCATTGAGTTCAAACTGACCCGTTAACAAGGAGAAAATAAGGCTGCCCGCCCACAAATCTGACCTAATCACGCACCTGAAACACTTGTTTCACCTCCTTGTAGTCGGTGAGATCCACATTCGGGTGCATCGCGAGCTTTTCCGCATCTATGAGTATTACTTTAGCCCAGACTTCTACATCCGGAGGAGTAACCTGCTTTCCGTCAATATCTCTTATCTCAATATCCACGCCGCCTACATAATGTATGGGCCTAAAATTATTATAGTTAAAGACCTGGGGCAACATTTCATAGTCGCCATCGACAAAGGAACAGTAGACAAGCACCGCTCCGTGGTCAAAGATGGCTTGCGTGAGTTCCGGCATATCGAAACTCGCATAATAAATAGTATTGTCATCATTGGCGACCCAATCCTCCGGCATGATCCTATAAACCACCGATTGCGCTTCATCACGAACAACCTTCGTCACTTCTTTTTTACAGGAAGCAAGTGCAAAAAACAGGGCCACAGCAGGTAAAATAAACTTTTTCATAGGTAAACGATCTAAAATTATGTTATACAAATTACTAACTCAAAATCCAGGCCAATCTGCTCCTTTGTTTCATCACGCTCCACAGCCTCCTTCGGTTCTGCGCTCAGTCATATACGAACTCCCCAAAGGCCGAACGAATAACCAATTCCTTTTTCTCGGCTGCCTCTACCCTGCCTACGACCTGCGCATCCACATCAAAAGACTTAGAAATCGAAATAATGTCGTCTGCGATATTTTCGGGAACATACAGTTCCATCCGGTGTCCCATGTTGAATACTTGGTACATTTCTTTCCATCCCGTACCCGATTCCTGTTGTATCAGACGAAATAAAGGGGGAAGCGCAAACAGCTGGTCTTTGATTACCTTCACCTTATCTACGAAATGCATCACTTTCGTCTGCGCCCCGCCGCTGCAATGCACCATCCCATGGATTTGTTCAAGAAACCGGCTCAAGACTTCCTTCATAATGGGCGCGTATGTCCTGGTCGGAGAGAGCACCAATTTGCCGACCGGTATCGTTCCAAATCCGTCTACGGCTACCGGGGTGGTCAATTTTTTAGACCCGCAGTAGATGACCTCCTCCGGCAACTCCGGGTCAAAAGTTTCCGGATATTTTTGGGCTACATCCTTGGTAAAGACATCATGGCGGGCGGAAGTAAGCCCATTGCTGCCCATACCCCCATTGTACGTTTTTTCATAGGACGCCTTCCCGAAAGAAGCCAGTCCGATGATTACGTCGCCGGGGCGGATACGGTCATTGGAAATCACCCGGCTTCTTTTCATGCGCGCTGTAACCGTAGAATCCACAACGATGGTACGGACCAGATCTCCTACGTCAGCCGTCTCTCCCCCCGTAGAATAAATAGGAAGTCCATACTCCCTCAATTCTTCCAATATTTCTTCTGTACCATTGATAATCGCTGCAATCACCTCCCCCGGAATGCGGTTTTTATTACGTCCGATCGTTGAAGACAATAAAATATTGTCGACAGCGCCGACACAAAGCAGATCGTCTGTATTCATCACAATAGCATCCTGCGCAATTCCCCGCCATACCGACATGTCACCGGTCTCTTTCCAATAAGCGTAGGCCAGGGAAGACTTCGTTCCGGCTCCGTCGGCGTGCATAATGTTGCAATAGTCGGGATCGCCGCCCAACATATCGGGAATTATTTTGCAAAAAGCTTTGGGAAAAAGCCCCTTGTCGATGGACCGAATGGCGTTGTGCACATCTTCTTTTGCTGCAGAAACGCCCCTCTTTTCGTATAATGAACCGCTCAAAATAGATTTTTTATAAAATAAGCCACAAAAGTAGGGAGATCGGAGGAAAGTTTCAAGAACGATTACGCTCATATTGCTAATGCTTCCGTGAATCGGGACAAGGTGGTTTATGACCAGAGCCGTCAGTCGGATCAAAACAACTGTACCTGTACGCCAGGACGTTTGGCCGCAATATCGAACTGGTTTACCCGCTATGAGAATTAAACGCACCGTGTCAGGTTTTGAGATCCCAGAACAACCCGAGAATTTTTCCGCACAATTTCTCCTACCTTTGCAACTCAAAATTTCACCTAAATACAGCCACCTATGGAAATGACAGTAGATGCCGCAAAGCAACTGGGCCTGACTGCCGAAGAATTTGAAAAAATCAAGGAAATACTGGGACGCACCCCCAATTTTACCGAGCTCAGCATGTATTCCGTGATGTGGAGCGAACACTGTAGTTATAAAAATTCTATTGCCTGGCTGAAAACCCTGCCTCGTGAAGGCGGCAGATTACTCGTCAAAGCAGGGGAGGAAAACGCCGGTTTGGTAGATATAGGAGACGGCATGGCTTGCGTTTTCAAGATCGAGTCACATAACCACCCTTCGGCTATCGAACCTTTCCAGGGAGCTGCTACGGGTGTAGGGGGCATTCATCGTGATATTTTCACCATGGGCGCGCGGCCCATTGCCGCATTAAACAGCCTGCGCTTTGGGAATGCCTCGGACCCAAAGACCAAACATCTGGTAGAAGGGATAGTCAAGGGGATTGGCCACTATGGGAACTGTTTTGGTGTACCTACGGTCGGGGGAGAGGTTTATTTTGAAGATTGCTACAACACCAACCCATTGGTCAACGCGATGAGTGTGGGTGTTGTAAAAGTGGGACAAACGGTCTCCGCCACTTCTTACGGAGTGGGGAACCCTGTATTTATTGTCGGTTCCGACACCGGTAAAGACGGAATGGGCGGCGCTTCTTTCGCATCGGCCAACATCAATGATGATAGCGCGGAAGACCTGCCTGCCGTACAGGTAGGCGATCCTTTCCAGGAGAAGAAACTGTTGGAAGCCTGCCTGGAAATCGTGCCAACAGGGGCTTTAATAGGCATGCAGGACATGGGTGCCGCGGGCATTACCTGCTCCTCGGCTGAAATGAGTGCGAAGGGCGAATGCGGAATGAAGATAGATCTGGGCAAAGTACCCACTCGCCAAAAAGGCATGAAAGCGTGGGAAATGCTCTTGAGCGAAAGCCAAGAGCGCATGCTGATCGTTGTAAAAAAAGGACGGGAACAAGAAGTATTGCGTATTTTTGAGAAGTGGGACCTAAACTGTGTACAAATTGGGGAAGTCACTCAGGAGCCCAACCTGCAGTTTTTCCTGGATGGCCGGTTAGAGGCCGATGTCCCCGCGGAAAGTATGGTCCTCGGTGGCGGAGCTCCTGTTTATCACAGAGAAACCGCCGTTCCGGAATATTTTAAAAAAATAAAAGCTTTTGACGCAGACGCAGTGGCGGTCCCCGAAAGCCTGAAAGCGGTAGCCCAGCAACTAGCGTCTTCCCTGAATATCGCTTCCAAACGGTGGATTTATACCCAATACGACAGCATGGTAGGCGCCGCCAATGCCTCTACTAACAGTCCATCTGATGCTGCAGTCAGCCTGGTAAAAGGGGAAAGCAAGGCACTGGCCATGACCACGGACTGCAATGGCAGGTACGTGTACGCGGACCCTTACAAAGGCGCTATGATCGCCGTGGCTGAAGCTGCACGAAACATTGTTTGCACCGGAGGGGAACCGGTAGCAATCACCAATTGCTTGAATTTTGGCAACCCATACAACCCGGAAGTTTACTATCAGTTTACGGAAGCCGTAAAAGGAATGGGAGAAGCCTGCAAACGCTTTAACACACCGGTAACCGGTGGGAATGTGAGTTTCTATAATCAGTCTCCCAAAGGCCCTGTATATCCCACACCGGTGATCGGAATGGTAGGCGTCATCGATGATCTGAGCAAAAGGATGACCTTGAATTTTAAACAGGAAGGAGATGCCATCTACCTCATCGGCCAAAGCCGGGCGGACATCGCCTGTTCAGAATATCTGGCCAAAATCCAGCACGTGGCCCACAGCCCTGCGCCGCATTTTGATCTGGAAGAAGAATTTGAATTACAACAGATCATCACCACTCTTATCCAGGGGGGCATCACCTCTTCCGTCCATGACGTCAGTGACGGTGGCTTATTTATCGCTTTGCTGGAAAGCGCAATGCCGGATTCCCTTGGCTTTACCGTCCGGACAGATCAAAACATCCGTAAGGATGCGTACTTATTCGGCGAAGCACAAAGCCGGGTAGTCGTTTCGGTGCCAGAAGGCCAATGCGCCACTTTTGAAAAACTGTTGAGCGGCATGGTCTATGAACGACTGGGGAAAGTAACGTCAGGAACGATCGTTGTTGACGGTGAAAATTGGGGTGATATTGCTGAATGGCAACAACCTTATGATACAGCCTTGGAGCAGGCACTGGAAAAATAATTATACGCACGCTCCCGTTATAGAGTTTCTCATTATGCCCTTTGGCGGAAAATGCAAATATTTTTTTGTTAACTTCGGTTATTCCCTGATAATTCTGCCGAACCAGAATAGCTGACCATTTTGCCGTAATCGCACAATATTGAGAACTGCACCAACCACTATAGATGGATTGGGCTTCGGGACCGCAGACGTACCTAACGGTAACGCCTCCTCTCGTTTTTGCTTTCTGTAGGATGCAGTCCCTGAACCTGACAATAGGTTTTGTCCTTGCTTGCGTATATCTTTAGGCGCGTTGATGTCCCGGTGATGTACCGTGCCACAAGATGTACACCTCCACTGTCTGATCGAAAGCGTTAAATCTTGTTTGATCCAGCCACATTCCGAGCAGGTTTTACTACCCCGTAGTTGACTTAGAGAGGGTGGCAAACAACGGATCCCCTTCCATTGGCCGGTGCATGTGCCTTCTTTGAATCAGGAATTACCAATTTCCCCCCTTCAATCAAGACGTTTTGGGGTACTTTAAAGCTTCGCCGGCCATATTTTGACTTAAAACGGGGAAATTCAGTAGGGCATCCCCAGATTCAATTCTTCAATACA
>CAYXRN010000034.1:0-26111 GCA_964467635.1 uncultured Chitinophagaceae bacterium | reverse complement strand
GAATGGTCATGATGGAATATGAATAGTCACCAAAAGTGACGAAGAACCAACATCAACGGAATTTCCATTTGGCTAAGTAATGATCTTATCGAAAGAACCCTAACGTTAGCTAAAGAAAAATAATCTTCTCCGATCAACGAATTGTCGGTTGATGAGAATAGCACAAAATCTCCTAAAAAACGGCAAATTCCTTTTATGCGGAAAGGGAGGGATTCGAACCCTCGGTACGATCTCTCGTACATACGCTTTCCAGGCGTACCAGTTAAGCCACTCCTGCACCTTTCCTTAAAGAGCGCCTACAGCGCGGGGGCAAAGGTAATGGAAAAGTGATAATATCTGAAAACAATTATCTTTGTCCCATGAGAATCGGATTATATTTTGGGTCCTTCAATCCCATACATACCGGCCATTTGATCATTGCCAACCACATTGCCTATCATACCGATTGTGATCAGGTATGGCTGGTAGTAAGCCCCCAAAATCCATTAAAAGGCTCCGGTTCCCTATTGAATGAATACGACCGGCTGCACCTTGTTGAGTTGGCCATTGGGAATGAATCCCGTCTGAAGGCCAGTAATGCGGAATTTGCGTTGCCGCGGCCTTCCTATACCATTGATACATTAACCTATCTGAGTGAAAGTCATCCCGAGCACCGCTTTGCAGTCATTATGGGTAGTGACAGCCTTTTGAATCTTCCTCGTTGGAAAAATTATGAAACCCTGAAGGCCCGCTATCCGATCTATGTGTATGTGCGTCCGGGGTTTGAGCCAAAAATAAATAATGAACCGAATATTACCCGCTGTGATGCCCCGTTACTGGATATTTCTTCCAGCCGGATCAGGAAATTACTTAAGGCGGGGAAGTCGGCCAGGTATATGATACCGGAGAAAGCCTATGAATATATTTTGGAGAATCATTACTATTTTTCTTGATCCTTCTTCTTTTTTACTTTGATGTGCTTAAACACTTTCACCCGCTTTCGAGTCAGGTCAAATTCGTCACTGTAAATTTTTAACAAAAGGATAAATAAAGAAAGGAGCAGTGGTCCAAAGATCAAACCGACGAAGCCAAATAGACTGATCCCGATCAGAACGCCAAAAATGGTGATCAGGGGATGGATATCAGCAAATCTTTTTTGCCATATAAACCGGAAAATATTATCTACGCTTCCGACTACAGCCAGGCAATAAATGGCCAGACCTATTCCGGGGCCGACCATGCCTGTGGCCAGCTGATAAATAACCAGCGGTACCCAGACGATGGCCGTGCCTATAATAGGAATCATTCCGGTAATGCCCGTTATGACGCCCCAAAACACAGGACCTTTAACGCCAAAGATCCAATATCCTAAAATACAAAACGCGCCCTGAACGATGGCTATCATGGGGAGACCTACTGCGTTGGACAGTACCATGGCCTTCAATTCTTTCCCCAACTGATCGGTGTTGGATTCTTTCAGGGGCATGTATTCATACAGCGCATCTTCCATCTTTAAAGCAGATATGAGCATGAAATAAAGGACAAAATACATGATTGCGATAGTGGAGAATATGTTAAAGGTGGAGCCCAGGAATTGAGGCAAGAAGTTGGTAAGTGCCTCCTGCCCTTTTTGTATGGACTGCTCGGAGAGCAGGTCTATGTTGGTGGAGAACTTGATCTGGTCTATCACGCTCCTTAAATGGTCTATTATTTCACCGGAATTCTTAATCGCCACAGCCACTTTTTCAGTCATCATATTGGCGACTAATGCCATGGGAACCAACAGTATAATGATAGAAGCTAAAATGAGCAGTATGGCAGTGATCCATTTTTTCCATCCCTTTTTATAAACCAGATAGATGACCGCAGGGCGCATGATTACATAGAGGGTGAGCGCGCCTAGGAAGGCCGGGATAAAGCCGGATAACTTCCAAAACAATACACCACCTAAGACCAAAATGATCAGGATAAAGAAGAATTGTTTCAACCGATCATTATCATAGTAGCTCATAAAAAAAGTTAAAAATGGAACAAAATTTGATCTTCTCTATAGCCAAATTAAACTATTTCTCATTTTCTTTGTAAAATAAACAGGATTCAATTAAACTACCAACAATTTTTTTTATGAACAAGACATCCAAGGTATTCACAATATTTGCAGTAGGCGTTGCCGTTGGTTGCTTTCTAAATTCCAGTAAGCGCGATGATGTTGTGCGGGCGATAAAGAGACAAATAAGTAAGTGGCGCAATAAGGATTCCTATTATCAGGAAGAACGGGCCCGAAGATACTATTTGGCTGACGATCCGATAGATGAGATAGCTCGGTAAATAATTACCGGCTATTTTTTTTAGCCGCTGAGGCTACTTCCTTTTTTTCTTTCTGAAGAGGGCTCCGAGTGCAAAGGTTACGATTGAAGGAAAGAGGTTGTTTTTTGTTTTTTGAATGTTTCTTTTTAGCTTATCGAGTTCTACTTCCCGCTGGATTTTTACGATTTCCAGCTGATACTCCAAGTCTCTGAGATTTTTGATCTTCTTCATCTTTTTTATTTTTTCTTCCTGAACATTTTAGCGGCAAGCATCCTGATCATCGGCCTGCGTACGATCCGGGCGCCGAAAAATATGGCGATAAGCGCTAACAGGAAATAAAACCCGCCTACGATCAGGAAGCCGAGTACATAGTTGTCTGTTAACCCCCCTATGAATATTGCTGCCGCAAAGGAAAATAAAAGTAAGGACAGAAGAACCAGCACCAGACATAGCAATACCTTAAAGGCCACACTGCAAGCATTAGCTATCTGCTCAAGGGCCTTTAATTTGTAATAAGTAAGATTGCTTTTGGCATAAGCTTTAAGGGAATCAAATACTTCTTCTATATTTTTGATCAGCGATTCAAAAGCCATATCAGGATAGGTTCAATAAAATAAAAAAGAAAGCAACCGCTTAACTGGTTGCTTTTTTTACTTTCTCAGCTGCCCGGGCTGTTTCTTCAGCTTCCCGATGCAACTTCCCTTTAATAGCTTCTTTCGTTTCGTTGAATTTTTGCCCCAGTTTGTCGGCAGCGTCCCCAGATTTGCTCCGGATCTTATCTCTTAATACATCTCCTTTTTCAGGAGCGAAAAGTATTCCGGCGGCGGCGCCAATCACTACTCCGGCTGCAATAGCCAGTAAAGTTTTTTGCGTTGACATGTTTTATAAATTTTAAAAAGTTAAATACAATAGGATTTACAAATATACAAAATAAATCCCTGGTTTACAATTCATAGAACATAAATCGAGCCAAAAATGTTGTGCATTTTTCAGCGAGAAGGACAAAGAACTCTTATTTAACGTACTCTTAACTTTCCTACCCCCATACGCGGGTTCCTTCGGTACAGTTGGCACAGATATCAATATTTTTCCGGCCGCCGAGTATCTGTGTACGGAACTCCATGTACTGTTTGTCTTGCCATATTTCCTTGAAAGACTTTTGCTTTAAATCTCCCATCCGGTGAATCGCATCTTTGTCAAAACAACAGGGAACAACCAACCCGTCCCAAGTAACTACCGGATCATGCCAGAGTCGCCAGCAGTGGTTGGCCAGTTTATTTTTTATGGCATAGCTTCCATCGGCTTTTTTGCGGTAACGTGAAAATCTGTCCAGGGAAGGAATAAGGGGATTCCCGTTTTTGTAGTTGTATACCTGGGCGGTCTTATACCGCACCTGATCTACGCCGATCTCCCGGGCCAGCTTTTTTACTTCTTCGATCTGGTGCTCGTTGGGCTTTACTACCAGAAACTGGAAAAAGACAAAAGGAGTTTTTGATTTTAGCCGCTTTTTCCACTTGACGATATTTTTAGCTCCTGTCAGTACCTTGTCCAGTTTTCCCCCTCGGCGGTATTGTTGGTAAACATCCTGTGTAGTACCATCAATAGAAATAATCAGCCGATCCAAGCCGCTTTCAACGGTTTGCTTTGCTTTTTCATCGTTGAGAAAATGAGCATTGGTGGAAGTGGCGGTATAAATTCCCCTATCAGAGGCGTACTTTACCATATCCAGGAAATCCGGATTCAAATAAGGCTCTCCCTGAAAATAGAAGATGAGATACACCAGCTCGTTAGCGAGCTCATCGATGGTTTTTTGAAAAAAAGATTGATCCAGCATGCCTTTGGGTCGGGTAAAAGCGCGCAGGCCGCTCGGACATTCCGGGCAACGAAGGTTACAGGATGTGGTGGGTTCGAAAGACATGGATATCGGATATCCCCACTGGACCGGCTTATGGGTCCACTTGCTGTAAAAATAACTGCTAAGCACCTTCACTGCATTCCAACTACGCCCCGGGGTCATTTTGGAAAGGAAATTAAGGCTGTCTTGTAAATTGAAATTATTCATATTGTAGTTTGCCAATTTAAAACTGATCCTCCCGATCCTGCAAGGTACGTTATATCAATTAATGTTCCATGTTCGTAAAAGATTGTACTTTTGAAGAAATGAATGGAGGAATTTTTGTCATGGAGGATCGAGACAACTGGTCAGATAAAGAAGTCATTGCGGCATTCACCCGTATGTTACGAACGGTGCTTATGTGGGTTCCCTGGTTTGGCATAACGCTCTATTTTGCCGTAGCAAAGGATTGGGCCTTTTTTGATCGGCCGGATATTCCAACCTGGGCACATGTACTGTTTTTCGCCTGGGTAGTCATAACGCTGCCTTTGCTGGGGTGGTTAACGCTCAAAAAGATCTGGAAGATGTAACCAGAGGGTAATTATTAAATCCTGTCAGCTTTGTTTACCTATATCGCATGCCTGCTGTTTTGTATTTGTTTTGTCCTGGTTTTCTTTTATTCTAAAGAAAGGCAACGACGGCGTCTTGAAAACAAAGCCCTGGAACGGGAAGTCCGGGACGCCAGGCGGCAGATAGAAAAAACGGAAGCCGAGAAGGCCGCTATGCTTAACGAACAAATGGTGTTCAGCAATCAACTGACGGAACAAAAAACCATTAACCAGACCTTGGAAAAGCAGCTGGCTGAACAATTGCTGAAGCAAAAGGAGTTGCTGCAGGAAAACCGATTCCAGTTTGAACAACTATCCAATAAATTATTAGAGGAAAAGGCAGAGAAATTTGCCAAGCAAAATCAACATAATCTGGATATATTGCTCAAGCCGTTGCAGCAGCGGATAAAAGATTTTGAGAAAAAAGTAGAAGATACCTATCATCGCGAATCCAATGAACGCTTTAGTTTGAAAAATGAACTAAAGCGTACGTTTGAACTCAATCAAACACTCTCAGAGCAGGCCAATAACCTGACCAAAGCCTTGCGCGCTGACAGCAAAAAGCAGGGAAACTGGGGCGAATACTTGTTGGAGAGGATCTTAGAGACAGCTGGTTTGCAGGAGAACCTGCATTATAGAAAACAGGTATCCTTCCCGGGAGAGCAGGGCGTTTTGCGGCCTGATGTCGTGCTCTATCTCCCCGAACAAAAGCACATCATTATTGACGCTAAACTTTCTTTAACGGCTTATGAACGGTATTTTAATGCGGATGAAGAAGTACAGCGACAGATGGCCTTGCAGGACCATATCCGCTCTGTAAAAAAACATATAGACGAGTTGGGGCGTAAAAAGTATGAAAGACTTGTAGCGGATGCGCCGGACTTTGTTTTGATGTTTGTTCCTATTGAACCGGCTTATAGCCTGGCTTTAATGAAAGAACCTGAACTGTATGACAATGCTTTCAGGAAAAAAGTGATCCTCGTCAGTGTTTCCTCCTTGCTGGCTACTTTGCGTGTGATCGAATCGATCTGGCGATTGGAGAAACAAAATAAAAACGCCCACCTGATCATTGAAGAAGGCAATAGGCTCTATGAAAAGTTAGCCGGTTTTGTCAGCGATATGGAAACCATGGGACAGAAGCTGAGTGGTGTGCAGCATGCCTTTGACCAGGCCATGAATAAGCTTAAAACGGGAAGGGGAAACCTGATTCGCCGCGCGGAAAAAATGAAGCATCTGGGGTTGAATCCCGCCAAGCAATTGCCTGTTCACGAACCGCAGAAAGAAGAGGAATAAAACAAAGAAGCCGGCTATGAAATTGTTTGGAAAAGATATTCTTGTGGTATGGGACTGCGGTATCATATTGTCGTCAGCTCTAATGGTCTGTCTGCTGTTTGCAACGAGGAAAAGCTATGCCCAGGAAAAGAAGGATGAAGATTCCATTGCAATAAAAAGAACCTTGTCAGAGGTAGTGGTGCATGTTTTTGAGCAGGACGTTTCCTTGCAGGATCAGCCCGGCGCCGTCTCTTATCTTTCGGGAAAAGTATTTGGCCGGTTTAATGACCTCAATATTGTATCGGCCGTCAATACCGTTCCCGGCGTACGCATGGAATTGCGGTCCCCGGGGAGCATGCGGCTGAATATCAGGGGAAGTACCCTACGGGCTCCATTTGGCGTGAGAAACGTAAAAGTCTATTACAATGGCGTCCCCCTTACCGATCCGGGAGGAAACACGTACTTGAATCAATTGCGGTTTTCCGATATGGGGGCTATTGAAATTATTAAAGGACCGGCCGGAAGCATGTACGGTGCCGGAACCGGTGGGGTGCTGTTGATCAAAAGTGACCTGTTTACAGATAGTTTGTCAGGAAGAGATCAAGTGGAGCTGACTGCAGGAGGAGGCAGTTTCGGGCTGTTAAAAGGAACCCTCAAAGTGCAGTGGGGAAACAATAAAAGCAACAGCCAGCTGCGCTATGGCGAAGTAAAAAAAACAGGTTACCGGGAGCACACGCGCTTAAAACATCGTATAGCCGCCTATGAGCGGAGTACGCGCCTCAGCGGTAAGGAAAAGCTGAAAGCTTTTTTTCATTATTCTGATCTTTACTACCAAACGCCAGGGGCATTGACCCGGGTCCAGTACGATAGAAACCCGCGCGCTTCCCGGCCGGCCTCGGGCCCTTGGCCTTCTTCCAAAGAGAATCAAGCGGCCGTACATCAAAAAGCTTTTTTACTCGGCATAAAGCACATCTATCACTTTACAAAGACACTGGAGAATACGACAGCGCTTTATGGCGCTTATACCCATTTTATCAATCCCACGGTACGTAATTATGAGTTTCGTAATGAACCGCATTTTGGCGGAAGGACAACCTTTCACTACCAACGTTCGGCGCAAAGGATCCAAAGCGACTACTGGCTGGGAGCGGAATTTCAACAAGGGTATTTAGGGCAGCAGGACTTTCAAAATACCGGCGGAACGCCGGACAGCCTGATGAGCAGCCACCGGGTCAATGAATCTACCGGTTTTCTCTTTGCTCAGGCCCAATGGATGCTTCCCCACAACTGGAAGATCAATGCAGGGCTTAGCCTGAATCACAGAAGGCTCTATTTTGTACAAGACTTTCCGTCCCCTGCGGTTTCTTTTAATAAGAAATCCCATTTAATCGCGGTACCCCGCATTGTTTTATCCAAAAAGATAGGATCCGATCATTTGGCCTATGCAGATTGGTCCAAAGGATTTTCTCCACCGACCGTACCTGAGTTGCTTCCTTCTACCAATCATTTGAACCTGCGCCTGGAAGCCGAGAAGGGAATGCAATATGAGATCGGAAGTAAAGGATACTTTTTTCGCCGGCGTTTGTATTATGATGTCAGCTTGTTTTTCATGCAATTGACGCAAAGTATTGCGCTACGTCGGGACAGCAGCGGGGCTGATTATTTTCAAAACGCGGGAGGAGTCCATAAGAAAGGGCTTGAATTGGCGCTCCGTTATGCCCTGCTGGATGAAGGAAACTCATTTTTAAGGCGTGTCGGCCTTTGGAACAGCCTGACGCTGTTTGATTTCAGCTATAAAGATTATGTTACAGGCGATAAGAACTATTCGGGAAATACAATGCCTGGCACTGCTCCTTTTACCCTGGTGGCAGGCGTGGATGTGCATACAAATATCGGACTGAACGCCTACCTTACCTGGCAGCATACTTCCGACATTCCTCTAAATAATGAAAATACGGTTTATGGCGCTGCTTATGATTTGCTTGGTTTCAGGGCGGCCTACCAGAAAATGTTGAATGGGGCAATAGCACTGCGTATAGCGGCCGGAGGGGATAATCTGTTGAACGAAAAATATAGTTTAGGCGATGACATCAACGCTTATGGCGGCAGATTTTTTAACGCGGCCCCCACGGTTAATTTCTATGTTAATATAGGTATCCATGTACTTTTGTCCCCTGATGGCAGTAATAATGCGGCCGATTAACTCCGGCTGAGAGGCGATGGAAAGGAAGAGGAAAGCGAGATCGTGTTTGGGAGGATCGTAGTCATTGATCTTCGGCTATTTTGGCCGGTGTCCGCGAAGGAAAAATTGGTTATTTTTACAGGCGCATGGATCAACAGCAAAAAGATAGGCGATGGATGCAGCAGGCGTTGAAAGAGGCAGAGCATGCTTATGAAGCAAAAGAAGTGCCCATTGGCGCAGTGGTGGTTTTAAAGGACAAAATCATTGGAAGGGGTTACAATCAAACCGAAATGTTAAAGGACTGCACTGCCCACGCGGAAATGATTGCTCTGACAGCAGCCTTTAACGGCCAGGGCAGTAAGTATCTTCCTGATGCTGCTTTGTATGTAACCGTTGAACCCTGTCTGATGTGTTCGGGCGCCTTATATTGGAGTAAAATCGGCCGGGTGGTTTATGGCGCGATGGATGAAAAAAACGGCTACCGCAAGACCTTGGGGCCTGCCTCTCCTTTTCATCCCAGGACACAAGTGGTTGGCGGAATACTGGAAGAACACTGTAAGGTGCTCCTGCAAGCCTTTTTTAAAGAAAAAAGATAACAGGGGATTACCTCACCGGACCAGCGTGACGCTGCCTTTTTTTATAATCTCCCTTCCCTGAAAGTCCTTCGCTTTGACCGTCCATACATAAGCCCCTTGTTCGGCGGGTTTCCCCTGAAAGGTTCCGTCCCAACCTTGCATGTAAGCCGTTGTCTGGTAAACCAGCTGTCCCCAGCGGTTGTATACCCGGAAATAATCAATTTTTGTAACTCCTACCGGGATGGGACGAAAGACATCGTTCATCCCGTCATCATTTGGCGTAAAGGCGGTGGGTACATATACTTCCGGCCCTTTAATGTAACGGATGGCGATGGAATCATAATCAAGACAGCCTTCCGGCTCTACCGTGACTTTTAAAGCGTAAACAATGTCTTTGGTGTATTGAACTATCGGGTCGGGAATATCAGGGTCACTAAGTCCTGTAGCCGGTGTCCATTCATACTTATCTCCTCCGGTGGCATGTAACTGAAACAACTGGCCGGTGGTGATGATCGTGTCATGGCCTGCAAACGCCTGTACCGGCGGTACCACAGATAGATAAATTGTGGTGTCCGCCGGTTTGGGACAGCCCAGGGTGTCTGTTACGCTAAGGGTGTAGGTGGTTGTTTCTAAAGGATAGGCCATCAGGCTGTCGGAAGACGTATTGCTTAAGCCGGTTTCCGGTGTCCAGTGATAGAAAGCCCCCCCACTTGCCCTTAATAAGAGGGAGTCTCCGTAGCAGATTGAAGCTACCGGAGGCGTGATGACCGGATTTGGATAAGGGACGGCGTTTACTTTCATCTGGTCTTGTGCCAGGCAGGAACCTAAAGTAGCCACTACCTTGTAGGTTTCGTTTTGGGTTGTTCTCGGACTGGCATTTCTCGCCTGTTTAATTAGCTCATTTTTACTGTTGTACCAGGTAAATGCGTATTGTTCATCGCTGGAGGCGTGCAGCGTGACGGGGTCTCCCCCGCAGATAGTCGTATCGTTACCCGCCTCAACAAGCAGTTTCGTTTTAATACGAAGATGGACCGAATCTGTATTAACACAACCCATTTCATCGGTGAATACCACCTTGTAAGTGGTGTCTGCCTTGGGGCGCACTATAGGATTGGCAATGTTTGTTTGGTTGATAAAATAATCAGGAGACCAGTGATAGGTTCCAGTCCTGTTGCTGCTGGCCTGTAAGTGAAAAGGGTCTTTATAGCACATCATGGTATCCGACGTTACCCGCAACTCCGGTTTACCATAGAATCGGAAGGTTTGGGTGTCGGTTTGTACGCATCCCGAATCCGTAGTGATGGTCAGGCTTACCGGAAAGGTGCCGGCTGTAGAAAACAGGTGCGTCGGGTTTTTGTCGTCGGACGTATCAGATAAGGTAGCCTGCTCTCCAAAATCCCAATGATGGGAGGTTATGTTGTTTCCATGGGGGGCGCTGCTGGCATCGGCGAACTGCACCGGCGTTTGGATGCAATTTCCGGTTTTTTTAAAATCGGCTTTAACCCCCGGAAAGATCTTTACCACGGATTTCATGCTGTCGCCACAAGGGGAGTCAGGGTCTACTTTAATCCAGACGTGATAGGTGCCCGGATCTTTGAAAGTATGAACAGGTTCTGCTTCCGTGGAGGGGGCGGACCCGTCTCCAAAATCCCATACATAAGGCTTTCCGGGCGTGCTGTTGTTGGTAAATTGAATGGTGGAGCTTGTGCATTCGTTATACAGTGGCGGTATATCCGCCAGTACCGTTCGTTGACAGTCCTGCACGGCAAACTGAAAGTCGCGGTAGTGGGTGGCTATCAACTTGCCGCCTCTATAGGACCGGACCCTGATGGTGATGTCATACACACCGGCTTGCAAATGGGTCCGGCCATGCATTCTTCCGGTCAGCGAATCAATGGTTACGCCCTTTCCCAGGGGAACTTCTCCGGAAAATCCCTGGTAGAAATTTAGCGGGTGGAAAGGAGGGGGAGAAGTAGGCACCGGATTAACGCGTTCCCTGGTGCCACCGGTATATCCCGGCGCAAAGTCGAAGATCATTTTATCTCCGTCCGCATCGAAGGCGTCGAAGGTATAGTCAACGTTTCCCTGGGAGCACAATAAGACGGATTCTTCATTTTTCAAATAAGGACTGTTGTCTCCCGGTATGCCATTTTGGTTTCCCGGAACGACAGTAAAGTAAGTAGCCCCTACGTGCCCGCTCGTATTGGCATTGAGGAGTAGGTTGTTTCTGCAGCATCTTTGATAGGCGATGGTATACCCCTGATGATTTACCGGCAGGGTAACGGTTGTTTCATAATAGCCGATCCGGTAGCAGAAAGAAGGCGTATTTAATATGCAGGGGTTATCAAAAACCTTGCTTATTTCATCAGGTTGTCCACCCCGCATCGGAATGCGACCTGTAGTATCGTAAAAGGAGTTGTCATCGTTATCAAAAATACTGAAGGTGGCGTAAGGGTCCAGGAGAGAATGGTTGTGATCAGCCGGCTCGCATCCCCGGTATAACTTGAGCGTGATTTTGTATTTATAACCACTTGCGGTTTTTTCAACAAACGTATAATACATCTCTCCCCCAATGATATGATGTGCCATCACTGGAAGCGATACCATGAGCAGCCATATGATACCAACCGTTGTTTTCACAAAGGGCAAGATAATTTATTCCCCCGGACTTATCACGCAATAATCGATGAATTGTTTCAAAATTTGAGTAGCGGTGTCAGGCATTTCCAGCATGCCCATGTGTCCGCAGTCTGCCAAAAGGTGAACCACACTTACCGAAGGCATGGCAACTTGTTCAAGGACCCGGTCCATCGGTGCAGCAGTGTCTTGTTTGCCGATGACGAACAAAACCGGCACCCGGGTATTCTTTAATGTGGAGGTCCGGTCCGGACGCTCCCACATGGCGTGGTAATAAGGGATCAGGGCATCGATTCCCGCACGGATGCGTTCTGTTATGAGCTGTTGAATTTTATCCCTGTTGGTCCTTTTAAAAGTTTCAGCGAAAAGGCTGGGCAGCATTTGCCTGAGAAACTGCTTTTGCCCGTATGCTTTCATCATCTGGATGGATCGCTTCCGTCCTTTTTTCTTTTCTTCCGTATCGGGATAAGCCGAAGAATGAAACAGTCCCCAGCCGGAAAGCACTTCAGGAAATTTTTCGGCGAAGGCTAAAGCCGCATAACCTCCCATAGAATGACCGATGAGAATGCACTTTTCAATTTTCTCCTGGGCGACAATCGCGTTTAAAAAAACAGCCATATCCGCTATGCTTATCGGATCAATGAGGGGGGAATAACCAGTTCCGGGCAGATCGGGAAGCAACAACCTGTAGTGTTGCTGTAAGGCCACTGTTTGCTTTTTCCATAACGTATGGTCCGCGGGAAAACCGTGTACCAGCATGACTGGAAAACCGGTCCCACAGTCAAAATAAGCAGCCCCTTCAAAGGCGCCATTTTTAATCCTTTTGGGTTTATCTTCCATGTGGGGTAAGGTACAAAAACGCGGTGAATTTATAATGCCTATTTTTGTGCAACTTTTTTTAAAAATAGAAGATATGTACCAATTAAAAATCATCTTAGCGAGTACCCGTACGGCACGTAAAGGGCCGGCGGTAGCCAGTTGGATTATGCAGGTTGCAAACGCCTATAAAGATACATTTGATGTAGCGTTGCTGGATTTAAAGGAGATAGATCTCCCCTTTTTAGATGAACCGGAACATCCTCGTTTGCAGCATTATAAGCATGACCATACCAAGCGTTGGAGTAAGATCATTGACAGCGCGGACGCCTATGTCATTGTCACCTGCGAATACAATTATGGTTATCCCGCACCCCTGAAGAACGCGCTGGATTTCGTGTACAAAGAATGGAACAACAAGCCGGTAGCCTTTGTCGGATACGGTGGAATCGCAGGCGGAACAAGGGCGATCCAGATGCTCAAACAGGTCGTAACAGCACAAAAGATGATGCCTCTGGCGGAAGCGGTTTTTATCCCGTTTTTTACCCGCTTTATTGATGAAGACGGCGTCTTTCAGGCCGATGAAGCACTCGATGAGTCCGCGAACGCGATGATGAAGGCGCTGATTCCGTGGACAAAGGCGTTGAAATACATGCGGGAAGAATTTTTGTAGCTACAACAACGCTTTTAGTTTAGCGACTACGGTGTCCACTTCTTCGGTTGTGTTGTTTTTTGAAAAGGAAAAGCGAACGGGGACTTGATCTCCCTTGTGAGGAAGGGCTGAGATGACATGGGAGCCCGTATTGGCACCAGAGCTGCAGGCGCTTCCGCCGGAGGCGCAAATGCCGGCTATGTCCAGGTTGAATAGCAGCATTTCACTTTTTTCCGTTCGGGGAAAGGAAGCATTCAGGACGGTATAAAGACTACGACCATTCCAATCTCCATTAAAGATAACGGTTTCTATATGCTTTTGTAATTCCCCGGCCATGTAAGCCTTGATTCCCTCAATGTGTTTGCGGTGGGTTTCGTAATGCGCGCTAGCCAGTTCCAAGGCTTTGCCAAAACCGATAATACCATACACATTCTCGGTGCCGGCGCGCATGTTTCGCTCTTGGCCACCGCCAAGAATCAGTGGCTTAATGTGGATATCCTCGTTGATGTAGAGCAGGCCGACGCCTTTGGGTCCGTTAAACTTGTGTGCCGCGGCACTGATAAAGTGCGCCCCCATTTTTTTAACATCAATGGGGTAATGCCCTACCGTTTGTACTGTATCGCAATAAAAATAGGCTTTGTATTTGTTGCACAACGCCCCTACGGCTTCCGCGTCCAGGAGATTGCCGATCTCGTTATTGGCGTGCATGAGCGCGACAAGCGTGGGCTCGCTGTCTGCAGCAAGCAGCTTTTCCAGGCTGTCTAAATCAACGTGACCATCGGGCAGCAGCGCTACAAAATCCAGCGCTATGTCTTGGGTTTGGTGTATAAATTCGCAGGAATGCAAGGTAGCGTGGTGTTCAATGGGAGAGGTAATGATCCGTTTGCAGCCCAGGTCCCGGATCGCGGCGGCCACAGCAGTGTTGGTGCTCTCTGTTCCTCCGGAGGTAAAGAAAATTTCTCCCGGATGAGCGTGCAGTAATTGAGCAACACTTTTTCTGGTTTTCTCAATAGCCATACGCGTTTCACGGCCGTAGGAATAGATAGAGGAAGGGTTACCAAATTGCTGGGTCAAAAAAGGCATCATGGCCTCCAAGACTTCATTGTCAAGCGCCGTTGTGGCGGCATTGTCAAAATAGATTCTTTGCACGAGTGAAAAATTTATCAGGCAAAGGTCAGAAAAAAATAGCACAATTAAACAGGGGGACTTTCTGCTTTCAATAGGAGGTATTAAAATTTTCGTCCCCTAAAAATGCTAACTTTGCAGCAAACCAGATGCCATATCATGATCTATCTTACCAGAAAAGAGCATTTTAACGCTGCGCACAAACTGTATAACCCCGATTGGGACCAGGAGAAAAACCTGGCTGTTTTTGGAAAATGTGCGAATCCCAATTGGCATGGGCACAATTATGTCCTTTTTGTTACGCTCAAAGGAGAGGTCAGAAAGGATACCGGATACCTGTATGATGCCAAAAAACTCAGTCGCCTGATCAAGGAAAAAGTGATCGAGAAGGTAGATCACAAAAACCTGAACCTGGATGTAGATTTCCTGAAGGGGAAAATATGCACTACGGAAAACCTGGCGATTGGCATCTGGGAGCAACTCGCCCCCCACCTTGAAGGGGAAGTACAATTGCACGCCGTTAAATTATACGAAACCGAACGGATTTTTGTTGAATATTTTGGTCGTTAACCCCGCTTTCATTTTCTAGCACTATGGCATACGAAGTTAATATAAAATACGATGAAGAGGCTACCGGTAACCTGAAGGAATATTACCGGCAGATCCTCTCCGAACTGGGAGAGGACGTTCACCGGGACGGCTTGCAAAAGACACCCGAACGCATGGCCAAATCGGTGCAGTATCTGACCAAAGGATATAAAATGGACGCCCGTGCGATACTCAACGGCGCCCGTTTTGAGGAATCCTATAGCGAGATGGTCATCGTGAAAGATATCGAATTGTACTCCCTGTGTGAACATCATATGCTTCCCTTTTTTGGCAAAGCGCATATCGCTTATATTCCCAACGGATACATTACCGGCCTCAGCAAGCTGGCCAGGGTGGTAGAATGCTATGCGCGCCGGTTGCAGGTTCAGGAGCGCATGACCCATCAGATACTGGATGCCATCAACGATACTTTGCATCCGCAGGGAGTAGCCGTGGTGATAGAAGCCCGGCATTTGTGCATGATGATGCGTGGCGTACAAAAGCAAAATTCCGTAACCACTACTTCCGCTTTCTGCGGGCAGTTTGAAAAGGAACCTACCCGCAGCGAGTTTATCCGTTTGATTAGTTCAGATTTAAGTTAATCCGGATACCGTATCTTTGCCAAAAGGAAATGGGGTTTTCCTGTATATGCAAACCGCCGGAAGGCTGATAACTCCTGCAATCTTAGTATAAACAAAATAGTTTTATATGGGCAGGACAATTATGCTTATCGGCCTGGGCGGGTTTATAGGAAGCGTATTGCGGTACTTTTTATCGGTATTTATTGCCAAAGCGTTACCGGTATCTTTTCCCCTGGGTACCTTAGCTGTAAATATTTTAGGTTGCCTGATGATAGGAATCTTTTGCGGTTTACTGGAGCGCGGGGGTTCCTTTACTTCCGCGCTCGGCTTATTGCTGATCACCGGATTCTGCGGCGGGTTTACCACTTTTTCCACTTTTTCTTTTGAAAGTCTGACGCTTTTGAAGGCGGGGTCCTACGGATTATTTATCCTGTACGGGATAGGAAGTGTGGTCACGGGTCTTTTTGCCGTTTGGGCGGGTCTGGCGCTTTCTAAGGGATAAGCGGGTAATTCCGCCGGCTCACCTGCTGGTGAATACTGTCTGAGAAGGCGTGCCACGTTTTGAAATACCGACTCCAGGCGGTGACAACCGCCTTACCCGCTTTCGTTCTTGCACTTGTGGCTTCTCTCCTCTTCTTTTCCCATTGAGTTTGGCGCGCAAGCTTACGATCCAGGGAATCCTGCATGCTTCCGTACACCTTTTTGAGCCAAACCGGATGGCTGGAATAATAGCGGAAGCTGCTAAAAAAGGTAGCGGTATCTGTTTGGTGGAGCTGGAAGATCTGATGATAAAACATTTTCAGCCTTTTCTTCCGGTCCGAAGGGTAGGTTGAATCAAATTCCGGAAAGAAGGAATAGTTATAGGATTGGGCAAGCTGCAGGTCGAGCATGATGGCACTCATCTTCCCTACGGAGAGCACGTCTGCCGGCAGTTTGTCGTTCTTCGAACAAGCGGTTGCCAGTAAAAAAAACAAGCTTAGCGCCAGCGATATTTGTTTGGTGGCCGACATCATGGCTTCATGCTTTTGCGGTAACTTGAGCTGTTGGAGGGATCCATCTTTTGTAAAAGGTTCAGTGCCGTCATGCGTTCTTGGGGCGGGCCTTCAGAGAAAATATCAGCCAGTTCATCCGCCTTCGCCGTAAAAAACACTTTTATGATCATAAGGTTCGGATTGTTGGCGTTGAGTGCGTTAAGCTTGTTCAAACAGGCTATTATTGCCTGCCGCCCCTCGTCTGCATGAGCATACATGAGGTCCAACCCTTTGCGGTGATAGCTGTAGTAGATGTCATGGATCTGTTGATAGCGTACATTTAAGAGGTTTTCCACCAGCCAGTAGCGATTGTAAGTACCATCAAATGCGTTCCATCCGGCGATATTACGTCCCCGTGGTGCATTAGAGACGATTTTCTCTGCCATTTCGAAGGCGTCGTGTCCGCCGTTTGGCGAAAAAGAATCCTGGTCCAGTCCAATGATTAGATAGGCATAATAGGCCAGCAAAGCAGTGAGGTTGGAGGCCTGCGGATCGTTGCCGCTGATCCGGTTTTCATTAAATACAAGCGGCTGATAGGGTTCAAAACGAAAGACGATATTTTGGTCTTTGTAATTCAGTAAGGTGCTTTTGTAGGTGGCGTTATAAACAGGGCGGGAAGACTGAACAGTGATAAATGCTTTGTAAACCTGTTCGTCCACTTCTTGTTGCAAATCAATGAGAAAGCGGCAGTCAATCCGTTCATTGGTGTTATAATTTGTGGAGGTCCAGTGCCTGTTGTTTAAAAACTGGGTGATGGCTTTTTCCATCTTATCGAAAGTAGAAGCGTCTTCCCCGCGGATCTTTTTGTGGGTAACGGTAACCTGCGCGTTCAGTTCCTGCCCTACTGCTCCCCAGGTACAAAAGCAGCATCCGATGAACAACAGTATGTGTTTAATGTGCCTTTTCATAGGCGGAGGTTAGTTCCTTGGCGATTAGTTTGGCTACTTCGGTTTTTGGCAGAAGCGGGAGCGGCGTTTTTTCCCCTGATGGGCGGTAAAGCGTCACCTTATTGGTGTCGGCATTAAAGCCCGCCCCTTTTTCCTTTAAGGAATTTAATGCGATCAGATCCAGGTGTTTGCTTTTGAGCTTTTGCAGTGCATTGCTTTCCTCATTCTCTGTCTCTAAAGCAAACCCGGCCAGTATTTGTCCGGCTTTTTTCTGTCGACCCAGTTCCTTAAGAATGTCGGGATTTTTTTCTAAGGACAACGTAAAAGCTTTTTCCGTCTTCTTTATTTTCTGGGTGGCTACCCTGGCGGGCCTGTAGTCGGCTACTGCTGCCGCCAGCACCGCGATGTCGGCGGAAGGAAAAAGCTGCTGACAAGCCAGCTGCATTTCAATAGCGGTTGTTACCCGATGTATACGGATGCCTGCGGAAACCGGCGGTTGCCGGCTCGTGGGCCCGAGTACCAGCGCTACTTCTGCGCCGAGCTCAGCAAGGGCCTCGGCCAGGGCGATGCCCATTTTCCCGCTGGAATGGTTTCCGATAAACCTTACCGGATCAATAGGCTCGTACGTCGGCCCCGCCGTTACAAGCGCCTTTTTCCCTTTTAAAAGCAGCTTGGTCGAAAAAAAGCCGGTTAAGGCCTGTACAATGTTTTCGGGTTCGGCCATCCGGCCTGCTCCATGCAGTCCGCTGGCCAGTTCTCCTTGTTCCACCTCCAACAGGTGAACCCCATCGGACAGTAAAAGGTCCAAGTTGCGTCTGGTGGCCGGGTGTTTCCACATATCTACATCCATAGCCGGAGCAATAAACACGGGGCAGGTAGCAGAAAGATAGGTAGCCAGCAACATATTGTTGCATAAGCCCGATCGCATACCGGCCAAAGTGTTCGCCGAGGCCGGAGCAATGAGAAATGCGTCGGCGTTTCGGCCCAACGCTACATGATTGTTCCATTGGCCTTTTTCAGCAGTATGGATCAAAACCGGCTTGCGCGACAGGGTAGACAAGGTGAGCTCCGGGATGAAGGCGGTAGCGGCCTCCGTCATCACTACCTGCACGTCCGCGCCCTGTTTGACCAGCAGACGAATGATAAGGGCTGATTTATAGGCAGCGATGCTGCCGGTAACGCCTAATATGATTTTTTTCCCTTTCAGCATACTTTGACAAAAAAGGCAGCAATTCTATTGCCGCCTCAAATTACAATTTAAAGAGGATATAACATATCCCGCCTGCTTAATCAGCTGTATTGTTGTTCTTCATTTTCCCGGGAGCGATAGAAGACCTTATCATCCATAAACTCTGCCGTTGCCAGCAAAGACGGATTGGGCTGGCGTTCATAAAAGCGGGAGATCTCAATTTGCTCCTTGTTCTCGTGAATTTCTTCCAGATTATCTGTATGACTTACAAAGTCCTCCAGCTTGGAATGCAATTCTTCCCGAATATCGAGGTTAATCTGGTTGGCCCGCTTGGCGATTATGGCAATAGATTCGTACAGATTGCCGGTCTTTTCCTTGATCTCGCTTAGATGGCGTGTGACAGCCAATGGACTGATCTGGTTACTTCCTGTTTTTTTTAGTTGACTCATTTTTTAATGATTGAATGTTCTTTTTTGCTAAGGTATATAACGATTCGGCTTCTTTCAGATATGGGCTGTTCGGATAAAAATCCGCAAAGCTTAGGTATTGGGTGATGACCGTCTGGTATCTTTCCTCCTGTTTGCTGAATATACTCTTGTCTGCATACTTATAATAGGCTTTTATAGCCAGAAATTTATATTTGTCTCCTTGCTCAGAAGCCGGATAATCCAGCAAAAGGTTGTTAAAAGAAAGTCCGGCTGCCTTATAATATCCCATGTCGTAATACAATTTGGCAGCTTTATATCCTTTGCGTTCAAGCTTCTGCCTCAACTTATCTATTATGTCCGTGGCCTGTGTCACCCGATCGGAATTTGGATAGATGTTAATAAAGGTTTGCATGGCGCTGATCGCCTTTGTCGTATTCGTCTGGTCCAATTCCGGCCTGGGAGACAGCTTAAAGAAACAGTAAGCCTCCATAAAAGCCATTTCCTCCGTCTTGCTGCTGTTGGGAAATACCTGGACAAAATTTTTAAAATAAAAAGCTGCCGAAGTATAATCCTTTACCTCATAAAAGGTGTACGCGTAATTATAAAATATTTGTTCGTACTCCTGTGTTCCTTTAAACGCGTCTTTGATCTGGCTGTACAACAATTGCGCTTTGGTGTACTTTTCCTGCTGAAAGAGCGTATTGGCATAGGCCAGCTTCTTTTGATAATCATTGCTCTTTTGCATCCTGACGAATTTTGAACAGGAGGCCAGGGATAACGATAGAACCAGAAATACAGCCAAAAATGCCTTTACTCTCATAAAATGCCAAAAGTGTGCAAAGTTAAGGAATTTTGCGAATGTAGTCGATTAAATTGTTACAAGGGTGTTAAAGTTCCGGATGGCACGGCACTCAGCCGCGTTCAATCACCATTGCGCTGGCTCCCCCGCCCCCGTTGCAAATGCCGGCAATACCGTATTTGCCTTGTTTCTCCCTTAGGATATTGGCCAGGGTCACTATTATTCTGGCACCGCTACACCCCAGCGGGTGACCCAGGGCTACGGCACCTCCCCAGATGTTTACCTTTTCCGGCGGCAGGCCCGTAAGCTTTTCATTGGCCATGGTTACACAAGAAAAAGCCTCGTTGATCTCGGCATAATCCATTTGATCCATCAGGAGTCCGGCTTTCTTCAATGCGTTTTGCATGGCCAGGGAAGGGGTGGTGGTAAACCATTCGGGGTCCTGTGAGGCATCGGCAAAAGAGACAATGCGGGCTAAGGGCCGGAGTCCCAGGGCTTTTACCTTTTTCTCTCCCGCTATTACTACGGCGGCCGCGCCATCATTGATTTTGGAGGCATTAGCGGCCGTGATCGTCCCGTCTTTTTGAAAAGCCGGACGGAGCGTTGGCATTTTTTCAAAATTCGCCCTGAGAAATTCTTCGTCCTCGGTGACTGCTATGTCTTTTTTCTTTCCTTGAATCCGTACCGGCGCAAGCTCTTTGTCAAAATACCCTTTTTCATAAGCGGCGGCTACCCGCCGGTAGCTCTCCCGGGCAAAAGCATCCTGATCTTCCCGGCTAAGCTTGTATTTTGCCGCGCATTTTTCAGCCGCGTTTCCCATGTGGAAATCATGGTAGGGGTCCCACAGCCCATCCCGTATAATACCGTCTGTCAATACCCCGTGCCCCAGCCGATAGCCCTGCCTGGCTTTAGGCAGATAGTAGGGTACGCTGCTCATGTTTTCCATGCCTCCTGCAACGAGCAGCTCCTTGTCTTCCAGCATGATAGCCTGGGCCGCCAGCATAATGGCTTTCATGCCGCTGGCGCATACTTTATTGATGGTGGTACAGGGAACATGGGTAGGAATACCCGCTAAGATGCTGGCCTGGTTGGCGGGAGCCTGCCCTTCATTGGCCGTCAGGACATTGCCCATGTAGACTTCTTCCACCGCTTCAGCCGGTACGGCGGCCCTTTGTAATGCACTTTTTATAGCTACCGCTCCCAATTGCGGGGCGGATACCAGGGAAAGATTGCCATTCAAACTGCCGATGGGTGTTCGGCTGATGGAAATGATAAATACTTCTTGCATATTGGTTTGGTTTGGTGTTTTGCTTAATCGTAATCATTGGGGTGTCCGCTCTGCCGTGCTTTTTTCCTGTCACTTCGTTTCTTCTTTTGCAGCAGGCGTTTTTCTTTTGCAGCGGCGGTGGGCTTAGTGGGTTTTCGTTGCTTTTTCGGCTTCAGGGCATTATTAATCAGGGTGTTCATCCTGGCCACCACTTTGGCCTTATTTTGCAATTGGGACCGTGCTTCCTGCGACTGGACAACCAGTTGCCCGGTCTTGTTGATGCGGCCCGAAAGTTGCTGCCGGAGCACCACCTTCTGCTCGGCGCTAAGCAGCTGCGATTGTTCCAGATCAAAGATACCCGCTACCCTAGTTTCCACTTTGTTGACATGCTGCCCCCCTTTGCCGCTGCTGCGGGCAGTACGGAATTGTAATTCGGAAGAAATGTCAATAGCCGGTTCCATACCTAAACAAAGGTAGACAATAGGCGGCAAAGTCGCTGTTGATTCCCTGCTAAAATGCGTATTTTTGCGGCTATGGAAAAGAAAGTTCGTGTTCGGTTCGCGCCCAGTCCAACGGGCGGGCTGCATCTTGGCGGCATGCGTACTGTTTTATATAACTACCTGTTTGCCCGCCAGCATAACGGGGATTTTATCCTGCGTATTGAGGATACGGATCAAACCAGGTATGTGGAAGGGGCGGAACAATACATTTCCGATTGCTTGCAGTGGTGTGGTTTAAAGCCAGATGAAAGCCCTGAAAAAGGAGGTCCTTATGGTCCTTACCGGCAGAGTGAACGCAAAGCCCTGTATAAAAAATATGTGGATCAGTTGGTTGCACAGGGGGATGCTTATTACGCCTTTGATACCCCTGAGGAGCTGGCGGCCATGCGCGACCGCATAAAAAGCCCTGCTGAGATGGCAAGAGGAGCCTCTGGCAGTGGTTACGATCATCATTCCCGTATGCAGATGCGTAATTCCCTGACGCTTCCGGAGGCGGAAGTAAAAAGCCTGCTAGCAGCCGGGACGCCTCATGTGGTCCGGTTCAACATGCCGGCAGGGGAAGACGTACAATTTAAAGATCTGATTCGTGGCCATATTTCTTTCAATGCGTCCCTTTTAGACGACAAGGTGTTGTTGAAGGCCGATGGCATGCCCACGTACCACCTGGCGGTAGTCGTAGATGACTACCTGATGAAGATTTCCCATGTTTTTCGTGGAGAGGAATGGCTTTCCAGCACGCCATTGCATATTCTGCTGTGGCAAAAGCTGGGTTGGGCCGATGAGCTGCCCCAATGGGCCCATCTGCCGTTGATCCTAAAACCCAATGGGAAGGGAAAATTGAGCAAGCGCGACGGGGACAGGTTGGGATTTCCGGTGTATGCGATGAAATGGACCGATCCGAAAACCGGAGAGGACACAGATGGCTTTAAAGAAACCGGGTTCTTGCCGGAGGCATTCCTCAACATGCTTGCGTTGCTTGGGTGGAACGATGGGACGGAACAAGAAGTGTTTACGCTGGCTGAGATGATCGATAAATTTTCGCTGGATCGGATTCACAAGGGAGGCGCAAAGTTTGATTATGAAAAAGCGCTGTGGTTCAACCATCATTATATTAAAGAGCGCCCTGCCGGGGCACTGTTGCCATACTTCAAATCCCTTTTAGCAGGAAAAAATGTAGTAACAGAGCGGGACGATAGACTGCAGGAGGTCATCGACCTTATCAAAGAACGCTGCCGTTTGCTTCCGGAACTTTGGGACAACAGCTATTATTTCTTTAAGCGGCCCGAAACCTGGGATGTCGCCGGGGTAAAGAAAAAATGGGACGAAGAAAAAAAGCGGTTTTTTCTGGCTTTATTGGAAAAATGGGATTCGATTTCTCCCTATAACGCGGAGCACCTGGAACAGGAAATTCGCGCGTTTGCCGAAGAGCAGGGCATCAAGGCGGGGAAAATGTTGTTGCCGCTTCGTGTGATGCTCGTAGGGGGGAAGTTTGGACCGTCTGTATTCGCTATTGCGGAAGTATTGGGGCGTGAGGAAGCAAAATGGCGGATGGAAAACGCGTTGCCCTTATTCGAGGGGGAATAGCTGCTGTTTTTGGCCGCTGCGTATCTAGCCCGCATTGTTTGACTGGCCCCGAGGTTGCAACTACAGCAACACTTCGCGATATGCTGCTGTAGCTGGTTTCATTTATCATTTTCCGCTGGTATCTTTTTTCTTGTTAAAAAGGCTGTTCAGCCCCTTTTTAACGGCATCCTTCAGCGCTCCTTGTTCGGGCTGGGACTTTTCAGCGGTGTCCTGCTTGTTGCGGGTGGAATCCGAACCGCTTGTTAAAAGATCCTTTAGTTTTTGTTGGGCAGCGGATTTTAAGGCGTTGGTCACCTGGCCTTTTTCCTTGGAAAGATCCAGTTTTATTTTAGGTTGTGTAATGGTGCCGCCCATGTGAACGGTGATGTCCACCTCCTCGCCCAGGTCGATTTCCGTTCCGGCAGCCTGATTGGCATTTGCAATCAAGTGGGTCAACCCTTTGTTGGCATCCCCCAGCTTTTCTCTGGGGATTTTCATGTTGATGGTGTAATCGATTATTTTGTTCAACCCGTTTTTGCCGGCCACCTGCATTTTAATGCCGTCCACGGTAAGGTCAAAGGGTTTTACTTTCAGAAAGCCGCTGTCGATTTTAAAGTGAATAAGCAGTTTGTTCAGGTCCAGGTCTTTCAGCTTCGGGATGTTCAGCTTGGCTGCCAATTGCTTTAAGGGATCAAAACCGGTGATATGCAAATTGGGAAAACGAAGTTGACCCAAGCTGTTAACCGTGGTTAGTTTAGGATAAAGTTTACCATTAAGCAAAGTACTGAAATCGACGTTCCCCGAAAAATTGCCTTGCACAAAAGCCGCTACCGGAGCCAGCGCCTGGACGGTATTAAATGTTTTAAAGGCTTTTTGGATATCTATGTGGTCGGCGCTGAAAGAGATATCTGTTTTAGGCACTTCGGGGTTCTGTGTGTTGTAGGTCCCGCTGAGTTTTGCGTTTCCCTCCAGCATATTCGCACTGATGTTTTTAATGGTCAGTATGCCGTCGGCTACTTTGACCCGGCCCTGCACATTTCGCAAATCATAGTTGTCGTAAACAAAACGGCCGATATGGGTCGTCAGGTCAAAGTTAATATTCTTGGGGATGATCACCGCCTTTACCCCGCCGGTAGTATCTGTTGTTGTTTCGGCAGCCGAAGCTGTTTCGGTGCTGTCCGTTCCCATGATCTGGTTCAGATTTAATAATTGCGACCGGATGTCAAGGGTGCCTTTCAGGTCTTGTTGGCTAAATAAATAACCAAAAAAGTTATCCAACCCGCCGTTGGCCAGCAGATCACTTTCCCCTATGTTCGCTTTAAAGTCGCTTACCTTTACCGCCTTGGGGGAAAAAGCAAGCTTTCCTTCCGGAATATTAATCCGCTGCTCCAGGCTGGTCGATTGGTAAAGAAGGTTGTTAGCCAGTATCTCGCCGGAGGCCTGAAAATCACTGTAGTTTTCCTGTTCAATGGCGCTCATTCTTCCTTTGGCCTGTACATCTATGTCCAGCATTCCCCCAAGCTTTGTGCCTTCTTCTAAAGGATAAATTTTAGCTACTTCCGAAAGGTTTAGTTTTCCCTTTACCGCGCCGTCAATCAGCGGATCGCTTTGAGGGTTTTGCACCGTCAGATGCGCATCGAAGGGGTTGTTGCCCAAAAGGAAATGCAATTGCTTTACATTAATGAAAGTATGATCTATGTTGCCATCGTCATTTTTGATGTTTAGATCGAGGTTGACCTGGGATAAGGGTTCCGGAACGGAGGGATATTGGAACATGCCGTCGCTGACCGCCAGTTGCAGGCCAAAGGCGGGGATACGCTGCGTGTTATAAACGCCTTTTACAAAGCCGCTGAACATCATTTTCCCTGAAGCCTTTAACTCATCAAAGTTCTTTTGATAGATGGCAGGAATCAGCGAAAGGAAATTTTTAAAGTCTGCTTCTTGTGCGCTAAAAGAGAGATCCATGGCAATGTCATCGGAGTCCGGGAGTGCGACCCAGCCGTCCGCTCCAATGGTCAGGCCGTTTAACCGGAGGGTGCTTTGAGAAAAAGTATATTTTGATTTGGGCACATTAATATTGATGTCTGCATCTATATCGGTTGCTATTTTGCTCAAGTACGGAACCCCGCTATAAGCAATGGTCAGCGCCTTGGCATGGGATTGCGTCTTCAGGTCGAAAACGTCCTGCGTAAAGTCCCCCTTGCCCGAATGGTCCAGTCCCCTGGCTTCCAGATAAAACCCCGTGGAGGAATCCGAAAATACCAGTCGGCCGTTGTGGATGGCGTATTGTTGCAAAGCCACCTTAAAGGGGGAGGCGGAGGTAGATGCTGTGTCTGCTTCCGTTTCTTTGACAATGTCCCAATTGGCTTTTCCGGCGCTGTCCACCAACAACTGGATGTAAGGATCATCGAGCACGACATTTCTGATCTGGTAAGTCCCTCCTCCGAACAGGGAAAAAAGGTCGATGACGATGTTCAGTTCCCCGATATATGCCAGGGTGTCTCCGGCGTATTCATTTTTGCCGACAATAGATAAATCGTTTACCCCCAGGCTTGCATTAGGGAAATGCCGGAAAAACCCGAGGGAGATGTCCTTATCGAAATCAACAGCAGCATTGAGCTGGTTATTCGCCTCCTGCTTTATCTTTGAAACGATTTGATCTTTGAACAAGAAAGGAGCGACCAGCAGAATAACGATAACAATTCCGAGGACAATAGCAAAATATTTCAAGAGCTTCTTCATGTGGCAAAGATAAGAAGAATGAATATAGTGCTGTTTTTAGCGCTTTGCTGCTTGGCCTGCTAAAACCCGATGGCGTTCCCGCCATCCACCGGCAATACGGTACCGGTAATAAAACCGGCTTCCGCTGAAGTGAGAAAGTAAGCGGCATCTGCGACGTCTTCCGGGCGGCCAAAAGCGGCCATGGGGGTACGGGAGAGCACCTTTTGTTTTCTTTCCGGGTCGTTGTCCATGGCTTTGGAAGACATTTTAGTGGTGATAAAACCGGGAGCTATACAGTTGATTCTAATGCCGAGCGGGGAAAGTTCAACCGCCATGGCGCGTGTCATTCCTTCGATCCCTGATTTGGCAGCAGTGTAGGCTACTACTTGCGGGATGCCGTAAATGGCTGCCATGGAGCTGATGTTTACGATAGCCCCGGCGTTTTTTTTGATCATCACCTTGCTGACCGCCCTGCTCAGGCTGAAAACGGCAAAGAGGTTGGTGGTCACTACTTGTTGGAATTCTTCGTCGGTTACCTCCAGCAAAGGTTTTTTTAGATGAATCCCGGCA
>CAYXRN010000033.1:15589-26424 GCA_964467635.1 uncultured Chitinophagaceae bacterium | reverse complement strand
CCTTGGTAAAAGCCCTGGAAATAAAAGAGGCTAAAGGCGGAGAAGTGCATTTGGTGAGTGTTGGCTTTTCGGATTACGACACGGTAATCCGAAAAGCCCTGGCTTTAGACGCGGACCAGGCGTTTCGTATAGACGCAAAAGGTACCGACGCCTATTTCACGGCTTCACAAATCGCGCACTTTGTGGAAGGAAAAGATTATGATCTCATCCTCACGGGCAAAGAAACCATCAACCATAACAGTGGCAGCGTTGGCGGCATGCTGGCAGCTATGCTGGACCTGCCCTATGTTCCACTTGCTACCAGCTTGGAACTAAATGATTCGGAAGCTACTCTTCACAGAGAAATCGAAGGCGGGGAAGAAATTTGTACAGTAAAAACACCCGCGGTCGTTTCCTGCATGAAAGGAATGGCCGAGCAGCGTATCCCGAACGTGCGCGGCATCATGGCGGCCCGTAAAAAACCACTGGAAGTCATAGAGCCGGTACCGGTAGACCCGCTTACCACGGTCAAGAAATTCGAACTCCCCGAGAAAAAAGAAGGCATTAAAATGATTGATGCTGATAAGCCCGAAGAACTGATCCGGCTGCTTCATGAAGAAGCGAAGGTAATTTAAAAAGGCTGCTGAAGCCAGGTCAAAAACTCACCAATAAAAAACTAAAAATCATGTCCATATTAGTTTATATTGATCAACATGAAGGCGAAATCAAGAAAGCTTCCCTGGAAGCGCTATGCTATGGCGCTAAACTGGCTCAACAGGTGGCGGGTTCCACCACCGCCGTGTTGCTGGGGCCCTGTGATACCGACCCCAAATCCCTCGGGGCCTACGGTGCCGATAAAGTTTTACACGCGGAAAACGATTCTTTAAATACGTTTGACCCCGGCGTTTATACAACCGCAATACTGTCGGCTGTTGAACAAGAGAATGCCGACATTATCATTTTTCCACACAATTTCAACGGGAAAGCACTGGCTCCCATGCTTTCAGTTAAACTAAAAGCCGGTCTGGTGTCGGGAGCCGTAGACCTGCCTGATACCACCGATGGATTTGTTGTAAAAAAAGGCGCTTTTTCGGGAAAGGCCTATGCTCATGTGGCCATTCAGACAGATAAAAAGATTATTGCTTTAAATCCCAATATATTCCCTATTGAAAAAACGGAAAAAGAGGCAGAAGTGACGTCTTTCTCTCCTTCCCTCCCGGAGCATAGCATCCAGTTAAAGGAGACCAAAAAGCTCAGCGGTGATATTCCGCTTACGGAAGCGTCTATTATCGTGAGCGGTGGTCGTGGGTTAAAGGGTCCCGAAAACTGGGGCATGATAGAAGATCTGGCTAAAGCCTTGGGAGCTGCAACGGCCTGTTCCCGTCCCGTGGCGGATTCCGGTTGGCGCCCCCATCACGAGCATGTCGGGCAAACAGGGATTACGGTGCGTCCGAATTTATACATTGCTATCGGCATTTCAGGAGCTATACAGCACCTGGCAGGGGTCAATGGCAGCAAACACATTGTAGTGATCAACAAAGACGCAGAAGCTCCCTTTTTCAAAGCTGCTGACTACGGTATCGTAGGCGATGCCTTTGAAGTCGTTCCCAGATTAACAGAAGCAGTTAAAAAATATAAAGCAGAACATTAAAAAACGGGTTAAAAAAATGCCGCTTTTTAAACCGCTATTTTTTTTCTAACTTCACAGCTTTTCCGGTACCGGAAAGCAGGATAACTATGAAGAAAAAAGTAGAACTGGAAATTGTGGCGCTATCGCACAGCATTACCCAAACTCATTCCTACGCGGTAGTTTTAGGAGAAAGTAACGGACTTCGCCGCCTGCCCATTGTTATCGGCGGTTTCGAAGCTCAGGCCATCGCAGTGGCGCTGGAAAAAATGCAGCCCAGTCGTCCGCTTACCCATGATCTGATGAAAAACTTCATGGAGGCTTTTGATGTTCATCTCAATGAAGTAATCATCAACAACCTCAGCGAAGGCATTTTTTATGCCAAGCTCATTTGCACCAATAAAGAAGGAACGATTGAAATAGACTCTCGCACATCTGATGCCCTGGCACTGGCTGTTCGTTTTGGATGTCCTATTTACACCTATGAAAAAATTCTGGCTCAAGCCGGCATCAGTATGGAGGAATCCGGAGAAAAAAAACCAAAGGAGGCGGTCAGCCAAAACCCGTCTTCCGAAGAAGACTTGGGTAAAATGAGCCTGGACGAACTGAACCAATTGCTTAAAGAAGTACTGGAAAGAGAAGACTATATCAAAGCCATCGCTATCCGTGATGAAATAAACAGTAGAAAAGACTGAACACAGCTTTCATGGTTGTTTTTCCTCCCTGTAAAATTAATATCGGTTTACAAATCATAAACCGCAGGCCAGACGGATACCATAATATCCGTACGGTTTTTTATCCGCTTCCGCTCTATGACGTATTGGAAACAGTCCCCTCACCAAAAACACAGTTGCACCGGTATGGTATCCCTATAGAAGCAGAGACATCAGACGACCTCTGTATGCAGGCCTACAAGCTCATCAAAGCAGACTTTCCCAAGCTGCCTTCCTACGCAATCCATCTCTATAAGCGTATCCCTATGGGCGCAGGGCTGGGCGGAGGATCATCGGACGGGGCTTTTATGTTGCGGCTGATCAATCAAATGGCTCACCTTGGTCTGACTAAAAAACAACTGCATGATTATGCTTCCCGCCTGGGAAGTGATTGTAGTTTTTTCATGGAGGACGAACCCTGTCTCGCAAAAGGCCGTGGCGAGATATTAGATCCGGTAAAAATACCGGCATTGCAAGGTTACCATCTTCTCTTGCTGTATCCCACAAATATTCAGGTGCACACGGCACAGGCCTACCGCATGATCCGCCCTCAACCGGAGCAAACAGATCTGGCCGAGGCGATTCGGCTACCGGTCAGCTCTTGGAAAGAGGCGATCCAAAATGATTTTGAGACAGCAGTTTTCAAGCTTTACCCCCGCTTACAAAAAATGAAAGCGCAGCTCTACCGGAGAGGAGCGGAATATGCATCCCTCAGCGGCAGCGGGTCCGCAATCTACGGCTTATTTCCCACTGAGGTAGATGCCGCCGATTTCACGTCAAAAGAAACGATGGCGCAGGCATTTAATTTAAAATGATTGGGTATCCGCGGACTGTCCGTTCTTCGTTTCCTTTTGCAAAACCCGATTATGCAAGCATTCAGCCTTTTTGCCCACCTGTGAGAAAGATCTGCTTTGAGACAACAACAACGCTTTCCTGAGCTACCCACCCAGGCCATAGGCAATGGGTTGGGCTTCGGGTTTCACAAAGTGGGGCTGAAACTCAAGTCTTAGTTCCTCTCCACCGGTGTTATCGGAAAGTTCCGTCCCGATTATTTTTAATCCTTCATTCAGAATGTTCTTTGCTGCATTTTCATCCTGTCTAAGGGATACCCATTCTGGCAAGTCCATTCCCGAATTGAAAGGTTTAAAGCTTGCCAACCACAAACATGGCAAGTCTTGCCCGAAGGATAGAAGCGATTGATATTTACCCCTTGTTTATCGTTCCATTTTGCTTTGTTGTATTCCAACAACTTTACAAAAGTATCCCAACTTGCATCTGCAACGTGTTTTGACAACTTTCTATTGCTCATCATCCCTTTAACATTAAGGTCTTCCAAAGCAATTATGTCGTATTCAGAAACAAGCTGATAGGATACCTTATGCAATACATCTTGTCTTGTGTTGGATATTTTATCGTGAATCTTCGCAACTTTTCGTCTTTGTCTTTCAAACGAATGGCTGCCTTTTTGTTTACGAGAAAGGTGTTTTTGGGTTTTCCCTAAATCTCTTTCATACTTTTTTATGTATCTGTTATTCTTTAATTTTATTCCATTCGAAGTAATGGCAAAGTCTTTCTCATGTCTCAAATTGTTCGCAGATTAAAACAAGAATCCACTCGTCAGTTATGGTTATTGCATCACACTACATTACGTCAGTATTATTGGCATCGCAAAATATTAAGGTCAGATGGTTTCTTCGTTTGCTCAATAGGTGACCATCACCAGAAACTATCCGTCAATTTATTCTTTCGCAAGGTTAGTCACTTACATCCCATTCACGCTAAAGCGATGGATGGGTTTTACGCGCTGTTTTATAAAATTTACTTGCTTGAGCACAGGTCAACTTCTTAAAAAGTCATCAGCCGCTGAATTATTTTACGCAAAGGTACCAGGACACATAGACCGCGATAAACTATCTCCCCGGAATTTTAACAAACTACCTGACTTAAGCCCGGCAAAGTCCAAGCACCTAAAATAAAACCCCATGCAATGAAGGCACGGGGTTTTTTAACCAGTTCAAGACGCCACTTATTGCGCTTTGCTATCCGCGTTGTCTAATTTTTTCTTCAGCTCATTGTACTTATCCATTTTACTCTGCCTGGCATATACACCCTGCAAACCAATAATGGCATTTTTATAGGCCACCATTTCATTGGGGGTAAGCGATGGTTTTGCATCTAAAACGTTGTATGCTTTTTCAAGATACGGCAAGGCTTCATCCAGGTATTCGTCCTGCTTCTTTAAGAGGGAGTCCTGTATGCTTTTGTCCTTGCTGTCAGAACTTAATTCGCCTAATTTAGTCCCGATATGAGCTGCCGCATTGTAATACATCAGACCCAGATTGAAATTGGCCGCGTAGTCATCGGGTTTTAAATCAATCGCCTTTTTATAATAGGTCACCGCTTTTTGAAATAGCTCGTCGTGATTAGCAGGCCGGGTAGCGGTAGTATCCCCCGTACTCTTGGGATTAGCCAGGTTGTCGTAAGAAATAGCCAAATTGAGGGTGGCATTGTAGTTCTGCGGATCTTGTGCTACGACATCCTCCAACTTACTTACTAACTTGTCCGTCTCCCCTTTGGAGTTGTAATAACTAATTTCTTCATTGGTGAAATCCTGGTCGCCCGGAAACAGCTTTTTGGCCTTTTCCAATACCGCAAAGAATTTATCCTCATTGGTATCACGATATTCCTGCAAAAGCACTTTATAGATAAAGGATTCTTTCTTAAAGTTAAGATCAGCCAGTTTTTGATAATATTTTACAGCACTGTCTTTCTTCCCCCAGTTATAAGCCGCATTACCAATATTCAAAACAGCCATGGTATCTATATCGCTGCCCATACCCAGTTCAAGTTTATTCATATAGTCGTTTACGGCTTTCACTTTTTTGAAAGCGTGAAAAGCTGCTTCGTAATTCTTGTTATTAAATCCGTTGGCCCCGTATTTCCAATAATCTACATAAAGATCAGACAAGGGTTTATAACTGGTGAGGAGCATACCGGTAAATTTAGGGTCTAGCTTCAAGGTCTTTTTAAAAGCGGCAAAAGCAGTGTCTCTATACTCCTGCCCAGTAGTGTTCATGCTGTCTTTTTTCGACAGCGCATAATAAACTTCTCCCTTAATATACCAGGTCTTGGCTTCATCGGCTGTCTTTTCGTCCTTAGCAGCCATATTGATATAACTTTTTGCCTCCTTCAAATTACCATCTTCTAGGCTGCTTTCTGCTTTGCGCACATTTTTATTCTGTGCTATTGCTCCAGAAATAGCAAAAGCAGCAAACAATGCACTTAATAGCGCTATTTTAGATTTCATATGCTTACTTTTTATAAATGTAAATTAAATGGGTTAAACTTTCTTTTAAATTATGATTCTGTCGCATCATCCACATCCGAAGCAGGTTCATCAGCCGGCCTTCCGGCATCCGTTCCCCCCTCTTCACCGGTATCGTCTTCATTTCCGGCTATCTCCTCTTCGATGACTTCTTCTTTGGGAATAGGCGCTACAGCAGCGATTTTATCCTCGTCGTCCAGCCGGATAAGCCGTACCCCTTGTGTGGCCCGGCCCGCCTCACGAATGCCGTCTACCGCCATACGAATAGCAATACCGGAACGACAAATGATCATCAGGTCATCTGTATCTTCCACAGCGAGCATCGCAATAAGCGCTCCTGTTTTTGCAGTTACATTCAGCGTTTTCACGCCTTTTCCTCCTCTGTTGGTAATCCGGTAATCGGCTATCTTCGTCCGTTTTCCAAAACCATTCTCAGAAACCACCAACACTGCCTTCCGGGCAGCTTCGGTTTCTCTTTCTACACAAATCATACCAACTACTTCGTCCCCTCCCGGATCTACTTCAATGCCATGTACGCCGATAGCGCCTCTACCTGTCGGCCGGACTTTTTCCTCATGAAAACGAATAGAGCGGCCGCTTTTCACAGCAAGCATTACAAAACTGTCGCCGTCGGTCATGGTTGCCGCCAACAACTGGTCACCGTCGTTGATCGTAATGGCGTTAATCCCGTTTTGACGCGGACGGGAGAAATCCTTCAACCTTGTTTTCTTGATAATTCCCTGCCGGGTAGCCAGTAAAATATGGTGGTTCTCCACGAACGTTTCATCGTCCAGTTTACGCACATCTATGATTGCCCGGATGTTGTCATCGGGAGGAATACTGATCAGGTTTTGAATAGCACGGCCCTTGCCCTGCCGTTCCGCTTCAGGAATCTGGTAAACTTTTAGCCAGAAGCAGCGGCCCTGTTCGGTAAAGAACAATAACGTGTGGTGGGTAGAAGAGATAAAAAGATGTTCTATAAAATCTTCATTGCGCGCTCTGCTGCCGATCACGCCACGTCCACCACGTCTTTGCTGCCGGTAGTTTTCTACGGATGTCCGTTTGATGTAACCCAGATTGGATATGGTGATCACCACGTCTTCTTCCGCTATCATATCTTCGATGCTCATCTCATCGGCACGGTATTCAATTTCGGTCTTTCTCTCATCGCCGAATTTCGTCTTTACTTCAAGCAATTCGTCTTTAATGATCTGCATGCGCATGCCCTCATTCGCCAATATTTCACGCAGGTGTTCAATGAGCTTGCCGATTTCTACATATTCTTCTTTTATTTTATCACGCTCCATTCCGGTCAGCCGCTGTAGACGGAGTTCCAAAATGGCTTTGGCCTGTATTTCAGATAGCCGGTAGCTTTCCATCAATCCGGTTTTTGCGTCGTCCGGGGTTTTGGAATTGCGGATCAGTGTAATGATTTCATCCAGGTGATCCAGAGCAATGAGGTATCCCTCTAAAATGTGTGCCCGTTTCTCGGCTTCCCCCAATTCATATTTCGTCCGGCGTACAATTACTTCGTGCCGGAAGTCAATAAACTCTTTAATCAGTGATTTCAGGTTGAGCGTTCTCGGGCGGCCGTTTACCAGAGCCACATTGTTGATGCCATAAGAGGTCTGGAGTTCGCTGTATTTGTAGAGCTGGTTAATAATGACCTGGGAAATAGCATCTTTCCGCAGATCCACTACAATGCGGGTGCCTTCTTTATTGGACTGGTTGGCCACATGAGTAATCCCTTCAATCACTTTGTTATTGACCAGGCTGCCGATCTTTTCCGCCAACGCATCCCTGCTTACTTGGTAGGGCACCTCGTAAATAATAATCCGTTCCTTACCAGAAGCGGTTGTTTCCACTTCCACCTTGCCGCGCAATACCACCCGGCCCCGGCCGGTATGCATGGCTTTTTTTATGCCTTCCATGCCGTAAATGATCCCTCCTGTCGGAAAATCCGGAGCAGGCACATAACGCATCAACTCGTCAATCGTTATCTCTTTGTTTTCGACATAAGCAATGCAGCCATCAATGACTTCTCGAAGATTGTGCGGAACCATGTTGGTGGCCATCCCAACAGCAATACCGGAAGAACCGTTGATCAGCAACTGCGGAATTCTGCTCGGTAATACGGTCGGCTCTTCAAGGGTATCGTCGAAATTCAGGGTAAAGTCAACAGTGTCCTTATTGATATCCGCTAACATATACTCTGCCAGTTCCTGGAGCCTGGCTTCTGTATACCGCATTGCCGCAGGGCCATCGCCATCCTGTGCGCCAAAGTTTCCTTGGCCGTTCACAAGCATATACCGCATGCTCCAGGGTTGGGCCATGCGCACCATGGCGTCATACACCGACGTATCGCCGTGCGGATGGTATTTACCCAATACCTCCCCCACGATACGGGCCGATTTCTTGGTAGGCTTGTTATGGGTCAACCCCAGCCCCTGCATAGCAAATAGTACTCTTCGATGTACCGGCTTCAAACCATCACGTACATCAGGAAGGGCCCGGCCCACAATTACCGACATCGAATAGTCGATATAAGCCGTTTTCATTTGTTCCTCAATGTTTATTGGAATTATGCGTCCTCCCTGTTCTTCCAGGTTATTTTCTTCCATAAGTATTTCAGCTTATCTTTTTTCCTTTTGCTGCTTAAAAGCCCACAAAGATACGTTTTTTCAAGCAGTTAGGAAAGGCTTTTTTTGCACTTTTAAACGGGCTTATTTCGCAAAAACAGGCATTTTATTTTTCCGCCTCTCCGTGTTTTGTTACTTTTATTTTCGTAAGATGCCTTTTATGAATAAAATATTGCTTTTAGGGGCCGGTAAATCCGCTACCGGGCTGATCAAATACCTGCTGCGGGAGTCCAAAAAACAGGAATGGCAAATTATCCTTGTGGATCAGGATGTCGCCAGTGCCAGGCAAAAGGCAGGAAATAACCCGCAAATTACAGTACAGTCCTTTGACATTCAAAAGGACGAAAAAACCAGAAAGCAACAAGTCGCACAGGCCGATGTAGTGATCTCCCTGCTGCCGGCTCATTTGCATTTACTCGCAGCCAAAGATTGCATCACCTATAAAAAGCATCTGCTTACCGCCTCTTATCTTTCCCCCGAAGTCCTGGAGCTTGAACCGGACATTAAAAAAGCAGGGGTCTTATTTATGGGAGAAATGGGACTAGATCCCGGCATCGACCACATGTCGGCCATGAAAGCCATTCATCAGATTAAAGAAAAAGGCGGAATAATTTCCGCTTTTGAAAGCTTTTGCGGGGCTTTGCCGGCTCCCGAAAGCGACGACAATCCATGGCACTATAAAATTTCATGGAGTCCCCGTTCTCTGATCACCGCCGGCAAAGCGGGGGCTTCTTTCCGAGACAAAGGCCGGATAAAAACGATGTCCTATGAAACACTCTTCAGCAGTTACCGCATGGTAGACATCCCCGGATTAGGCAACTTAGCTTATTATCCCAACCGGAATTCCGAGCGATATGCCAAGCTGTACCGCCTCAATGAAGTTCCGACTGTTTTACGGGCCACCTTGCGGTATCCTGATTTTTGCACCGGCTGGCAGACCATTGTAAAGCTGGGCTTTACCGATACCTCCACGCCCATTCAGACGAATCATTTAACATACAGAAACTGGCTGTCCAACCATATCAAACAATCAGGAGCAGAACAATCGACCACAGAAATATTCCAACAAGGAAGCCTTTTGCACCGGCAGTTTTCTTTTTTAGGGCTGACCAAAGACAAATTGATTAACAAAGGCCTGAAAACATCCGGCGACCTGCTACTGGAACTGCTTACCGACAAGCTGGTTCTGCTGCCTGACGACAAAGACATGGTGGTCATGTTTCACCGTCTGCATTTTAAGGAAGGCGGACAGGCGAAAACCCACAAAAGCGCTTTAATAGCTAAAGGAGAAAACAATACGGATACGGCAATCGCAAAAACCGTCGGGCTGCCGCTTGGTATACTGACCAAGCTTTTACTTCAAGGGGCCATCCAATTGACGGGACTCCACATTCCTGTGCTGCCGGAAATATACCTTCCTGTACTAAAGGAATTGGGACAAGAAGGCATCCGCTTTGCCGAATACGTGCATTAATCCTTACGGGAATGGTTGTTGCGTCCCCTGCCTCTTTTCCGGTTAAAGGAACGGCCCTTGCCACGGCTTTTCTTTTTCCTGCCCGTGCGTTCGAGCGTATTGAGGCTGATCTGCCCGACCACATCTACAAAAGTGTGTTCCTCATCCCCTTGCTTGGCTTCCAGTATGACCGGTTTCAGTTCTTCGGCTTTTTTTCCGTTCTCATTTAAAGCTTTGATTTCCAAAACCCGCCCTATCGACAATGGATACTGGGTATGGCTGTCCTGATAGGAATACCACATCAGGTTTTTAAAAATATCTCTTTTCTGCAGGTATGCCACCCCGAGGTTGGTTTCCAGGGTATCCGCGTTCTGCGGAAAATGTTTCAACGCGTCCAGATACGTGTCCAGTTCGAAATTCAGGCAACATTTCAACCGACCACACTGCCCTGAAAGCTTACTTTGGTTGATGGACAGATTTTGATACCGGGCCGCCGCGGTACTGACGGACTTAAAGTTCGTCAACCAGGTAGAACAACAGAGTTCCCTTCCACAAGAGCCGATTCCGCCGAGCTTGGCAGCTTCCTGCCGGGCTCCTATCTGACGCATTTCGACTTTTACATGGAATTCCGAGGCATAAACGCGTATCAATTGCCGGAAATCTACCCGGGATTCGGCCGTATAGAAAAAAGTAGCCTTTTTCCCATCAGCCTGTATTTCGACCTCCGAAAGCTTCATTTGAAGCCCTTGCTCCCTGGCTAAAATGCGGGAGCGGATGAGCATGTCTTTTTCGCGTTTTTTATTGGCACGTAATTTACTCAGATCGTATTCAGTAGCGGCCCGGAGTAATTTTTTGAGATCAGGTGTGTCTTTTACCTTTTTCTTCTTCATTTGAAGACGAACGAGTTCGCCGGAAAGCGAAACCTCCCCCACATCAAAACCACCAACCCCTTCCACAGCCACCATTTGTCCTTTCTGAAAGACTTGGTGGGTAATATTTCTATAGAAATCTTTCCTGCTTCCGCGATTAAAACTAATCTCAACTATATCGAAAGGAGTTGCCTGATCGCTTAGCGGAATATTGGCCAGCCAGTCAAAGA
>CAYXRN010000033.1:0-15579 GCA_964467635.1 uncultured Chitinophagaceae bacterium | reverse complement strand
CAGCCTGTTACACCCGCCGCTACTGCAACTTCCATTGCTTCTACATCCTGCCGTACCACCATCTGCACCCGTACCACAACTTCCACATGGCATAATTTATTATTTTATATCGTTAAAAGAACCAATCCTCTTTATCAAGAGGGTAGCAAAGTACAAATTTAATATATTTTGAACAAACCGTGGCGTGCAATTCACTTCCCCGGCAATTGCCAATTGTTTGTTCCACTGTAGTTCTGCCCTATTTCTCCGCAGCCGGCTTATCTGTTGAAACAAGGTAATTTTAGTCGTCTGGCAAGGGTATTTCCGAATCCCCTTTCGTCTGCCTAAGCGTTGGGGGGCTTTTTTGGATATGGCTGGTCCAGCTCTTCAGCAAATAATCCCGCCTTTGGCGGGATTATCCATTCTTTTTTTAGACCAATGTTTTAGGGCAATTTACTTGCCGTCTGTCAGGGAGTCTGCAGCTGCATTGAGGCTATCTGTGGCCTTATCAACGCCGGCGCTAATAGAGTCAGCGGTTTCATTGAGCGCATCTTTAGCATCATTAACAAGCTCATCTACCTTCTGGCCTGCTTCAGTAGCAGTATTGTCGTTGTTACTGTTTCCATTGCAGGAAGTGAAGGCTACTACGCCTGTCAGAGCAGCTAAAATGAATACCTTTTTCATTGAGTTAAATTTTAATGAACAAAAAATTTGGGGGCAAAAGTAATAAATATATCTAATATAACTAATCTATCCCCAACCCAGGTCGCTTCTGCCCTGATCGGAAATCATTTCCGAGCTCCACGCAGGCTCCCAAACCAGATGAAGATGGATGTCTTTTTTCGGGAAGCGGGATTGCAATACATCGGTCACGTTTTCCGTAATCATTGGCCCCATCGGACACCCTCTTGAGGTAAGGGTCATAATGACCATTATGGTATTTTCCGCTTCCAGGTAACGGATCTCATATACCAATCCCAGATCTACGATATTAATACCGACTTCGGGGTCAAATACCTGAAGCAGCAGTTCTCTAACCTCTGCCTTCAAAGACGCGTGCGGTTCCCTGATTTCGGGTTTTCCCAAATTGTCCATTGGTCGAATTATTTTTTACTTTATGAAATAACACGTGAAATACGTTGATGTTGTATCCTACTGCGGCAAGCACCAGCGCTACCGCGCCTATTTGAATCAGCACGACCCATTGTGCAATGATACCTATAAGCATGGCCGTAAGGGCCACACTATAGCAACCGAACATTACCGCAACCATCCTGTGCCAGTAGACGTCCTTAGGCAGGGGCGTTTTCATTTTCCCCAATAATTTCTTATACCGGTGCATCCAGATAATAAACGGCAGTGTTTTAAACGTCTGCCCAAACATCAGCAGGGTAACAAATCCCCCTAAAATACTCATTCCGTAAGCCAGGCTTAGTGATATAGCCAAGGCACCCGGTTCGGTAAAAAACAAAATACCCAACAGCGCAAAGGGAAGAATCATTGTAAAAAAAGACACCAAGGATACCTTCATCGGCCAGTCTATCTTTTTCTTACGCACTGCTTTCTTATACACCTTTATCAAAAACAAGCCATAAAACACAACCGCTGCCAGCGCGATCAGCGCAGGAATAAACCAGTATTGCTCCGTATGAAAGAAAAACGCCATAATAAGAAACAGGATCAGTGCCCCGTTTATACCATAATAGGATACCGTAACATTTTTACCGGGCTTTACTTCTGAAAGTAAAAACATCGGCATCAGGCGCGAGGCCACCCCCATAATCAGCAACAAAAACCAGCCGGCCAGTCCCAGGTGTGCGTGTATTTTCAAATAATACAGGTGGGATTCAGGAAGAAAGGCATACCGGAGGTTGAACACCAGTAGGGTTCCCAGTAAAGCCGTAAGCACCAGCCACCAGGAGGCGGTAACAATGCATTCCGCCCCAATGTTATGGGTTTTATGCTGTCGGGCCGTACCATACACATTAACGGCGTATAAGACAAAAGCGGATAAAATGAGCAATGCACCGGCCTGCATTAATAAACCGGGGGTAAAATGCCAAAAGGAAACGCTCAGCAAAGCGATCCCCGGCAGCAGCAAATAAAAGCACCAGCGTGCCAGCCGCTCACTAAACAAGTGCACCTCCATAATAACCGGCAACAACTGATGAGACGCCCCGAAAATGAGCATGGTGCCCCATCCCAGGGTAGCCAGATGAGTAATGGTTAAAATATGCGGTTGAAAATAATGTCCGGTAAAGTCCGAAGCCGAGACTAAAAGCAACACGGACAACAACAAAAAGACCAAAGCGGCAGTAGTATAATAAGGCAAAACTACTGAGGGCGACGGTGCTTTTTGTGTGCCAAAAGGAATCATAAGTAAAACCCGCTGTTAATTTCGGAAAATAAGCAAATTTACATTGTCAGGAGCCTCCTGCAACAAATGCCAGCTATAATTGCGTTCTTTTAGTTCATTAAATAAAAATATAGGGACGCGTCGGTGATGGACTTTAAGGACATGATCCTCGGGCAATTCGGAAAGCGTTTCCAGTATGGTCACCATCGGCATGGGCATTTCCAGCATACTCACATCCACCTGTCTCACCTTGCCCTCAAAGGAAGCCAGCTTGCTTTCGAAAACCGCCAGACTGACAGTTTCGGGCTGCATGCCCAGGTCTCCATCTTCGGCAGTCCGCTCATTTTCTTTTTTGAAAAAGGCGTGTACTTCTTCCGTATTGATGGTTTTGACAAAATATACATACCCTTTTTTCTGCAGCAAATGAATTAAAGGCGTAGGTTCAAAGGAGTTAATAATTTGAAGAACATGGCCTTCAGGCAAGTCTTTGATCGCTTTCATGATCAGCTTGAGCGGATCCTTTCCCGAAGCGATGTCTTCCCTTACATCCAGCACTTTTTTGGGCCATTGATCCAAGTGTTTGGCAAATTCAGGCAGGCTTTCATCCCCGTCACCGCTTTCCATCTTTAGGTCATCAGCCTTATAGACGAAGCCCAATGGACGCAAGGCTTCCGCCAGATCTGTTACAGAGCATTTTCCCATGCGGGCCGCCTGTTTCAGCGAAGTACGCCCGGCAAGCGCTCTCCTTAAAATCGGATTTCTCAACTTTTCAAAAGGCTTGGCTACCTGCGCCAGAGCGTCAATGCTCCTTTTATCCTGTTTGATCAGCTGGGAAATCCGCGTATCGTCTGTTATTTCCATATTCAAAAAGTTGCAAGAAGATCATATTTCCGCAGCAAAAGCCTTGGCTTCCCGGGTACCCCCTGTAAATTCCATAGAAGCAGGTCCGCCAATGACAATAAAAGCCTCGAAATCGGAAAGGATTTTCAAAGTGTGCGCTTTTCTTTCTGGAATAGTGACCTGCATCCCCGCCTTTAGTATTTCCTGGCGATCACTGAAAATGAGTTCGGCTGACCCTTTTGCTACGATTACAAAAGCTTCGGAAGTAGCATAATGTACCGGCATGCGCTTGCCTGCCGGTAATGCAGCCTTCAATACCTGATAATCTTTTTTACTATAAACGCGCTCGAGCCCCATATTTTTTTATTGATTACCTGGTTAATTAAGTTTCTTTTCAAGCTGGATCGCTTTAGGGAAAAGAATATTATTCTCTAAATGTAAATGCAAGTGCAAATCCTTGTCCAAGGCTTCAAGTTTATGAAAGAACAGCCGGTAGCTGTCACATCCGTCAGCGGGAACCTGGTAGTTTGAAGAAAGTTTGTCGATCGCATGGACGTTGTCCGCTACGAATCGATGGTCGTGCATCATCATATTAACAGGGCTTTCCACCGTCCCAAAAGAAGGATTGTCCAGCGGCGCGCCCGTCTTCTTTGATTCCACCATTTTTTTAATAAATGGGAACAAGATATTTTCTTCTTTTCCCTGGTGACTGGCCAGTTCCGTCAACAGCTCGGCAACATGAGCTTTGATTTCGTAAAGCTCGGGATGTGAGTCGCCATGGTGTTGGGCGATCTTTTCCGACAAATCGGAAATCATCGTGGCATTTTCCCGTACAAATTTGTGATGGACATTGACAATGTAGTCACAGAGAAAATCAAGATCCCAGCTGTAGTAATCATGTCCGGGAGCGGTAGCAGCATCTACCTGATCAAGATTTTCCAATGCTTTCTCCACCTCGGACAACTGTACTCCTGCGTCTTTACAGGCCTCGCTCAGGGGCTTTCTGCCATCGCAACAAAATTCCAGGCCGAACTTCTTAAAAACCTCTGCTTTGCGTAAGTCTTTTGCAGCCATGTCACCTATGGTTTCCGCTTCGTTCCCGTTGGGCAAAATCTTTTTAACAATTCTTACTTTCCACCACTGTGGTCCCTGCTCCAGGTATTCCCAACTGAAAATATTGCCGTGCTCGGCCAAAAGATGATAATACAGTGGTTTGGGATCGTGGTCGTTGTGAATCACAAAGGCTTCCCCTTCCTGTAAATCGTGAAAACGTTGAAAAATCGTCGGATGCTTAAGCCTTGGCTCAATCTGCGTTACATCCAGGATATCTAAAGTCTCTGTCGCCATTTTTAAAAATTTATAAGTTATTACAATGCAGTGCGAAGATAACCTTAATTTTATATTAAGACAATTATATCCTAATAAATTTTACACAATTATTACAAATCGAAAACTACCATTAAAACGGATAACCGATAGCAATGTTTAATACGATGTTTTCTTTCCGCCAGGCCTTATCCCCGAAATCAATTTGGTCGATTACCCAACGTTCTCCTTTCGGGAGCCAGGGCTTGCGAAGGGGGAAAGCCAAATCAAAGCGTAAGACAAAGAAGGAAAGATCAAAACGCAATCCCAGTCCCGCATCTACGGCAAACTGGTGAAAGGCTTCATCCATTTGAAATTTGGCACCCGGCCGGGTAGAATCCCCTCGGAGCAGCCATATGTTGCCAGCATCGGCAAACACTGCACCTTTAACAATACTGGCAATGGGGAAACGCAATTCCGTATTCATCTCCAGTTTGATGTCCCCCGCTTCATTGGCCTGGAAGCCCGTTCGTTCGGTATGATAGTTACCCGGCCCGAGGGTTCTGGCACGAAAGCCTCTCAGGCTGTTGCTCCCGCCTATAAAAAACTGTTTTACAAATGGCAGACTGTAGGAATTGCCATAGGAAAACCCATAGCCCATAAAGATCCGGCTGGCCCAGTCCAGCCCTTTATCATTCAGATGCCAGTAATCCCGCAAATCCGCACTCACTTTGATAAACTGGGAAAAAGGACTTCCGAATAGCGTAGCCGGATGCTCATGGTCGTGCTTGCCCATGAAAAGCCCGAGCAGGTTGCCGGAGATGTCTGCCTGTCCGATGAAATAAACGTTATTGCTTTTCTTCGTTTCCAGCCGGTCCGAATACTCAAAGCGGTAATTGGTCCCCAAGATAAATTGTTTCCTAAAACTCCGTTGCAGGGTGGGGTCATCCTTTAGAATATCCTCAAACAAAGGCGTCAGGTGGGACGGCAAAACATAACTCACGTCAAAAATATGAAGGGTATTGGTGATACGGGAAGTCTGCCTCCAATTGTACCCGGCCTGCAGGTTAAAGGAATTTAAATTGTAGTAATTCTGCCGGTGAAGCAACTCGTAATTAATATTTAAAACCGTCTTGGGCACTTTCACCCGGGACAGGTTGATCACCTGAAAAGGGGTTACAAACCTCGGCACTTCAATGGAGACGCCAGGGGAAAAAGAATAGGTATTGGAGCCATCCTGGTCCCCGCCTACCTGTGTTTCAAAGGCCCCACCCAGCTGCAGCTTAAACAACTCGGCACCGCGAAAGATGTTGCGGTTTCGCCAGCTCAGATTAGCAGAAGCGCCCACATAGTTATTTGAGCGTGAGTTGGCGGTTAACTCCAAGCGCAAAGATTTCTTCTTAGCCGGCGTCAGATACACATCGGTATTCAAATACCCTTTTCCCGAACCGGAATCCACTGGGTTAAATTCCACCCTTACATATTTAAAAGCACCCAGGTTGACCAGGCGGCTCAGGGTCAGCTCATGGTCGGCCAGCGTATAGAGTTTGCCAGGGGTCAGGTAAATCGCCCGTGAAAAAATAGAGGGGCGGAACAAATGATTAGGGTCGATAATGTTTAAGCCTTCATAGGGTGCTCCTTTCCGGCTTCTTAATAGCGAATCCTTCCCTAAAGAATAGTTTGCATATACGTTGATGTTTTTGATATAATATTTTTCCAGGGCCGCGGGCGGTGCGTTTTCCTTCACCTTCAGGTACATGTTTACTTTTCCGTTGAGCGTACTATCCACTTTGACGATCAGATTGTCCGGGGTAAAATAAAAGTACCCCTTATTTTTCAAAGTATCTTTGATGCGTGTCCGCTCCGCCTTTATCACGTCCAGGTCATAAAAATCTCCTTGTTTCAACAGCGTTTTTTCTTTTGTACTGTCTATTTCCCTATTGAGTAATAGGGTGGAATCTTCGGGAAAAAAAACATGGTTGATTACATAACGCCTGCCCGCATCTACCACATATTCCGCTTTCACCTTTCGGTTTCGTTGGGTGGAGTCTCCCGTTACCATCGCCTGAAAAAAACCGTTATTCTGTAAATGATTTTGAAGAATATTTTCATTCGCCGTTAAGTTAAGGCTACTTGCCAGTACCGGCGGTTCCCCCCATTTTTCATGAAGCAGGTAATTCAGCCCTTTCCCTTTGGGTTTCTTGGAAATGTTGTAAAAAAACAACTTGGGATACATGCCTAAAAAAGAAGCGTTGGGTTTAGGCCTAAGCAGCCCTTCGAGTTCATCTTCCAGCTTCGATGCCGTTCCGGTGTCCGGCTCAAACGCTATGGAGCCCCCCGTATATAAAGCCTGCCCTTGTTGTAAATGTTTTTCAGGACTACAGGAATAGCTGAAGACGATCCACAACAGAACAACAAGCAGATAAGGTTCTTTATTTATGCTATTTATCTTCATTGGTCTTCAGAAAATTTTGGTTTGATGTCCGGTGAAACAGTTCCTTAAACTCGTCATAATCCATCACAATAATAAAGCTGAGTCCCGTTTCAATATACTGTCCCTCTATCACGCCCTGGTATTCATTTTTCCGGTAGGCCCTCAGCCTGTAACGCCCGTCTTTTGAAAGTTTGTATTCAACAGCCACATCTCCTACGATTTGCGACGCCTTTTGCTTGCTGTTGCCTTCTAACGGAATATTGCCGCCTACATAAATGGTCGTCCGGTCGTTAAACAGCGACTTGGATAGTCCCACATTCAGGTTAGTTTGATTTTGAGCGGTTCCCGAAGAATAGTCCTGGGAAGATTCCAGGTCAAAACTGAGGTTAACTCCTTCTATCAGGTTGCCGGCCAAGCGGTTAAGCTGTTGGCTCAGGATTTTGCTGGCGCTCTCCCTTACCATTTGTTCTACGCCACCGCCACCGGCGGTTTCAAATGGATTATCCGCAATAAAATGTCCGAGAACCAGCAAGCCGAGCGTTTGTTTATTCACTTCCGAAGGTTGGGTGTTGATTTGTTTGATGCGGGTATAAATGGCACCTCCGAAAGCCTGGCGCGCCTCCTGCGGCATATCCAGCTCAAAGTGTATCTCAGGTTCCATGAGTTCCCCCTGTAATTTCAACAGTACGTAAAAAGGCAATTCCTGCTTGTAGGTGTTTTTAGTGGTTTCGCTCACGTCACTTAGCTGATCCTCCACAAGGTCCAGCGCGGGAGCCTCTACGCTATAGCGCGCCGTGATGTCCATATCTGCTGAGGTAGGATCGCCTTTCCAGACGATATAGCTTCCTCTCAGGATATCAAATTCTCTTTTTATCAATCCTTGGAAGGACATGTTATAGTGGCCGTTAATAATGTCATAGCGGCCGGTCAGGCTCATTTTACCTCCCGGGTCTATGGTAAAGTTCAGGTTCGCCTGTCCCCTGACACTCAGATTATCGCCATTCACCGGGTCAATAACCAGGTTAAGCAATGCGTTTGTATCTATGGCGATATTTGCACTCAGATCAATTCCCGACAGGGTACTTGTATAACGCGCCGAATCAGCATTTAAAAGTTGCGAAGAATCAACCGGGGCGTCGGGGTCAAAAAACTCGACTACGCCATTGGAAGTTACGACTTCGGGATTTTCGTCCATCATGACTATGGTGAGATCGGAATGATTTTCCACGCTTACATTCATGTTAATCTCGGGTAAGTTTTCATCCCCCTTTATCGTTGCATCGGTACTGAGATAAAGTTTACCGTAATAAGCTTCTCCTTGACTTTTCGGCACATTCAACACCCGGTAGTTATCCGCTTTAAGGGTCAGGTCAAAAGCAAAATGCTCATACTTTTTGGTTAAAACATCGCCGTCGATCACGGCTTTATTATTGGCTGAGTCCAATATGGTAAACTGGTCTAAATGGATTCCCGATGGATTAAAGGTGATGCTTTCATTCTTCAACTTAAAATAATTGTTCAGCTGTGTTACTTTTAATCCGACATCCTGGAAACGCACAGCTCCATTAATTTGCGGGGCATCGGTAGTTCCTTTAAGCGTTAGGCTGCCGGTCAGCTTACCGGTGCTGTTCGATAGTTGATCAAAAGAAAACGCTTCCACTGTCTTCATCGGCAGGGCATTGATTGCCACATTAAAATCGAAGCTGCCGGCATCTTGCGTATAATAAGCACCATTTACGTTCAAATCATTACCATGGCCGGTTAACTGCATATTAACCGAATAGGTGTTCCTCAACTTGTTATCCACTTTTAATAAAATGGTACCCAACGGCACTTCGTTAAATGCCAGCTGTTCTAATCGGAGATCCGATACAAACAAGGGGTCGGTCATCAGGCTGTCAATGGTCGCATCCCCATTTATAACACCTTTAACAGCCATGGAATCGTTCATAACCAACTGGGTAAGCGTGGTAAGTTTAAAATCGTGGAATACAATATGCAGGGGTTTTTTAACCGATTCCTCTTCGCTGTTAACGGAAAGATATTGATTGCCATCTTGCAGCTTCAGATGATGAACGATGAGACCTTCCGGACTATATGCCACATAATTATCAGTGGGGACATTCCAATAGTCATAGTTAAGCATCAAGCTGTCATGCAGCAAACTAAATTTATAATTGTCCGCCTTCATGGCCAGATTCCCCGTAAGGTGATAACGAATCTTTTTTGTCTCATCCAACGTTTTTAAGTTTACCAGAACGGCATTGCTGTCCAAATGCCCGTTTAAGTAAAAGTGTGGTATATTAACAGCGCTGCTGTGAATGGCATGGCCGGCAATGCCATAGTTCAGTTGGCCTCCTTTTGAATGCACATCCATCAGGACAGAATCCACTGCAATATCGCTAAATACAAAAGGAGCAAAATCACCATGGAGTAAAAGCGCTTTCGGCTTCGATTGAATGATCCCCCGAATCTGTGCGCCGTTAAACGCTGTAAGCGAAGGCAAGATTTGTTGCCAGAGGCTTGATCTAAGCAGCCGGATATCCAGGCGCATGTCCCAATCTGAAAGCGTATCAATATCCACAGCAGCGGCGCTATCCTCCCCCAGATATTCGTTTTTAAAATACTGCAGGAGCGGAGCAGTTTCACTAAGCCTGTAATCTCCGGTAACATCTGCGCTGACTAAAGGTGAACGCAACTGGATCGAATTGAGCGTGTCGGAAGTCATGGCCTTTAAAAACACGGAATCAATGTGGATGTTCTGGGTTTTGTTGACAATATCCCAGTTTTCCAAAGTGATTTTCCCGTTGGGCTTTTCCAGGCTCAATTGAGGGATATCCGCATCTATTTTTCCCTGAATGGTTAAGCTGTCGGCAGCGACATGCAGCGCATATAAATCCGCATTTTTCAAATCAAGGTTTAACACGACAGCCGGTATGCTGTCAGAAAAATCCGCGTTGGAAACTAAAGAAAAATCGAGGTTCGGATCATGCATATCAGCAGTGATCTGTCCTTTTTGATTTTCAATGCGTCCTTTTAAAATAAGATCTTGATAATTATATCCCTGCAGCACAGCCTGTTCGATCCTTCCATTCACACCGGCCCGCATACTTTTCGCAGTTAACCCCCGTCCTTGTACCGCCAAGTTAAGCGAAACGGGACCATATAAAGTATCATTTTTCAAGATATGATCCAGCCTTACTCTATCCAGTGCCAACGTCATGTTGTAAGCGGCATTCACGGTATCGGACAAGTTCTTAACTTCAGCCCTTAGCTTCCCGTTTCCGTCCGTACTCCTGAATTGCAGGCGCGTATTAAAGCTTTGTAAAGTCCCCTTATAATCGCCGGTCAACGACAGGCGGGTTGGTATCCTTATGTTTTCCGGTAACAAGCTATCCGGCAGCAAGGCCTGGAGATCCGTTCTACCGGTATTCAGGTGACCGATATTTACATCAAAAAACGCCTCCTCCGGTTCCATTATGTTTTTAAGATGGGCGTCCATCCCCAGGGAAGTGGATTGTGCCACTTTCAGCAACAAGGAATCAATGGCCAGGTCATTTAATTTTCCCTGTACCACGCCCCTCAGGTAAACGGGGTTGCCGGACAGACCAGAAAGGTAGGCGTTTTCCGCCAGCTCAGGTTGAAAGTAAAACACATCCTTCATCGCTATCCGTGCAGAATCAATCACCACATCCAGGCCTAAATCCCCTGGCGAGTCAACCAACGCATCCAGGGAGCTGTAGCTGATCGCCAATTTTTTAGAAAGCCGGCTGTTGGAAGTTTGAAGCAACAGATGATCAAGCGTTGCACCATGCGTTGTATAGACCGCATCTGTTTGCAACTGTTTTAAGTCAAAGCCGGATTGTTCCTTAAATGCAAGTTGATGTAAGGCCACATGCGAAGAATCGGCTGTATACAATAGGTCAGAGGCACGCAATACAAAATTGGTAACATCCAGATGAGCGTAGTCTATACCTCGTTTTTGTTTAGGCTGTCCCTTGTCGTCAAATTTAATATGGTTCTGTAAAAGCTGTAGCTCGCTTAATGAAATACGCCAGGATCCCCCGGAAGTCTGGCCTGACGTATCTTCTTTTTCGGAAGATGAAGCGGCCTGCGGTTGGTCGGATCCCTGCTCCGCTGCTGATTTCATGCTAAAAGCAATTTGAGAATGGTTCAACAACAGCTTTTTCAAACGAATATCCTGTTCGTTTAAATCTATGCGGTCGGGAATCAGTAAAAAGCTATCTAAAGCCACTTGCCCTTCCATATCGCCCGGCTGATCCAGGTAGTGCGCCTGCAAATGATTGATCGAGAGCCCGGCGAAAGCCAACGCAGGCATCTCAGCAGCCGTTGAGGTATCTTGCTGCGTTTTTGTATCTTCGACCGTCTCTGTTATTAAAGGCTGCTTTTGTATAAAGTTGGCAAACACATCGGTCAGCTTTATCGTGTCCAGATCAAACCGCATGCTATCGAGCTTAAACGCCTTAAATCGGGTAACAAATTTCCCAAGTATGAGTCTTCCGTTCATGCCGGTCACCACATCATTATACCGTAGACGGATATTTGATAAATCAATTGCACCGAGGGTAAAACTACCAGAAGACGAAGTATCTTCCGTAGTGGTATCTTCCCCGGTGGCCCCGAAGGCCTCCAGAATATAATTAAAATTAAAGGTGGTATCCGGTAGAGTCCGGGATACATTAGCCGAAAAATTATCCAGCCGGATGGAATCTATCCGTACGTCCCCTGACAACAGCCCCAGCATGTCTATCTGCACGAAAAGATGCCCGGTGTATACCAGCGTATCATTGGACTGGTCAGCCATATAAAACGAATCAATCGCTACGGACGAGGGAAAATCAATGGAGAGGTGGTCTAACTGTACTTCGGTTTGCAGTTTTTTATTCAGATATTTCACAGCTACATCTTTTAGCATACTTTGTACCTGTGGAACATTCAGCAGAACGATCACTAAAAACAAAAAGACCAGGAGGGAACTTAACACCCACACCAGGATCTTTAATCCTTTTCTTATGACTCTTCCTGCTTTAATAATTTTAACTACTTTAGGGTATACAATGTATAATGCAAAAATTAAACCTTTTTTCTAAAATAGACAAAAATCCTTATCCTCCTTACCGTGTTGGAAAATCCCGGACCGATAACAGGGTCATAACAAAGCCTGTTCAGTCCTCGGGACCGAACGATTAACGGCTTACTTTTGCCCATACCGGTCCTTGGCCCATGGCGTAAAAACCGGTAATCCCATAAAAAGATTATTCGAAAACCACTACCACGTCATCCTGCTGAACCATCGTTCCTTCGGAAAGTGCAATGTCGTTTATGCAGCCATTGTGAGGAGCTGTTACGGTAGTTTCCATTTTCATCGCCTCTATAATAAATAAAGGGGTGTTGGCCTCTACCTGTTCTCCCTTCTTTACTTTAACGGCTGATAGCTTACCCTGTAGCGGAGCACCTACCTCTTTTTCAGCATCTGTTACTTTTTTATTAGCAGCCGTGGCAGAAACCACGGAATGGTCTTTGACGGAAACTTTTCTAGAATACCCGTTCAACTCAAAAGCGACTTCCCGCATGCCGTTATCATCCGGAGGGAGGATATACAACAACTTCACAAAGATGGTCTTTCCCGGGCCAAGGTTCACGAGTATCTCCTCTCCTTCCTGCATCCCATAAAAAAAGGCCGGGGTAGGAACAGACTCCAGGTTCTCATATTTCTCCCGGATGGCATGATAGTCTTCATAAACCTTAGGGAACATCTTATAGATGAGAAAATCAAGGAAAGAACTATCTGGGAAAATTATCTGAAAGGCTTCAAACGCCTGATCAAAGTCCACCGGCGCCAGGTGATCATTCGGCCTGCCCTGAACAGGGGGCTGTCCTCTGAGCACGATCTTTTGTAACTTTTCAGGAAATCCACCATAAGGCAAACCCAGTTCTCCTTTAAAGAAACTTTCCACGGACTTCGGGAACGAAAGGTTCTTGCTTTCATCCAGTATATCTTCTTTGGAAAAGTTATTTGCCGTCATAAACAAGGCCATGTCCCCTACTACTTTCGAACTGGGTGTTACTTTTATAATATCTCCCAAAAGCTCATTAACGATGGCATAGTTTTTCTTGATCAGGTCAACCTTACCGCCCAAACCGAGTGACTCCGCCTGTTGCCGCAGGTTGGAATACTGTCCCCCGGGGATTTCATGAGTATACACTTCCGCAGTTCCTGATTTTAAATCCGACTCGAAAGGGTAGTAATACTCGCGCACAACCTCCCAGTAATCACTGTATTTATTCAGCGCTTCCAGGTTCATCTTCCGTCCCCGTTCGTGATAATGCATGGCCGCGGCAAGAGAATTGAGATTCGGCTGCGATGTAAGCCCGCTCATAGAGGCAATAGCGCAATCCACTACGTTCACCCCGGCTTCTATGGCCTTCAGATACGTGGCCGACTGCACGGAAGAGGTATCATGTGTATGCAAAACCACGGGCAAGTCCACGGTTTCTTTTAAAGCTCCTACTAGCGTCTCAGCAGCATAAGGTTTTAACAAACCGGCCATATCTTTAATACAAAGCATATGGGCCCCGGCATCCTCCAGCTGTTTGGCAAGATCCAGATAATAGGATAATGTATATTTTTTGTTTTCTTTATCCAGAATGTCTCCCGTATAGCTGATGGCCGCCTGCGCCAAGGAATCCGTATATTTATTTACATAACGGATGCTGGGCGCCATAGCCTCTATCCAATTGAGTGAATCGAAGATGCGGAAAACATCTATTCCTGTTTCCGCCGCTTTTTCAATGAACTTAGCCAGAAAGTTATCCGGGTATGCAGTATACCCCACGCCGTTAGATCCTCTGAACAACATCTGCAAAAGGATATTGGGCATGGCCTCTCGGAGCAGTTGCAACCGATGCCAGGGTGATTCATGCAGAAAGCGCATGGATACATCAAAGGTGGCTCCCCCCCAAACTTCCATAGAAAATACCTGCGGGTTGTTTTTGGCATACCCTTCTGCAACCGCCAGTATATCGCGTGTTCGCACCCGGGTGGCGATCAGACTTTGGTGGGCATCCCGATAAGTCGTATCGGTGTAATAAACCTGGGGATCCTCCCGTAGCCATTTTGCAAACGCGTCCCGTCCTAAGTCGCTTAACCGGTCTTTGGTGCCTTTCGGATAGTCCATCAACGGATCAAAATGAGGTACGACCGGAATCCTGAATTTTTTACCGTCCTCCGCTCCACGCACATCAGGATTACCGTTTACAGACACATCTGCCAGGTACCGTAATATTTTGGTAGCGCGATCGCGCGTTTTAGTCAGTTCAAAAAGTTCCGGATGACGATCAATAAAGCTTACCGTACATTCTCCTTTTCTAAAAGTCTCACTTCGGATCACGTTCAGCAAAAAGCCGATATTGGTTCGCACCCCTCTAATGCGGTATTCCCTCAGCGTCCGTTGCATGCGCTTGGAAGCGCCGGCCAGCGTACGTCCCCAGGCGGTAACCTTTACCAGCATGGAATCAAAAAACGGAGATATTTTCATTCCCGAATAGGCGCTGCCTTCATCCAGCCGGATACCCATACCTCCCGCATTGCGATAGGCAATGATCGTTCCGAAATCGGGTTTAAAATTATTTTCCGGATTCTCTGTGGTGATCCGGCATTGCAGGGCAAAGCCATTCAGTTTTACGTCTTCCTGGCTTTTGATAAAAATACGTTTATCTGCCAGCGGATAGCCTTCCGCGATCAATATCTGGTTGCGTACAATATCTATTCCGGTGACCTCTTCTGTTACGGTATGCTCTACCTGGATGCGGGTGTTTACTTCAATGAAGTAAATATGGTGTTCTTTATCGATCAGGAATTCTACCGTTCCTACATTGTTATACCCCACGGTACGGGCAATTTTTAACGCGTACGCATGTATCTCATCGCGGGTTTTCTCCGGTAAATTGGGAGCGGGCGCAATTTCCACGACCTTTTGAAAGCGCCTTTGTACGGAACAATCCCTTTCAAAAAGGTGTACAATATTCCCGTAATTATCCCCCATCAACTGCACCTCAATATGCTTGGGGTCGGCAATGAATTTTTCAATAAAAATCGTATCATCTCCAAAAGCCTTCCCAGCTTCATTCCTAGCTTCCGCAAAGGCATTGGTTAGTTCTTTTTCATCGCGTACCACGCGCATTCCACGTCCCCCACCACCTGCCGAGGCTTTGAGCATGATGGGGTAGCCGATGCGTGCCGCTTCCTTTTTGACTACTTCCGGGTCATCCAGTTTGACCTGGCTGTCTTCGATAACGGGAACCGCAGCCTGGCGGGCAATTTTTTTCGCCGCTACCTTGTCGCCCAGTTGCTCCATCACATCAGAACCCGGTCCGACAAAAATAATTCCTTCTTCTCTGCATCTTCTGGCAAAGTGGACGCTCTCACTCAAAAAACCATAACCGGGATGAATGGCATCCACCTCGTTTTGCTTAGCAACATACAGTATAGCTTCTACATCCAGATAAGGTTTTAAGGGTTCGTCGTCAGCACCTACCTGGTAGGCTTCATCCGCTTTATAACGGTGTAAGGAATAACGGTCTTCAAACGTATATATAGCTACGGTGCGGATCATTAACTCCGAGGCAGCTCTTAAAATGCGGA
>CAYXRN010000032.1:0-26701 GCA_964467635.1 uncultured Chitinophagaceae bacterium | reverse complement strand
TCAAAACCGCCGAACCTTGTTCCCTGGGACGGCCATTTGACCTACATTGATGTTCCCCAAGAATCTCCCGTTGTCGGAAAAACTTTAATTGAATTGGCGTGGAGAGAACATTATGGCGTTAATGTTGTGTTGATTGAAAGAGGAGAGAAAATCATTAATGTGCCGGGAAGGGATGAAAGGATTTTCCCAGGTGACCGCATTGCCGTCATCGGGACGGACGACGAGCTTGAAATTTTTCATAAGAGCATTCTGCCGGCGAATGGAAAGGAAAATGGCAAGCAGGCGGATCTTATGGAGCTGATGCAGGTTAACGTAAAGGCCAACTCCCCCTTGGAGGGAAAGAACATTCGGAATTCAGGCATACGCTACAGGGCCCAGGGGCTGGTCGTCGGTGTGGAAAGGGATGGGATCCGCCAGCTTAATCCCGATTCCTCCTTTGTTTTCAAAGAGGGAGATGTGGTATGGATCGCCGGAAATAAGAAATTGATCAAGGAGCTCGGCTGAAAAAAGAAGTACTTGGCCGGACGAGGGAGGAAAGTCCGCCTGTGGGACGTACATCTATTGACGTGTGAAATTATATAAGCTTTAACCGCTGACCTGCTATAACTAATAGTATAGAAGGAGGCAAAAAATAGTTTTTATGCAACAAATAACTGTGATCGGATCCGGAACAATGGGCAATGGTATCGCTCACGTCTTTGCACAACATGGATATACCGTGAACCTTGTTGATGTTTCAGAAGAGGCGTTGGACAAAGCCTTACACACAATTGCCAAAAACCTGGACCGCCAAATAGCCAGGAACCTGATTACGGAAATCGAAAAAGAGAAAACCCTTTCGGCCATCTCTACTTTTACCGATCTACAGCCGGCTGTCGAAGAGGCCGACCTGGTGGTGGAGGCGGCAACAGAACAGGAAAAAATAAAACTGGAGCTCTTTAAACAATTGTCGACCTGTGTGCCGGAAAAAACCCTGCTTGCTTCTAATACGTCCTCTATTTCTATCACAAGGCTTGCCTCCGTTACCAATCGCCCGGAGAAAGTAATAGGAATGCATTTTATGAATCCGGTTCCTGTGATGAAGCTCGTAGAAGTGATCAATGGGTATTCAACAGACGCCGAAACAACTGCCGCGATTATGGATTTAACCGTCAAGTTAAATAAGGTTCCCTGTGAAGCAAATGATTATCCGGGTTTTGTGGCCAACCGCATTTTAATGCCGATGATTAATGAAGCTGTCTTTGCCTTGTTTGAAGGAGTAGCGGGGGTAGAAGCTATTGATACAATAATGAAATTGGGAATGGCGCACCCCATGGGTCCTTTACAACTGGCTGATTTTATCGGGCTCGATGTTTGCCTGTCAATTTTACGGGTGCTGCACCAGGGGCTGGGGCAACCCAAATACGCTGCGTGTCCCTTGCTGGTCAATATGGTCGCAGCAGGAAAACTGGGCATGAAAACCGGAGAAGGATTTTATGTGTATAAAGCCGGTAGCAAGGAAAAAAGCGTTAGTTCGCGCTTCCTTTGAAAGCGGAGGGATGAAACCAGCCTTTTCTTATGAATGGGGTGAAAGCGGTTTGCGTATTTCAATGTTGTCTTTTTCTATATGAAAGGAACGGCATGGATAAGAGGGGGTTAACTGGGGGGCGGCAATTCCATGATGCAGCGATTCCCTGGCGGTGATTATTCGCGCTTCATCCCAAAGCCCTTTGTCGATAAAAGTTTGCAGGAGGGTAGCTCCGCCTTCTATTAATACAGATTGCATGTTCCGTTCATACAATACACTCATGACTTGATCGAGAAAATCTAATTTTTTCTCCAACCGGATCCACTCCTTGTTGCCTTTACATTCCATCCTTAAAAGGTTAAAAATAAGCGTAGGGGAGTCGTCTTTTAAAAGGTGTAAGTTATCGGTTAATAAAGCCTTTCGATCAATAACTAATCTTTTAGGGGATGCACCACTCCAAAGCCTGTTGGTAAGCCTGGGATTGTCTGATAAAGCCGTTTGCGAACCAATTAAAATGGCCATTTCTTCACTTCTCCAGCGATGTACGATCCGGTCGGTATAGCGGTTAGAGATTTTTACAGGGCGTTTATCGGGTAATGAAATATAACCGTCGGATGATTGCGCCCATTTTAAAATAATATAGGGACGTCTTTGATTGTGGAAAGTGAAAAACCGGGTATTCAAATCACGACACGCTTTTTCTTTCACCCCGGTGATTACGTCAATGCCGGCTTCTGTTAGTTTTCTAATTCCTGAGCCCGACACTTGGGGAAAGGGATCTGTTGTTCCGATGACGATTTTAGGAACGTTTTCTTTAATAAGAAGGTCCGAGCAGGGTGGGGTTTTCCCGTAATGGGAGCAAGGCTCTAAAGTGACATATAGCGTAGCTTCCTTCACCAGGTGCTTTTGGTCCGCCCCCACACTGTTTATGCAATTGACCTCGGCATGGGCTTCGCCATATTTCCGGTGATAGCCTTCGCCGATGATCTTGTCATCATAAACCAAAACAGCTCCGACCATCGGGTTGGGCGCCGTAGCCCCCAGTCCGTATTTTGCCAGTTGTAGGGCCCGCGCCATGTATTGTTCCTGCACCTCCTGCATGAAAACAAAGGTAGGCTATAATTTCCTAAGCTTCACGCTCCGCGGGGATCTCCTCGTATTGGAAATCCTTTTCGGTATAATCAATGTAAGCTGCCGCGGTCAGGTCACCGGAAACATTCAGTACCGTTCGTGACATGTCCAAAATGCGGTCTACCCCATAAATAAGTCCGATCGCTGCCCCGGGTACACCGATGGAAATAAGTATGGTGACAATTACAGGTAAGGAACCTCCGGGAACCCCAGCTGTACCTATCCCCGCCAGAATACAAAGGAATACAACGGTAACCTGGGTGGCTAAGGTCAACTCTACGCCAAAACATTGCGCCAGAAATAAAACCGTTATTCCCTCATACAGGGCTGTTCCATTTTGGTTGCCGGTACTGCCTATCGTTAATACAAAATTTGAAATGGGCTTGGGTATCTTCAGATTATCTATGCTTACTCTTATTGCAGTGGGCAAAGTGGCATTGCTCGAACTGGTGGAAAACGCGACGATCATTACTTCTCCGATATTTTTAAAAAATTTAACCGGGGACCGGCCGGCAAAAAACTTTAAAATAAGGGAATAGGTGATAAACTGATGAATAGCAAGCGCTGCAATGACCACCAATACGTATTGCAACAGCGTCAGCAGGAAGGAGGCGCCCGTACTGAGGGTAAGGTTAAAAAGCAGGGCCGCTACACCATAGGGTGCGAGGGCCATGGCGTAATCAATGACTTTGATGACAATTTCATAGAGCCCTTCCAGAAAAGACCTGAACCCCTCCGTTTTTTTCCGGTCAATGGAAGCAGTGGCTATACCCACAATTAATGCAAAAAACATTACAGACAATAACCCCCCTCCGGTGTAACCCGGATCAAAGGCCCGTGCCATTTCTGCCAATGGATTTTGCGGAACAATATTGGTAATGATGTCGCCAATGCTTCTTTCTTTGTTGGCGGCAGCCTGTGATTCCGCCTGGGCGGAGTTGGTTCGAAATTCTTCCGTCAGATAATCGCGGGCCTCGGGAGCCAGATGATTGCCTGGTTCGAAAATATTGACCATGATTACCCCTATGAAAACTGAAATCGTACTGACAATAATGCTGTACAACAACAATTTAATGCCCAATTTCCCTACCCGTTTTAAGTCTCCCAGTTCCGCGATGCCCATAATTAAAGCGGCCAGTATCAGGGGAACGACCATCATGAAGATCATTCTCAGAAAAATCTGTCCGACGGGCGTTACCCAGGCTACGATGGTGTCCAGGGTTTGGGGGTTGGTAACGAAACTTTTGGTAATAATGCCTCCCACAACGCCTACAATCATCCCAATGAGGATCTGGTTGTGCAGGGCGGGTTTTTTCAAAAAGGCCATATTAGATATTTTGGTAAAATGGGCGGCAATAATACGAAAAATTGGGTGATTATACCGGCATTGCTACGGAGGGCTTTTCTTCCTTTAAAGCATAAAGAAGTCCTTAATACCACATAAAGTGAACGGCTATGAATAAAAGGCATAACCCAAAAGGAAGCAATATGGAAGTTTCGGCCTAGATCATAAAGGTACATTTTCTATAGGCAGATTATCAAAAAAACTCAAACTGCTATTTGTGATCGTCCAGAAATACTAGACTTCCCACTAATTGTAAAAGTTAAACGAGAGGTGCGAATACGACCCATTGTTATCATAATGTAACCGTTCACAAGTTGCGCTTTCCTCTCGAAATAAATGGAGTTTTAATTTATTTTGTCTTGTTTTTAATAAATTTTATCTTTATATGTCAAGTGAAACGGAGAGTGGCTCTGCTGCGGAGCAACCATTTAAGGGATAGCTTGACCTGATAGAATGAGCCAATTTGATAAATTCATCGAATTGGCTTTTTCATTCATTCAGCTTATGCCTTAAAAACCGTCTTATTGTCCTGCTTTACGTCATGGGGCGGCTGAGCTTGCTTTTGCTTTACCGCCATACAATCACCATCATAGGGCTTATTTTTCAATCCTACCCCCCCGTGCAACGCTAATTTTCTAGCCACCTTCATAATTGCATGTTTGTTATTTGCAGCTGCATGCTTTTTATAATAAAGTAATAACCTGCTATTTTTCTTAATAGCGGTCCAGGATGCTTCAATCAACATCGGACGAAGATGTTTAGTACAGCGGGGTTGAGCCCCCAGAATGTTCTTTGCTGCATTTTCATCCCGGTCTAAGTGATGCCCATTCTGGCAAGTCCATTCCCGAATTGAAAGGTTTAAAGCTTGGTTTATCCAACCACAAACATGGCAAGTCTTGCTCGAAGGATAGAAACGATTGATTTTTACCACTTGTTTATGGTTTCATTCTGCTTTGTATTCCAAGAATCTTACAAATGTACCCCAACTCGCATCTGCAACGTGTTTTGACAACTTTCTATTGCTCATCATCCCTTTAACATTAAGGTCTTCCAAAGCAATTATGTCGTATTCAGAAACAAGCTGATAGGATACCTTATGCAATACATCTTGTCTTGTGTTGGATATTTTGCCGCCCTTTCCGCATTGGTGTTGTCTTTGATTAGCGTGGTGAAAACAGCCATGGAACTTAAGGGGGCACTGGCGATGATGGAGCCAAAAGAAACGACAAGCAAGCCCAGGGAGGTACTCAAAAGTTCGGTCATGACGAAATGGGTTGATGTTTTTTTAACAAGTATAACGGAAAATTTCAGTTCAACAAAAACAACAAGAATCCGGGGATATCTTATTTTTGCGGTCATGCAGATTGGAAAAGCCTATCGTTCATTTCTACAAGCGCTATACGCTCATTATGACCAGCGGGAAGCGCGACAACTAGCTGGGTTGGCTTTCGAAAAAGTGACCACCTACAGCTATACGAAGCTTCTTCTCCATCAGGAAGAGGAGCTACTGCCTGGTACAGTGGATGAATTGCGTAGGATTAAAACTGCATTACTCAGCGCTGTACCTTGGCAGTATATTGTAAACGAAGCCTGGTTTGCCGGGATGCCTTTTTATGTCGATAAATCCGTTTTAATTCCCAGACCTGAAACAGAAGAATTAGTAGGTTGGGTGCTGGAGAATATTCAAGGCGACGAACGGGTGCTGGATATAGGCACAGGCAGCGGCTGCATCGCTATAGCCCTTAAGAAAAAATGCCCCGGTCTTCAGATTTGGGCAATGGATAAATCGGCGGCCGCACTGAAGATTGCGGGAAAAAATGCAAGAACCCGGGGAACGGATATCCATTTTATAGAAGCCGATATCACAGGTGGCAAATGGAGCGACCGCTTGCCGCTATTGGACATTGTGGTAAGCAATCCGCCTTATATTCCGGTGGGTGAACGAAGCGAAATGGATAAGCGGGTCACCGGGCAGGAACCGGCTGCCGCTCTTTTTGTTCCGGACACCGACCCATTGATTTTTTATAAAGCCATTTTACGGTCCGTCGACAAGCGACTCCGTTCAGGCGGCCGGGTATTTGTTGAAATCCATGAGCAACAGGGTGTAGCGGTAAAAAAGTTGTTTTCCCGATACCTGCAAAAGGTGGAGTTAAAAAAGGACTGGAGCGGAAAAGACCGTATGGTTTGCGGAGAATTGGCGTCTCGTTAGAGCAGCAGTTGTCCGCAGACGATGCCGGCGGCTATTGCCGCATTGAGCGATTCAGCTTCCCCATGACGCGGTATGGTCAGGTATTCGTCTGCCCGCTCCAGGAGTCCTTTGCTTAAGCCGGCTGATTCATTGCCTATCGCGATGATGCCTTCCTTTATTTTTCGAAAATGCGTGATCGGTTTTCCATTCAGCGTCGTGGCATACAGGGGGATCCCATGGTTTTTATCGAGCGCCGTTGAAAGATTTCCTGACCATATGTTGACCCTTCCGATGCTGCCCATGGTGGCCTGAATTGTTTTGGGGTTGTATACATCCACGCAGTCGGGAGACAATACCAGTTGCGGAATGCCAAACCAGTCCGCAATCCGGATGATGGTCCCCATATTTCCCGGGTCGCGAATGGCTTCCAGCAGAAGGGTAATTTTGCCGTTCAGGCGGGGAGGGGCACCGTTTTCAGGTATGCCGCATATGGCCAGCACCTCTTGCGGTGTGTTTAGGTTGGAAATGCGTTTGAGTTCCCTTTCCGTTACGGCGGTCAAGGCAACGCCGGCTTTGGCCATTGCAGTCAGTCTTTCCAGGCGGGGCGGCAGTGCATAAAGCGCTTCGACACCTATTTCTTTGCTTCGCAACAACTCTTCTGTTATTTTAATACCCTCCGCAACAAAGCGGCCGGATTTTTGTCGGTGTTTTTTATGCTGTAAAGCCTGAATAGTTTTAATTTGCACTTTTGAAAGCATGGGGTCAAACCTAAAGAAATTTATTTAAATTAACAGAAAAAGAGGGAAACAGCGTCACCTGACTGAGAAGAAATGTGTAAACAGAATTATTTAATCAAAACCAGGATAAAAGAGACGGCATTTTTAAGTCCTTCGCTTATTTTGCTCCTGCTTTCAGCTGTCTGGTTGCTTGCTTCCTGTTCCAACACCAAATACCTGGCCGAAAGCCAATCGTTGTTGGTGCACAATAAGCTGGATCTGGAAGGAGAACTCAATGGTTCAGAACATGAACAGATTAAAAACAGCCTCACTTCTCCTTCCGTTATGCTGCAACACCCCAACACCCTGTTTTTAGGCATATTCCGGTTAAAGTTATGGCTCTATAACAAAAAACATAATGATAAAAAGACCGGAAAGGTATGGAACTGGCTTTTGATTGATAAAAATATGGAGCCGCCGGTCATATATGATTCCACTCTCGCACAAAAATCTGCTGCCAATATGGTCAGCTTCCTGAACAACCAGGGCTACTTTTACGCGACTGCCGATTATAGCGATAAGACTAAGAAACAAAAAACCAGCGTCACTTATCATGTCAATACCGGAAAAGTTTTCCTGATTGACAATGTGGATTACAACATAGCGGATACAGCGATGAGGCGAACGGTGATCCAGGCAAAAGATAAATCCTTTTTGGAGAAAGGAACCCCCTTTAAAGTTGAAACGGCGATAAAAGAAAAGGAGCGACTTGTTGAAGTCATACGCAACGCGGGGTATTTCCGTTTTTCAGACGGAGATATCCGGTTTGTGGTGGATACCATCAATAAATCTATTTTTAAGAACATTCTGGATCCTTTTGCCGGCTTGGAAAGCCTGATCGAGAAGACCGAGGAAAATAAACAGCCAAAATTAGATCTCACCATACAGATATTAAAGCCATCTGATTCCACCTCCTATCATCCTTATTATATCCGTAATATCTATGTGTATCCGGATTATTCTGCCTATGCGCTACCGGACAGCGGTTTGTACCATAACGAAATATATAAACAATTAATTATACGTCGTAAGGAGAGTATTATCCGGCCGAAGGTTTTGCGGGAAGCCATCCGTCTAAGGGCCGGACAAAAATATTCGGCAAGAGCGCAGTACGAGACGTTAAAAAGGTTAAACAGCCTGGGCGTTTGGAAATTTGTGAATGTGGAGATGGATACCTTGCCGAGTGTTCGGGACAGTTTGGACTGTTACATATTTTTAATACCCGGCAAAAAACAGGAAGTAGGAATTAACCTGGAAGGAACTACTTCTGCAAGTGACTATATTATCGGGGGAGCGTTGAATCTTACCTACCAAAATAACAACACACACCGCTCCGCCAATCAGTTGAAGATTAATCTGAAATCAGGAATTGAATGGAGCTCCGATTCTGCCCGCGCCTTTTTTATCCAGGCCAGGGAATTCAGTGGCCAGGCCAACTTGTCGTTTCCCAGGTTTATCACTCCTTTTGAGATCAGGGATGTCGGTGCTTTTTCTAACCCCCAGACCACCCTGGGGCTTGGGTTTAATTATCTGAACAGGCTCAACTTCTTTTCCTTGACCAGTTTCAGGGGTTCTTTTGGATACAACTGGAATGAAACCGAATTTAAGCGGTGGATCGTTAATCCCTTCAGTCTGAACTACAACCACATTTCCAATATAAGCCCCAGCTTTAAAGAACAGCTGGAGGCCAATCCTTTTTTAAAGAATAGTTTCTCTTCCGTTTTTATTGAGGGAGAGAATGCGTCTTTCATTTATAATGACCAGGTTTCCGCATTCCAATCGGGAGTGAATTATCTACAGATCAACTTTGAGGAATCGGGACTTCTGCTTAATGGTATCGACGCGGCGATCAGAGGGATTTCCGGCGGGAAAAATAATTTCGGCAAATTGACTTCTGTCAATTATTCTCAATATCTCAAAGCCAGCGCGGAGTATAAACACTATTTTAATAGCCAGCATGCGACTTTAGTCACCCGCATTTTTGCAGGAGTAGGTGTTCCTTACGGACAATCAGAGGTGTTGCCTTATATCAAACAGTTTACTGCAGGCGGACCCAATAGCTTGAGGGCGTGGCGCCTGCGTTCCCTGGGACCCGGTTCTTACTATAATCCGGAAGTAAATAATCCGGACATCTTTCCGGACCAGACAGGAGAAATGAAGTTGGAGGGCAATATAGAATACCGTTTTGATATTATGAACCTTTTTGATGAGTTTATGAAACTCAAGGGTGCCGTATTTATAGATGCCGGGAATATCTGGAATTTGCGCAGAAATCCATACAAGCCGGGTTCTGCGTTTAAATTAAACCGGTTCTACCAGGACATTGCCATAGGAAGCGGCATTGGCATACGCCTTGATTTTTCTTATGCCGTATTGCGGCTGGACGTTGCTACACCTCTGAAAATACCTTACATCGCCGAGGACTACGGCTGGATATTGGATACTTTAAAACCCTTTAGCAGTGAATGGCGGAAGAAGAACCTGGTCTTCAACTTCGCCGTAGGTTACCCCTTTTAATGCAAAGGCCGGTGCTTGAAAGCTACCGCTTATCCTCCGCTTGGCATGGCTTGGCAAAACGCCGTGATTTCCTCCATAGGCTTGGCGTCTTCGACTATAAACTTGCCAATTCTGGTGCGGCGTAGCCTTTGCAAATAAGCCCCACAGCCGAGTGCCTGTCCAAAGTCGTGAGCCAGCGACCGGATGTAGGTGCCGGTACTGCAAACGACGGTGAAATCTACTTCGGGTAAGGCAATGCGGGTGAGCTCAAACTTTTTTATTTCAATGGTGCGGGGCTGCAGTTTTACTTCTTTTCCTTTTCGGGCCAATTCGTAGGCGCGTTTCCCTTGCTGTTTCACCGCGGAATGACTAGGGGGAACCTGCTGGATAAAACCGGTAAATGACTGGGTCGCTGCGATCAGTCTGGCTTCGGTCAATGCATGGATAGGCCCGAAGTCTTCAGGGCTTGATTCCAGGTCATAGGTGGGCGTTACAGCCCCCAGGTGAAAGGTGCCGGTATATTCTTTTTCCTGCGCCTGATATTGGTTGATCTTTTTGGTAAATTTTCCGGTGCAACAGATGAGCAGTCCGGTAGCCAGCGGATCAAGTGTCCCGGCGTGCCCGATTTTGGTCTTTATGATAGCGCGTATTTTCTTTACCACATCAAAAGAGGTCCAGTGAAGTGGTTTGTCCACGAGAAGTACTTGTCCTTGTTGGAAAAAATTGTCTGGTGTAGTCATCATTGTATTTACAGGCCCAACACATCTTTCATGGAGAAAAAGCCTTTTTTATCATGGATAAATTCGGCCGCAGTCAGCGCCCCGAGCGCAAAGCCCTTGCGGGAGTGGGCTGTATGCCGGATTTCGATGTCGTCGATTTCGGAAGTATAACGGATTACGTGGGTCCCCGGAGCCGGATCTATGCGTTTGGAAAGAATCTCCAGCTCATTGGCTGTGGCGGTGGTCTCATTGATCCATTTATTTTTCCTGGAAAGGGAAGCAATGATCTGTTCAGCAAGCGTAATCGCTGTGCCACTCGGCGCGTCTTTTTTCTGGGTGTGGTGGATTTCCTCCATGCTGACTTCATATTGAGGTTGCTTTTCCATTAAAACAGCCAATACTTTATTAATTTCAAAAAACAAGTTGACCCCTATGCTGAAATTGGAGGCGTAAAGAAAGGTCTGTCCCTCTTTTTCGACCCGTTTTGTTATCTCCGGTAAGCTTTTCAGCCAGCCGGTAGTTCCACAAACGACAGGAATACGGGCATTGAAGCATTGGTTGATATTTTCAAAAGCCGTATCGGGGGTGGAAAATTCTATGGCTACGTCCGCCGTTTTAAGTTGCTCGCTTTTTAAGAGGTCCGTACTTTCTTCATCAATACGAAAAAGGATCTCATGTCCTTTCTGGAGCGCCAATTCTTCAATGGTTCTTCCCATTTTTCCGTAACCTACCAAAACAATTTTCATAAAGCAGAATTTTAAAAATGATAAGTGATGCCAAAACCCACATAGGGGGCGTTCCCATGCCATACCGGGCCGAAGCGTACTTTGGAGAGCGGGCTGGCGACGTCAAAGTCGTATAAATAACCAAACACCACCGCGTCCAGAATGTTGTACAAATATACGGCTGCAAATCCTAATACCGAATAATCCACATACTGCCGGTAACCATCCCTGAGGTATTTCAGATCCTGCAGGCTGTAATTATTGACTTGCGGATCGTCGGTCAATTTACCGTTTAAGCGCAGGCGATAAGCGTCTCTGAATGTCGTGTAATGGTTAAAATTAAAGATAAAGATTCCGGTGGCTACCCCAATTCCCGCCCACATGAAAGGTACTTTAATGTATTGACGATTGTAAATTTGTCCTAATCCCGGAAATACGGCGGAGTACAGGCCGGCTCTGCGCGGGCTGTGTGTACGTTGGAGGCTGTCCCAGTTGATGGAGAGCTCCATGGTTTGAAAACCGTTCAACCCCGTATCTCCAGGCTCAATGTTTTTCGCACTGATCGAATCAACCGTTTCGGGGAGGGTATCTGAAACGGTGGAAACAGGCGTTGTTTTTACACTGTCTATCCCTTGGGCAGACAGAAGACGCCCTGTTGTTATGAAAAGCAACGACAGGACAGAGAAAAGGCCATATTTGACAAAAAGCCGGGGTTTCAAAATTATCGCATCATTAAATCCAAAATGTGATTCAGCTCTTCATCAGAGTAAAAATCCAGCACAATGGTGCCGCTTCCTTTGCTGTTTCGCTTCAGTTTTACTCTTGTGGAGAAATGAGAAGCCAAATTGTCTTCGACCTTCCGGTAATCGGGGGGCAGTGTATTGGACGCCGGCGCTTTCTTTTGGATACTTGTTGCTACTTTTCTCGCCAGGGCCTCGGCTTGTCTTACGGACAGTTGCTGGCGAATGATTTCTTTAAAAACATACAGCTGCTTTTCCACGGTTGGCAGGCTGATGAGCGTTTTGGCATGCCCCATGCTCAGCTTGCCATTGCGAACCGCTACCTGAATATCAGGCGGAAGCCTCAGCAGTCGCAGGTAGTTGGTTACTGTGCTGCGGTTCTTGCTGAGGCGGGTGGCCAGCTCCTCCTGTGTCAGCTCGCATTCGTCCATCAGGCGTTCCATACTCAGCGATATTTCTATGGGATTGAGGTCTTCGCGTTGCACATTTTCCAGCAGGGCAAGTTCCAGCAAGGCGTCTTCATTGGTTTGACGGATATAGGCGGGGATGTCTTTAAGGCCGGCCATTTTAGCCGCCCGAAGCCGTCGTTCGCCGGAAATAAGGCGATATTTGTTCTTGTTGAGCTGGGAGACCGTGATGGGCTGGATCAGGTCATGCTGACGTATGGACTCCGACAGTTCCTGCAGCGCTTCCTCCTTAAAATCCTGCCGGGGTTGTAGTGGATTGATCTCAATTTGGTGCAGGGGAATCCTTTCTACCCCTGTAGAAGTGGTCTTCTTTTGCCTGTCCAGGGAGGCGACCGGCTTGGCCATGTCATTGTCCATGTTTTGCAACAGAGAGCGGATTCCTTTTCCCAAGGCCTCTTTTCCCGCGGCACGCTTTTTATTCGTTGGTTGGCTCATTGTCTATAGCTAAAATTTTATCTGCTTTGTTGATTTTGGTCGCATCGTTTTTTTGTAAAATTTCACGTGCCAGGTTAAGATAGTTGGTGGCACCCTTACTATCGGGGTCATAAAGAATAGCGGGTTTCCCGAAGCTGGGCGCCTCGCCCAGCCTGGTATTGCGATAGATGAGGGTGTCAAATACCATATTATCAAAGTGATGTTTAACCTCGTTGACCACCTGGTTGCAAAGACGGAGCCTGCCGTCATACATCGTCATGAGTATGCCTTCAATTTCCAGTTCAGTGTTCAGGTGACTTTGAACGATTTTGATGGTATTCAATAATTTTCCCAGGCCTTCCAATGCAAAGAACTCACATTGTACAGGAACAATAACCGCGTCTGCCGCAGTGAGGGCGTTTACTGTGATTAATCCGAGCGACGGGGAGCAATCAATAATGATAAAATCATATTCATCGACAATGGGTTCAATTATTCTTTTTAAAACCGATTCCCGGTTTGGGTGATTGATCAACTCCAGCTCAGCGCCGACAAGGTCAATATGAGACGGGAGTATCTTTAGAAAAGCCATTTCCGTATCCATGGTGATTTCACTGGTAACCGTATCGTTTACCATCGTATCGTACAATGACTTTTTTACTTGTGCCAGATCCAGCCCCAAACCGGTGGTGCTGTTGGCCTGCGGATCGGCATCGATCAACAGCGTCTTGTATTCGAGCGTGGCCAGGCTTGCTGCCAGGTTAATCGCTGTAGTGGTCTTGCCTACTCCTCCTTTTTGGTTTGCTATTGCGATTGTATGTCCCATTGTCAGTTTTCAGTTTGCAGTTGCAGTTTGCAGTGATTGACTTGATCGACTGCAAATTGAAACCGGCATTGTTAAATATCTATTGTCTCGCCAATTTCCGGTAAAATAAGGTCTACTCCGGCCTGTTCAAAATGAGTTTTAGCCTTTGGACGATCCAGTTTAACCAGGTCGAAGGTGTCGAAATGCATACCTACCACTTTTTTGCATTCCACCATCTGAGCGGCCATCAGCGCTTCCTCATAGCCCATGGTAAAGTCATCTCCAACCGGCAAAATAGAAAAATCCACTTTAAAAAATCGCGGGATGAGTTGCATATCCATCGTCAATGCAGTGTCGCCGCTGTAATAGAAGGTTTTTTCTTCACTTTGGATTACAAAACCGCCCGGGTTACCGGCATAGGTTCCGTCTGCAAAGCTACTGGAATGGATGGCATTGACAAATTTTACTTTCCCAAAATCAAATGTCCATTTTCCGCCATGATTCATCGGATGGCCATTGGAGACGCCCTGCTGGCCCAGCCAGGTGACGATCTCAAAATTGGAGATCACCTTCGCACCGGTCCGTTGCGCCACATTGATCAAATCCAGAGTATGATCTTGGTGCCCATGGGATACCAGAATGTAATCTGCCGGGATACTGCTTACATCAATGTGCTTTGCGAGTTCGTTGCCTGTGATAAAGGGATCAAACAGCAAATGTTTTCCTTTGATCTCTACTGAAAAACAGGCATGACCATAATAAGTTAAATTCATAATCTGAAAGTTAGCTTTTATTTTTCAGTTGGACAAAAATACAATGAATTGGAGAATTTGGGGAGGGAAGTTATCAACGGGTCATCCACTTTCCGGTACTGAAAACTTTTGCACTACCTTTGTACTTTCTAAGGAATAAGAAATAGGTAAACATGATGACCATCATCTCAGGAACCAACCGGTCAGGCAACCTTACCCGGGAAATTGTATTTTTTTATAAGAAAATGCTGATGGAGATGGGAGCGGAGCCGGACGTGCTTTTACTGGAAGGGCTGGATTTGAATAAACGGACAAGTCACTTGCGGCAGATTGAGGAGACGATATTAATACCTTCGCATAAATTTATTTTCATATTGCCCGAATATAACGGCAGCTTTCCCGGTGCGGTGAAAACTTTTATTGATATGTGCAGGATACCGGCGTGTTTTTATGGGAAGAAAGCCCTGCTGACGGGCATTGCTGACGGACGAGCCGGAAATTTACGGGGGATGGAGCATTTTACGGGTATTCTCAACCACATGAAAGTAGTGGTCCATCCTAATAAGTTACCGATTTCCGTCATCCGTAAATTAATTAACGAAAAAAAAGAATTGATTGATGAGGCCACCCAAGCGGTTGTTCGCCGGCAACTGGAAGAGTTTCTGGCTTTTTAAGTGTAAAGCACCAAGCAATGTTTACCTTTTTAATTTAAACCCGGTATGCGATCAAGATTGACTTTGTTCATCATCATAGCTGTTCTTATCCTGATAGATATTTATGTTTTTCAGGCAGTGAAAGCAGCCTTTAATATCCGTTCCGTCCGATGGCGGTATATCGTATGGGGGGCTTACTGGCTCATAGCCCTGGTAAGCTGGATTTTGATTTATTTTCTGCCGGCCTTATTCAACAGCGAACTGGGGAAGACAAAATATGTGGTTATTGCGGTGTTGCTCGGCTTGTTTATCGGGAAATTGCTGGTAACGTGTTTTTTGTTGATTGATGACATCAGAAGAGGAGGGACCTGGCTTTATACGCTGTTCCAAAGAAAAGAAGGTTCCCCGGCTGCCGCGGGCCCGGGAATTACACGATCGCAGTTCTTGTCTCGCGTAGGATTGCTCGCCGGAGGTAGCTTTTTAGGAGTGATGATCTACGGGTTTTCCAATAAATATGATTACAGGGTCAGGCGGGTACCGGTACGGTTCCCAAATCTTCCGGTTGCGTTTCACGGGACGAAAATCGTCCAATTGTCCGATATTCATTCCGGTAGTTTCGACCAGCCTGAAAAAGTGAGCAGGGGAATAGATATGGCGATGGCTCAAGATCCGGATGTTATCTTTTTTACCGGGGACCTGGTGAACAACCATTCCGAAGAGATGGAAGATTACAAGGACTTGTTTAGCCGTTTGAAAGCGCCGATGGGCGTGTATTCTATTTTAGGCAATCACGACTACGGCGATTATGCCGATTGGCCGTCCGAAGAGGCGAAGGCGGCTAACCTGCAGTATCTGAAAGATATCCAGGCCGCCATGGGCTGGAAAATGCTGAACAATGCGCATCTGGTCTTAGAAAAGAAGGGGCAAAAGATCGGGTTGATCGGTGTGGAAAACTGGAGCGCCAAAGCCCGTTTTCCAAAATACGGCGATATGGCAAAAGCGACGGAAGGTATGCCGGATCTGCCTTTTAACATCCTGCTGTCTCATGATCCTTCTCATTGGGACGCTCAGATACGACCGGAATATCCGGCTGTTGACCTGACGCTTTCCGGGCATACGCACGGCATGCAATTTGGGGTTGAAATTCCCTGGGTCAAATGGAGCCCTATCCAGTATATGTATCCGGAGTGGGCCGGACTGTATAAAAAAGGCCGGCAATACCTGTATGTGAACAGGGGATTTGGGTTCCTGGGTTATCCCGGGCGCGTGGGTATCATGCCGGAAATTACGGTGATCGAACTCTTGAGGGAAACTGCCGTGAGCTAAGCCAAAGGGGCTGCCTCTCAGCAGCCTGTGCGTCCTGGGTCGGAGAAGGCTCCGTTTGTGCGATTGCTGGTCTCACTCCAAGTGCTCGACAGAACAGTGGACGCTGTACATTGAATTGGCATCATTTTAGCCCCCTGTTTACATAGATCATTAAAAGAAATCCTTGTGCCAATTACTCATACAAATTCGGAAAAACCAGTTATTCATCCTTTATTGCGGATTACGCTTATCTTTTTACTCATTATCCTGTCGGTGGTCATATTGAAGTATGGGAAACCCTTGCTGATGCCATTGGCTATAGCGGCCATTTTAGCCATGCTATTGAGCCCGTTGATGGATCGCATGCTGAAAGTAGGCATTCCTAAGTGGTTAACGATAACCGCATTGATACTGCTGTTGCTCCTTATCACTGCGGCTGTATTTTTCCTCATAGGACGACAGGTAGGCGTCATATCTCAAGATTGGCCGAAAATTGAGCGGGACCTTATGTCAAAGTGGAATGATATCCAGGCGTTTATACAAAAGTCCTTCGGTATTGCTCCAGCGGCGCAGGAAGACCGTGCCAAAAAAGCTTTGTCGGGCCTGGGGAAACTGGCGATGCCTTTTATTGGATCGGTGAGCCAACTTATCAGCAATGGGTTGTTAATATTGATCTATCTGATATTAATGTTGATGGAACGTTCACATTTTAAAAAGTTCGTGATCAGTTTGGTCCACCCTGCTAAAAAGGCCGAGGCGAAACGGGCCATTACGGCTTGTGTGCGCACTTCAGCACGGTACTTATTCGGTAGGTTGCTCATCATGGCCATTCTGGCCGGCATCTATACCCTTGGTTTTTGGGTAGGTAAGGTCCCCTATGCCTTTTTTCTGGGACTGATTGTCGCTTTATTATCTATTATTCCTTTTTTAGGAAATATCATTGGCGGCGGCGTCGCCGTTATTTTAGCTTTCGTCACCAGCGGCGCCACCAGTTCACTCATCGTATTGGCCGTTATCGTTGTTGGTCAGATCATAGACAATTATATTCTTACCCCGATGATTGTTGGCAATGCCGTTAAGTTAAATCCGTTTGTTACGATTGTATCTATCGTAGCCTTCAGCATTGTATGGGGTCCCCTGGGAGCCATCATCGCGTTGCCCCTGACCGGCATGTTGCGTATCCTGCTGTATAATATAGAGGCTACACGGGTTTACGCTTTCTTTTTGACCAGCAAAGAAGAATGATACCAAATGTTTAGCAAGCCGGAATGTTCGGGTGATGCCTTTTTGTTTCCTGTACGCTGTGGTCCGGCGGATGAGAGCATGAGCCCGGCACTACTCATTGGTCTGGCTCAACAAATAAGTGGCTAAGCTTTTTCCCCAATGTGGAGCAAGCACGTTGTCAGGTTTAAAGGTTTTAAATTTTTTTAAAGCTTCGTTAAGTATGGGTTTGGCCTTGTCTTTGCCTCCGCCCCATTGCGCCGGGGTGTAGAAAGCGTTCTGGCCCTGCAATAAATAAATGCGGGGATTGTCGGGGGCGATTTGTTTGGCCTGTTCCAGGTATCGGGCAGCCAGCGGACCGTATTGGGCGCCTCTGACCATGGGATTAACCTGAATACGTGCGGCAGCTATCATGGAGCGCAGGCACAGCATCTCCGCTTTATCGGGATCTAGGCTTTTTGCCTGGTCGGCCAGCTTCTCTGCTTTGTCGGCAATGTCATCAATCTTTTCTTTGTCTTGTTGGATAAAGGCTAAGCGAACGCGGCACAGGGCGGCATAATAATAAGGCAGCCATTGATCGTTTTTTACCGAAGCAATGCGTTCGAAGTTATTAGCCAGGGTAGACAGGACAACAGGGTTTTGTGTCGTATCCAGCTGGGCTATGTTTTCTTTCATAGCCGTTTCATAACGGTCGTTGCTCTGGGCGAAGACACCAGTTCCCATTAAAAGGAACAGCAGCAGAAATGTGAATGGTCTCATTGTTTGGTGATTTAAAGTGAAAGATAATGATTAATTGTTTTTTGATGCTACGGAAGAAGGAATATACAGCCGTTGCAAAATATGACTAATGGTATCGGATCCGGTTTTTTCTTTTTTCATAAGTTGTTGTTGATGATATCCTGACTCCGGTCTATTCCAAAGCTTAAAAAGGCGCCCAGGAAAAAAAACCGCTTGGCAGGAGCAGTGATCGCTTCCCCCCTGCTTCCGTCTTTGGAAAAACGGTACCCGTAGATCTGCTTGCTCCCCAACACATTGTCCACGGATAAAACCAATACTGTAAAGGTTTTCCTGCCTTTGATCAGGTAAGCGGCACTCAGCGCAAGCGTATGGAGGGCGGGGGTTTTGTCCGTCATGAACGCGTCTCCGGTCCGCTTGGGGTTAAAGTAGGGTTTCCCGCTGGCAAAAGTATAGGTAGCGCTCAGATTGGTCGTCATGGCAGGGATGAACTGTTTATATACTACATTCAACGTATGTTTTGAGGCGAAGGGAGGCTGCACCGCATGCGGATAATTTAAAAACTCCCGTTTGGTATCCAGATAAGTATAAGCAACCCAGTAATCGGCGTTTTTGATGGTTTTCCGGTCCCGCCAGAAGAGCTCTACTCCTTGCGCATAGCCGTTGCCTGTTGTCAGGGTATCGGGGACGGTTTTTAGCAAGTGGCTATAGTCTTTATAAAATAAATTTATTCGCCAGGTATAGGTTGGGGTGAGGTGTTGAAAGGTGAGGATGTAGTGTTGTGCTTTCATAAAATCTAAGTCCTGTGGGTTGCGCATATAGCGATTTTTCGGTTTTTGATAAAAATTACCCCAGGCGGCGGATACTTTCGTGTCTTTAGCCAGGCGGTAGGCCAGCGACAATCGCGGCGCCAGATTATATTTGTCCAGCCAGGAGGAATATTCCGCACGTCCGCCGATACGGGCTACAAACTTCGGGGTGAAATAAAGATCCGTTTCCAAAAAGGCGGCGGTATAATTGTCGTGCAGGATGGCACGGTATTGCTTAGCTGGCGAGCCGGCTTGTCCATCAGGGGATGCCGGCAGGTAAGTGAGGTGGTTCGTTTCGTATTGGTAGGCTACACCCGCACGAATTTCAGAAAGGGGGCCAAAAGCATGGGTTAGCATGGCTTTGGTTTCGGCGAGCTGGTTGAAGGCTTTAACCGAGTCCAATACCGGTGTTTTACCCGCTATGGCATATCCGGTCTTGATTTGATCGGTATTGGCATTGTAGGCGGCGCCCAGGTATAAGTACCAATCTTTGTTTTTGTCCAGTGATTCTTTATACGTTAAATTGGTATAGGCGTTTTTGTTTTTCAACCGGAAAAGATCCTGACTGTTTTCATGATCCAGGTCTGTTGAGCCAAATTGAATTTTGTTGCCATCCATGTACCCGTAAAACTTTAATATACCCGTAGCAGAGGTCTTTATACGAAAGTTGAGGTCGCCGTTTAAATCAAAAGGCGGCAACGTGTAATCTTGCTTTTGGCGAACCAATTTGAAGTAAGGCCATAAGTTTACATAGTTCAGGCTGGTCCCGTAGGAGAATTTTTTATTTTTTGATAAATGATCGAATCCGCCGCTCACTCCCACGCTGGAGATACCTAAGGAGGCCGACGAACGGTCAGGCAGCCCGCGGGAATCTAGTATTACCGCCGCAGATAAAGCACCCCCGTATTGCGCGGAATAGCCGCCGCTGCTGAACAGGGTGCCGCTGAAAAGAAAGGGATTGAACCGTCCCCGGGACCCGATGTCAGGGGTAGCGCTGTAAAAAGGATGCAGTACCCGCATGCCATCAATGAAGGCCTGTGTTTCTTCTCCTGTTCCCCCCTGAATAAACAGGCCCGTCTGATTGGGAACGCGTTGCGCGCCCGGTAACGTACGGAGCGCATTCATGGGGTCTGCGCCTGCCCCTGCTATGGATACAATATCCAATGGCCGAAGTACCGGATTTTTAGATTTATCACTGATAGAAAAACTGCCGGCAGAAATGGTAACGGCATTGAGCGTATTGATACTTTGTTGTAACGCGGCCGTGATTTGAACCGGTTTACCGGATAAATTTATTTGTTGGGAATCGGTTTGGTAGTTCATCAGGCTGATCAATAAAGTGTGTGTGCCTTTTTCTGAAGTAGTAAAGGAAAAGGAACCATCCTTTGCCGAAGTAGCGCCGTCAAAAGTACCTTTCAGGTATATGTTAGCACCGGCAAGCGGGCGCCCCTTGGTGTCGGTGACCAAGCCGCTGATCTTTATCTGTGCTGTTAGAGCTGCGGTGGTACAGAGGAAAAACAATATGATAAAAAGGTGTTTCACGAAAATGATTAATGACAAGTTCACGATAATCTCTACCAATAGGTCAAAGGCAAACAGGGGAGGGGTGGCGTTTCATCAGTCCGTTTACTTTTCACAATTGCAAATATGCTTTCATTGCATCGACATATTCCTCAAAAGCCTTCTTGCCTTTAGCAGTGATACGTACCGTGGTTAGCGGATAATTGTTTTTAAAGCCTTTGCTTATTTTTATATAATCAGCTTCCTTTAATTTTGATAATTGAAAACTCAGGTTGCCCGCGCTGGTTTCTGTCTTTTCTCTTAAAAAATTGAATTGGGCTTGCTCCACGCTCATTAAAATAGAAATGATGGCCAGCCTGATTTGAGAATGTAACAGCGGATCTAACTCCTTCAACATCACTCACTCCTTTTTCGGGTTAGCAAAACGCCGGGAAGCAGATAGCCTACAATGATGGTTATAGCCATCAGCAATAACTGGTCCAGTGGGGTGAAAAATACACAGATAATAGCAGCCAGAAAAAACAGTACACCACCCCAAAACATGGGTTTGTAACGTATGACAAGACCGGAAACACCGATCAACAGGCTCGTTAAGGCCAGCATAAAAGGGATGGGGGAAATCTGTTGCTGCACGCACAAGAAAGCCAGCAAAAAATAAGTGAGACCGCCGCAAAAAAACAACCACTGAAAAAACAAACCCAGCGAAGAAACCGCTCCCTTTCTTTTGTGGTATCTGGAATAGTAGATCATGGAACATACAAAACCAGCCGTCATCAGCACGGGCCATGGCAACCAGTTCATTTTGAAGTCGGTGAACCGGATCAAAACGTATTGTATGAGGGCGGCCAAGGCGATTAGAATTCCCATAAAAACAAACCCAAACGCAAATTTCCGCATGTTATACCGAGCGCCGGAAATGAACCGCTGAATAAGTTGCAGACTTTCCTGGGGATCTAAAGGTCTATCTTGTAACTCCATAGCAATTGACTTTATTTAAACGTATATTTACTTACAAAAGTAAAGTAGTTTGTTTTACAAACCAAATTTTGTTTAATGCAATTTTTGTTTATCTTGCTGGTTCTTTTAGGTATGTTTTTTGCTGAATACATCGGAAGAACACCCTATTATTTGATTAAACTTATGCACTTATGAAAAAGATTCTCTTGTTTTCCGCCGTTACGCTGCTGGCCTTCTCAACTGCGATGGCTCAGGTGGGTTTGCATCTGGGGATAAAAGGCGGTGCGAATATGACCAAAATAGAAGGTCAGGGTTTTAAAGAAGGTTATAAACTCAATTATCACCTCGGAGGCTATCTGGAACTTGGCTTGTCGCAGGGCTTTGGCATTCAGCCGGAAGTTATTTTCTCCCAATCCTCCGCACAGACTGCCGATGAATTCAGTGATATTTATGATGATTTTCCAAGCACTTCAGATGGGCAAAAAGTAAAGCTGAATTACCTGAGCATTCCCGTTCTGGCTAACATTAAATTAAGCGATAATTTTTGGATTCAGGTCGGTCCTCAGTACAGTATTCTGATGGATGATGACGAGACGCTGGTGCAAAACGGGAAAAATGCATTTAAAAATGGAGATTTTTCTGCTGTGGGCGGGCTGTGGCTGCAACTTCCAATAGGCTTAAGCCTGAGCGCGCGCTATGTGGTTGGATTGAGCGACATCAACGATGTGAATGATCAGGATAGCTGGAAGAGCCAGGCTATTCAACTGGGAATTGGCTACCGTTTGTTTTAAGCTCAGCCGCCATGGACACCTTGGCATGTTAAGCAACGCTGCAGCAACGCCAGGGGCAAAAGCGCATGGGCGCGGAGGCTGTTTCCGGCAGGAAATGAAGGTGTTGGAATCCTGATCTCCGATCGAAAATTTTAAAAACTGCCTGAGGTACGTTCAGGCAGTTTTTTTATGCCACGGCCGGTCCAAGGGGATCAAACGATGGCCATGTGATCAATGTTTTTTCGAGGCGGGAAAAAACAGGAAGTATCCCATTTGAAAATCTGGCATCTTTTTCCGCTTGGCATTATACTTGACGATATAGACCAAATACCTGAAAAAGGGCTATCTTTAAAACCTAATGACAATTTGACTGTTTTATAATTATGAAGAATAATCCCATGTTTTTAGAAGGAAGTGAAGAGGAATTTGAATTTATGCCTATTTTGCCGCTTAATGAAAACTTTCCCGAAGATACATCTAACGATAAGGTTCCTGATATAGTCCCCATTTTGCCTTTGAGAAATACCGTGCTTTTCCCTGGGGTAATCCTCCCGATTACCGTCGGAAGAGATAAATCAATTAAGGCGGTAGAGCATGCCAATATGTCCGATAAGTTGATCGGCGTGGTAGCCCAAAAGGATACCGCGGTGGAAAACCCGGTAGCCGGCGACCTGGCCAATATCGGTACCATTGCCCAGATCGTGAAGTTGATCAAGATGCCGGACGGAGGAACGACTATCATCATACAGGGGCGCAGCCGTTTTCAAATTAAAGAAATCACGGCAGAGGAGCCCTACTTCCACGCGCGCATCAAGGTACTCAAAGAAGACTGGCCTAAATCAGAGAAAGATAAAAAGGAGTTTGACGCGTATTCCTCCTCCATTAAAGACATGGCAAAGCAGATCATCAACCTTTCTCCTACGATTCCCAATGAAGCTAACGTTATCTTGAGCAATATAGAGAACACTTCCTTTCTCATCCATTTCGTAGCTTCTAATCTGAGTACCGGTTTAAAGGAAAAGCAGCAACTGCTGGCCATGAACAACCTTACCGGTAAAGCGGAATTTCTTTTAAAGCTGTTGCAAACGGAATTGCAACTGGCTGAGCTGAAAAATAAGATTACCAGCAAAACCCGGGCGGATCTGGACCGTCAGCAACGGGAGTATTTTCTGCAACAGCAACTAAAATCCATTAAAGAGGAGCTTGGCGGAGATTCCAACGACCGGGAAATCAGGGAGCTGGAAAAACGCGCGGAAAAGAAAAAATGGCCGGATGCAGCAAAAGAAGCGTTTAAGAAAAACTTAAACAAGCTCGAACGTATTCATCCCTCTACCCCGGATTATTCGGTAATATACAACAATCTGGATTTGATGCTTGATCTTCCCTGGCAGGAATACACCCAGGATAAGTATGATTTGAAGCGGGCCAGGAAGATACTGGACAAAAATCACTATGATATGGATAAAATAAAAGACCGTATCATTGAATACCTGGCTGTCCTGAAGCTGAAAGGCGACATGAAATCTCCCATTTTGTGTTTTGTCGGCCCTCCAGGCATCGGAAAGACCTCCCTGGGGAAATCCATTGCTGATGCCATCAACCGTAAATATGTTCGTTTGAGCTTGGGCGGGCTTCATGATGAAAGTGAGATTCGTGGTCATAGAAAAACCTACATCGGCGCCATGCCCGGCCGGATACTGCAAAGCATCAGGAAGGTGAAATCCTCTAATCCCGTAATGGTTTTGGATGAAATAGATAAAGTAGGTAGTGACTTTCGAGGCGATCCGAGTTCGGCGCTGTTGGAAGTGCTGGATCCCGAACAAAACAGTACTTTTTATGACAATTACCTCGAATTGGAATACGACCTGTCCCGGGTATTGTTTATTGCCACGGCCAATAGCCTGAATAGTATTCACCCTGCTTTGCGTGACCGACTGGAAATCATAGAGTTAAGCGGATATGCCGTAGAAGAGAAAATAGAGATTGCGCGTCGTCACCTGGTGCCCAAGCAAAAAAGAGAACATGGACTGACGAAGCTAAAAATGACTTTTCCCAAGAAGGTCATCGAAAAGACCATCCAGGACTATACCCGGGAAAGTGGGGTACGGGAGCTGGACCGGCAACTGGCGGGAATCATGCGCTCCCTGGCTAAGAAAGTAGCTATGGATGAGGATCTGCCTTCCACTTTAACCCCGGAAATGCTTACAACGATGTTGGGGAAACCCCGGTTTAACATGGACTTATACAAGGCGACCGGCCATAGCGGTGTGGCCGTAGGACTGGCCTGGACCTATGTTGGAGGGGATATCCTGTTTATAGAAACAAGCCTGAGTGAAGGTAAAGGGGAATTGAAATTGACGGGGAACTTAGGCAATGTCATGAAGGAGTCGGCGACAACAGCACTAAGCTATTTGCGGGCACATGCGGGAGACCTGGGTATTGACCCCAAGGCTTTTGATAAAAATAATATTCATATTCATGTACCGGAAGGCGCCGTTCCCAAGGACGGCCCCAGTGCCGGCATTACTATGTTGAGCGCCCTTACTTCGGCTTTTAAAGGCAAAAGCATCCGTCCTTATCTGGCCATGACGGGGGAGATTACCCTTCGGGGGCAGGTGTTACCGGTTGGCGGAATTAAAGAAAAGATCCTTGCGGCCAAAAGAGCGGGATTGAAGGAAATTATACTCTGCCAGAAAAACGAGAAAGATATTGATGAGATCAACAACCAATATATTAAAGGACTGAAGTTCCATTTTGTCGATCAGATGGAGGAAGTCTTAAGTATTGCACTGACGAAAACAAGAGGCAGAAAGCGTGCGAATGCATAAGAAAAAATTTCTTCCTGCAGTTTAAAAAAAAGTCATTAAATTTGGGTTCTCGTAGTACTTGATTCTAATAAGATGAGAACCTTGCGCAATTTTATGGAATGGCAGGCTTTTGGAGTCTGTTCTGCAATAGGAGCAAAGCTGGGTATTGCTACTTCCCGTATCAGGATGTGGTTTATTTACATCTCTTTTCTCACTATGGGCTCTCCGGTGATCGTATATATGGTCATGGCTTTTTGGATTAACATCAAAAAATATATTCTTTATACCCGGAGAAACCCGCTTTGGTACTGGTGAGCTCGTTAGCATTTTGATTGGAGAACAGTCTCCGCAAGATGTTTGTTATTTTTGTATCCATCCTTGCAATTGTCTTGCCGTTCGTATCAAATAAAAACCCCGGTAATGCCCTAATACATGGAGTTGCTGACCTTCATTCAAGGTCGCAATCGCTGTGGATTTTGCTTTGGGTTGCTCTTTTACTTCGGTAAGTTGCGCTAGCCGGATGGTTCTGCTTGCCGTAATCGGCTCAACATAACGCTTATCGGCTACTATTTTGCTGCTATCGGGAATTCGTGCGAAATAATTTTTCTTGCTTCCGCCTATTAATTTTACGGGAAAATGATTTCTACCCTTCCGGTAGGAAGCCCATTGTCCCAACCGGTCCTTATTGATTTGAAGAGCCGGCGGTATTGTATCGGTCCGATAAATATAGTCTTGCGGATCAATGGCCCCCTTACCCGTATAAATACCAAAATGTAGATGGGGTGGCGTGGTTATGGCGTTGCCTGTATTGCCTACCAGGCCGATGGTATCTCCTGTGACTACCCGCTCTCCTGTATGGGCGATCTGCTTGGATAAATGGGCGAAATAATAGGTTATATTTCGTTTGGTGTCCCATTGAGAGACCACTTTACCCCCCAGGCGGTTGGTCCTTACACTAACGATTCTCCCAGGAGCCGGAGCTAAAACAGGCGTACCTCGGGCCGCAAAAATATCAATCCCTTCATGGCTTCGGGCACCTGCCTCCCGAGGAGCGCCGAAAAAACTTTGGATGTTTTTGTTGCTTCCATTTTGCACGGGGAATGCTAATTGGGGCCGTAACACGATGTCGACAATTACTTTTCCTCCTCGCAACAGCTCTGGTTGTATCCGCAACAGGAACTGCCCGGTTCGTTTAACTTTATACTCCAAGCTGTCTTCTCCTTCCCGCATAAACGATACGGCCTTGGAAGTATCCTCCGCTTTAAACAGATCTACGAAAATAATAAGGCTGTCTGTAGAAACGCCTGTGGCCGCAACAGTCACTGCTTGCCCTTGTTTTGCATCGAAAACACATGATGCTGCCCGGGGATGAGCAGGATTAAAGTAAAAGATTCCCTTAAAAGGAGGCTTTGCTTGAACACTGGTATCGGAAAAAACGGTGGTTCCTGCTTTTATCCAATCTTGAACCAAAGCAGTTTGGTGCAATCCGCTTTTTTGGAGCTCATCTTTATAACGCTCATAAGGCGAAGGGCCCATCATAAACGATAATTTTCCACAGGAAGAAAGAAGGAATACCGTTAAGAATAAGGTTCCTTTGGGGATGGATTTGTTATGCATGAGACCTTTTATTTCTTAACAATTAAAAAGGCCGGTAGTTTTACCAGGAATCATTATAGGTATTGTTCATCCACTTCATCAAAGGCTCTGGCAGCAGATGCTTCGATGGAGGCGGACCAAAAAATGACTCACAAAGGCGGAAATAATTTGTTCTCCAATATTGCTAAAAGAGTTTTTAACGCGGACTTATAAAAGTGGAGCGTAAAACCCACTGATGCCGATAGGCTCGGTGGGATGTAAG
>CAYXRN010000031.1:0-26722 GCA_964467635.1 uncultured Chitinophagaceae bacterium | reverse complement strand
AAAAATCAGGATTGAGGACGGTTCCAAAAAATTTCCTCATTCCTATTACTTTTCATTCAGGGGAAGAGCGGCCACTCTTCCCTCTTTTAAATCAAGCAAATCAAATACGTTACAAACTTTTATCAGGATTCCCGGTAAGCCCGGGTTCATCATCTTCCCATTAACATTAATAAGCGAAATACTCACCTTATTCGCATTTACGGGTTCTGAACCTTAAACCTGTACCACATAAATACGCCTACATTTCCGGCATGCACAAATTTAAAAGAAGCACGGCATGATGCCTTATATCAGAACAAGTCTCTTCTTGCCGGTAAAGCCCTGTAGCTCCCGGCGTAGCTACTCACCAGCGTTCAGCATAAGTCTTCCCTATTCTTATAGGCCAAAAAATAAAACAGGGTTGTCCCTATACGACTTGCAAGCAACATTTACTATAAGGAAACATCGTTGGAGAAAATTCCTTAAAAGTATCGGAAAAAATAATTCTCGAAAAATATCTAATAAGGCACGCCATGTTTACCAAACCCGCATAAGTACTTCATTTATAACAATTTAAGCATGTTGTTTCTCTTTCATAAAAAAAGAGTCAAACTGATAAAAGGCTAAAAAATGACGTGGGTAAAGTCCCCTGAAAATTTTTGTCTACCATATCAGATCTTCACTCCCATTGCCGGATCTGTAAAACTGTCTTTACCGGTTTCTATATGACCGGCATAACGTTTTTCAAAATGATCAAATCCATCTACATAAACAGTAAAATCGTACCATCCATAACTCTTTCCCAGATCCAAGATTAGGGTTTGTCCGGCATCTCTTGCTTCAAGCGTTTTTGTTAGTGGTTTATTCCCATAAGCGTTATCTTTGATATTAACCACATAGGACCTACCTGTATCCAAATTAGCCAGCTTAAGCGCAACATTCCCGGAAAGCTTTTTCATCAGGCTTTTTTGTTTTTCATATTCGCAGGTTATATCCACTAAGGGGTCCTGTCCATTTCCTTTAAACGCCCTATAAAACCCGTTCGGTCCATAGACGCTAAATTGGTAAATACCGTCTTCTAAGTCTTTCAACGCCCACACATCGGTAAGGTGGCCCCCTGCCTTAACGGCGTAAGAACGATTTCTTCCAGAAAAGTAAATATTGAAAGGTGCACCGGCAGCCTGTTTCCCAAATATTTCGTCACTTGCTTTAAATGTAATTTCATAACTTTCTTTATCTTCAGCAAGTTTACCTTCTGCATAAAGTTGGTAAGGAACAGGACAAGAGGGACAAATACCAGGTTCCTGCCTTGGTAACAACCCAGAAGATAATGGATCTTTATTAACTGCAGCTATTTGAGGTTCGCTGAGCGCACTAAAGTCATGTGGGGTTTTCTTAAACTTAGCATTATAAATTTTCTCAATAAAGGGTTCCTTTTTAAGGAATGGAAGCACCGGTACATCTTCTTCTCCGTTATAGGGTCTAAACAAAGCAGTAAGGTCGCCGCATACTGTCCTGCGCCATTGACTGATATTTGTCTCCCTGATACCTTTGTTCATTTTTTTACTCAGGAAGCCCTCCAGAAATTGCAAAGTAGAAGTATGGTCAAATACCTGGGAGCAGACCTGCCCTCCCCTGCTCCAAGGCGAAGCCACTATCAATGGAACACGGAAACCCAATCCTATAGGGCCGCTACGCGCATCTCCTTTGGACACCCCTTCCGCCAATTCATCTTCACGGTAAATATATTCCACCGCTGTATCTATTCCCGGTGAACACTGTCCTGTTTCTGGCCTTTTAGGATCAGGCGCGGCAAATGGCGGCACATGATCATAATAGCCGTCATTTTCATCAAATGTAACGATAAAAATAGTTTTCTTCCAGACTTCGGGATTCTTCGTAAGAATGTCCAATATATCTGAAACATATAAGGACCCATACCAAGGAGCACTGGGATGATCAGAAAAATTTTGTGCACCAGCTAACCATGATACCACAGGCAGATTACCAGCCTCCACATCTTTACGAAATTGATACAAGGGATCGCTTTTCGGAACAAGGAGTGAGCGTGCCTGCCCATTGTCCTTATATTCCAAAGTCATTAAATCGTGATAAGTATCATTTAAAGCATTAGTAGTAAAAGCCCGCTTATATAAACTTTTTTGGTCGTTAGTTAATTGGTCAAAACGTTGCTGGCTATATTCTTCCAGTTCCTTTCTAACCCGGTCTAACACTTCTTGTTTTTTAGCAATTGCCCTATTAATTTTCTGCAGTGACTTATCGTTAACAGATAAAGCTTTTGCCTTTTCTCGTAATTGTTTAATTTCATCTGGAAGTTTATGAGACTGCCGGTAAAGGCTCTTTACATAACGAGTAGAAAACTTCACATTATAGTTTTCAAACCATTCCAGCGGATTACATCCAAAATTAGACAGCCACGCACGTTCGTCTCCTGAAAGTCCGCCTCCACAAGCGATATCATTTTGATAAAATTTCCAGCTGATTCCCTGATCTTCCAATCGCTCCGGAAAAGTTTTCCAAACCGGAGGTATGGTACCGTAACCTTCGTCACTATTTCGTAAATGAGCTTTTGAAGTACCCTGCTGCTTTGCCCGAACGGTACCGGTCCAGAAATAAAGCCGGTTAGGCCGTGTAGGTGTCATTCCCGAGCAAAAGTTCTGATCACAGACTGTAAAGGCATCAGCCATGGCATAATAAAAAGGGATATCGTCCCTGGTATAATGCCCCAGTGTTAACGGCATTTCTGCATACTTTTTATCATGCACACGCTTAGCGGGAAGCCAGTTGTCATAACGGCCATTGTTCCAAGCATCTACCTGGCTGGGGCGGGAGTGTGGGACAGACCCCATCCAGGTAGCCTTCGTATTCTTGATATCAAAGCGGAAAGGAACATAAGTTTCTCCTTTTTCATTGCTCTGCAACCAAACGAGATTATTATTCGGCAATCTAATTGCCCGTGGATCATTGTAACCGCGCACCCCCTTTAAGGTACCAAAAGTATGATCAAAAGAACGGTTTTCCTGCATCAGAATAACTACATGTTCAGCATCCATATAAGTACTGCCGGGCGCAGGATTAATGGCTGCTGCACGCCGGATTGACGAAGGGATAACATTGGATAGGCCTGTTGCGCCGGAAAGCAAAGCCACTTTTTTAAGAAAATCACGTCTAGTGTCTTTCATAATAAGTAAAAATTATAAGAAGAAAAGCGGGCTTTAAGATAATATGTTTTCCGGAATCAGGCAAATGATGAAAGAAAAAACACCATTCTTCTTCACATCGTCAAGTAAACCTCCACCGGAAAATGATCAGAAGGGTACTTACCGCGATAAGTATCGGTAAGGATCCCGTATTTTTTTACAGTAAAATCCTTCGTTATAAAGATATGATCAATAATGTGTTGATGCGCTACCCTTTTACCAAATGCATTGAATGACCCGTTATTTACATAACGGTTAGGGGACAGTGAGTATGCATCCTGCAATACTCCTGAATGGGCAATACTTTTATACCATTGTGAATCATGTCCACCATTAAAATCACCGGTTAATATTACCGGATGATCACCTGCAATCTCTTTTATTTTTTTCAAGACCAGCTTACTGCTTTCTATGCGTGCTTTTATACCCTGGTGGTCGTAATGGGCATTGAAAAAATAAAATTGTTTCCCTGATTTTTTATCTTGAAACTTTCCCCAGGAACAAATTCTGAAACAGCATTTGGCATCCCAGCCTAATGAAGGCTTTTCCGGTGTTTGTGATAACCAAAAAGTTCCTTTATCCAATAGTTTAAAGCGGGCAGTTTTATAAAAAATAGCAGAATGTTCTCCAGCCTGCTTGCCGTCATCTCTTCCCACCCCTATGAATGCATACCCAGGAAGGCTGTCCAGCAGGTCTTGCAATTGGTGGTACAAGCCTTCCTGGGTCCCGAAAATATCAAAATCATGAAAACGGATCAGCGCAGCAATAACCGGTGCCCGCTGCTCCCACCCGTTACCGTCGAGAGAGTCATTTTTATTATCATAACGAATGTTATAAGTAGCAACAGTCAACTGCTGGGCCTGCAAAGCGATACCACCAAAAAGAAAAAAAACAAACAGAAAACTAAACTTTTTCTTAATCATAACAGCTGTATTTTTATCAAAACATAAACAAATTTAGGCCATATTGCCTTTCTTATAATATGGACGGGCCTTCCCTCATCCCTTATCTCGCATTAAATGCCTAATTCAAAGAACTATTCATTTATTCAGGACACTCACCAGCCCGGATTCTGACCCAGCTCGGGGTTTTTTAATAAAGCCGATTCCGGTATCGGATAAAGATACTTTTTATCTTTCCAAACTCTGGGCGCATTATCGAGCCAGGTAATTTCACCATAGGTTCCCTGTTTTAATTGTTGAGGATTAACTTTACCCCCTACCGTAGGACTTACATCGATGTATTTGACACCAGTCTGCGGATTTGACGGTTCTCCTTGCACAAAACAAACGTCGGGATCGCCATCATCGTTTAAGTCCATTAACTTATTCAATGCAGGGACGTACATGCCGTTCCATTCCTGTTCCAGTAATTCTCCTCTTTTCCACCTTTTGAGGTCGGCAAACCGAAAACCTTCCCAAGCCAGTTCAATACTCCTGCACCGACGTACTTCAAGAATGACCGGGTCAGAAATATCTGGGAAATAATGTGATTTAAGATAAGGATCTACTTTGACCGGCTTTGAGGCAAGGCCTCCTGTAATACCTGCTCTTGCTCTTAAGGCACCGATCGTGCTGGCCCAATCCTCATCAGTTAAAGTGCCTAGTTCTGCTTTGGCCTCCGCATAGTTTAGTAAAACCTCTGCATAGCGAATCACCGGTATTGAATTAATACTTACGGTCCCCTGATCGTATTTTTCATCGTCCAGCGCGTACTTAATAGGCTGGTAGCCAGTATAGGTATAAGTAAATTCCGGGGGAGCGGGCACTACCTCCCCTCCATTTGTTCTTGTGTAGCCCGGTGTTCGGATTGTTTGTTGAAGGCGCAGATCCCGGTTCTTTGTTTCCTCCACAAAGGTCATCGTTTTATATCCCGGATTATTGGTAAAAGGGGTTCCGTCAATATTCAGATAAGTATTTACGAATGTCCGGTTAAAACTAAGACGATCACCATAAGTAGAGCTGGTCCAATACCAGTTTGCATCACCCAGTATCCCTAAACCGGGATCTATCACATCTGCAAGCATCACTTCATTAGCAACGGGATCGGGACTGATAAAAAGCTGGCGATAAGAATGAGTCGGACCGCCGGCTTCATTCAAGCCAAAATTGCTGCTATCCATGACTGCCTTTGCTGCTGAAGCGGCGTCTTCTAGCCACTCGTCCACTGAACCCTGTAAATTATATTCGGTATGATATTTTCTAAACGTTCCCTCAAAGAGACAAATCCTCGATTTTAATGCATAAGCTACCCATTTGGTAATAAGGCTGCGGCTCTCGTCATTTGTTAAGGTAATATGCGCACAAGCGTAATCTAAGTCCGCCAATACAGAATCCATAACAAGGGTACGGGGGTCCCGAGCCTTATACAACGCGACAGAATCATCCAACCCCAACGGCCTGCTATACCAGGGCACATCCCCAAATTTCTTTACCATTTTAAAATACCACCAGGCTCTGAAAAACCGCGCCAATCCAATATAGTTTTCTCTTACTTCCACGGGAATATCCGGATCCGTACAATTTGCAATAAAATAATTGATATTTCTTAGGGGTGCCCAGTCCCAGCCACTGCTTTGCGTAGGACCATAAACATTGGGGCGCAGGAAATCGGGGATTTGTTTCCTTACGCCATAATCGCACATATTATCACCTCGCATTATATCTCCCGAACTGGGCATAATGTCATCATAGAAGGAATTAGTATACAACGCCAACCCTTCTTCGGTGCCAAATACCGCTTCTTTGGTAGCGGTAGCTTTGGGTTCCTGATCTAATATTTTTGTACAGGCTCCAAGAAGAAGACCGAAACTTATTGTAATACAACCAATGATATATTTCGTATTCATGATAATCTTTTTAAAATTAGAAAGTAACGGATAATCCAAGCGTAATGCTCTTTAAAATCGGATAGTTTTGGCCGTCTCCACTTGAACCATTGCTATTTGCAATCCGATCAGACCCATGGATGCTTTCAGGATCTATGTTGTGGTCTGTAATTTTAAACATTGGCGACCAAACCCACAAATTTTCACCAGACACATAAAAACGAACATAGCCAAGCCCTATTCTAGAAAGCAGACTTGCAGGAAGACTGTAACCCAATTGAATATTTTTCAATCTGATGTATGCCGCATTTTGCAAATATTTTGTTTGTTTAACGGATAGTTCCCTGTCGTCTGACAAGGCCACATATCCCCGATAACGCGGCCAATAAGCATCGGGATTATCCTCCGACCAGATATGACCCAATTGCGATTTAAGGGGAACATTATACGGCCGGTTATACTGCCCCCAGAACGCATCGGCATCTGAATCAGGATACCAATCCCTATGACCTATTCCTTGAAAGAAAAGGGATAGGAAAATATTATGCCAGTCAGCATCAAGATTGATTCCATAGGTGTAGTCTGGTGTCGTATTGCCAATGATTATCATATCCCCTGGATTAGATACCGTTTCATTGCCATGGCTGATCACGCCGTCACCATCTAGATCCTTATATTTAATATCCCCGGGAAGCCATACCGAAGAATTATTGCTGATATTTGCATTCATTTTTGCCGCCTGATCCACGTCTTTTTCCGTCCAATAGCCGTCTGTGATGTATCCCCAAATCTCACCTACTTCCTCTCCTACGTAATAATCATCTAACTTTTGATCTGGATTATTGAATTTTGTAATAACCGCTTTGTAATGTGACAAGCTCAACCTAAGTCCATAATGAAAAGGTGAGGCCCCTGCATCAAACTGATCACGCCAGGCTATAGAAAGCTCCCATCCGGTAGTTTTCAGGTCCGCATAATTACCTTTTGGAACCGTGGTACCGAAGACATCCGGTAAAGTAGGCCCGACGGTGAACATATTCTTCGTCTTTCTGATGTAGGCGTCTCCGGTAAAAGTTAACCGATAATTCAGCAGAGCCAAATCAAGCCCCAGATTCTCTGTAGTAGAAGTTTCCCAGGTAAGCCCGTTTGGAATCACGCCAGGCTGATCTGTTTCCTGCGGCCTTTCCCCATTAAGAACCCTAGCCGAACGGGATACATCAAATGTTTCCAGGAATGTATAGGGATCAATATTCCCGTTACCAAGCGACCCGTAAGAAGCTCTTATCTTGAGGTTCGAAATAATTTTATCCGACACATTCCAAAAGGGTTCATTAGAAAGACGCCATCCCGCGGAAACCGACGGAAAAAACCCGAATTGCTGGTCGGTAGGAAATTTAGAAGATCCGTCATAACGTCCGTTTACTTCTATGAGATACCGCTCTTTATAACCATAATTGAACCTAAAAAAACCGCCTAATATATCCCATTGTCTCCAATCACCGCCCGTGGTAATTGATTGGCCTAAAGCAAGATTAATATTATCTGCATCGGGATAAATCAAGCCGTTTCTTAACATCATCGTGCTGTCAAAGACGGATTGTTCAAAATTATATCCTATCATGGCCTTAAAATGATGAATGTCATTAAAGGTATTTTCATACTCGCCATATAAATTGGCAGCAATATATCCGGTTTTACTGTAGGTATCCTGGAGATCATTATACTTTGTACTTAAATAGGTAATCACACCCGGTTTTGTACTGTATGGTACAGGTACCCGGATACGTTTACTGGTACTGTTCTTATTGAGGAAAGTAAAGTTGCCGTTCACCCTAAAATGATCACTAAAGAACCGGGCCACAAACGAAGTAGTATTTCTAAACATTCCGTCGTTAAAGTCGACCCCGTTCTTACCATAATAAAAATCCCCTACTGTATAGGCGGCAGAATAGGTAAGTGTACCATCAGGATTTAACAGTGGAGCCGTAGGATGCGCCTCATCCGACATATTCCGCCAGATACCCCCGCCTTCTCCTACATTTATGGGATTGTGGTATTGCATATTAGAATAGGAAAGGTTGTTGCTTACTTCGAGCCATGAGAAAACCTGCACGGACCCTTTACCCCTAAAATTATACATTCTGTAATCATCAGAATTATAGCGGAATATACCGGTTTGATTATAATACCGTCCTGAAATATAAAAACTGGCTTTATCGCTGCTTCCCGATACGGTAAGATTTTGATCTACAGCAAAATTGTGGTTCTTATAAAGCAGGTCATACCAGTTGGTGTTATGGTAATAAACATATTCCCCCTCATCGTTCACCTCTGTCTTATCCAACGACGGATTCTCGTCATGGGCTTTCAATGCGTCCCAATATTCCTGAGAAAATTTTTGGGTTTTATTAATGTTTTGCGCGAGCTGTGTATAGTTACTCCCCGCAATGTTCGCTTCGGCAAACATGGAAGCGTATTTATATCCATTGGTTACTCCATCGGGAATTGCCGTGGGACTCTTGAAGGAATAATTGGAAGAATAAGTAATAGCCGTCTTTCCTTCTTTCGCACTTTTTGTTGTAATAAGCACTACACCGAAGGCCCCTCTCGCCCCGTAAATAGCTGCGGAGGCCGCATCTTTCAAAACGGTCACGCTGGCGACATCATTGGGATTGATCAGGCTGGGATCACCCTCCACTCCATCTATTAAAACCAAAGCATGACCACCTTGTCCAATAGAGGTAGTTCCCCTCACGTTGTATTCAGGTGATTGTATGGGCTTACCATCAAGCATGGTAAGGTTCAGATTCGGGATCTGCCCCTGCAGCCCCTGGGTAAGGTTAGGCAATGGTCGGTTATCCAACACTTCTCCACTCACCTGGCTGACAGCACCGGTAAGATTCTTCTTTTGCTGCGTGCCGTATCCCACTACCACCACTTCATTTAACCCAGAAGCGACAAGAGCCATTTGTATCGTGACATTTGTCTGGTTGCCAACCGCCACCTCCTGCGTTTTATAGCCAATATAACTTATTTCCAATGTGGCATCATCGGGAACCACAAGCGTAAAATTTCCCTCTGCATCTGTAACCGTACCTTGTGCCGTACCTTTTACTTTCACCGTCACCCCTACTAGTGGGGTTCCGTTTTCATCTGTAACGGTCCCCTGTATCTTATGCTGTTGGGCAAGCAGCGCCCCTTTGGGGGATATGACTACCAGACTTTTGTCTATGATTTTGTAACTGAGCGAACCATCCAGCAACTGCGCCATCACTTCATCGAGTGTGGCTTTTTTGACGTTTACGCTTACAGGGTTAAGGTGTTCCAGATACCGTTCATTATAAAAGAAACGATAGCTGCTTTCTTTCTGGATCTTACGGAGTACTTTGTCTATCCGTACGTGATCCATGTTCAGCGTAAACATATTTTGGCCTTCTACATGCGCTGAAACCTGTAAGCAGCCAAGAAGGACGATGATAAAGGTAAGTTTCATACACCGTACCAGTTTGTGCATTCTTTCTCCATAGAAGAAAAAGCATGACAATCGTATTTTTTTCATACTTTTGTTTTGATTGAGAGTTAAAAAATCAGGATTGGGGACGGTTCCAAAAATTTCCTCTTTCCTATTACTTTTCATTCGGGGGGAGAGCGGCCACTCTTCCCTCTTTTAAATCAAGTGGATCAAATATATCCTGTATAATACTTCATTTATTATCACGGGGGTTTATCTTCTTCAAATATACTGTGTCTCCTTTAATGTCATATTGAAACGGCGTTGTCATCTGTAATATTTTAAGGGCTTTCTGAATATCTTCATTCTTAAATATGCCATTCAATCTTTCTTCTTTTAACGCAGGGTCCAGGAAAACAATATTTACACCATATCTCCGCTCCAGGCTTTTAGACAATTCATCAAACCGTTCATTTTGAAACACCAGTTTATCTTTCAGCCATGCAATCTCTTTCAGGGGCACCGTCTGATCAGCCGGATTTAATTCTTCTACCTTAAATTGGACTTCCTTGATCATACCTGGCTGTATCCGCTCTAGTTTTCTTGCCGCTTCTTTAACGTCCATTGCGATGGTCAGTTTTTCATTAGGCTTTAATACAAAACTTTTATCAGGGTTACCGGCAATCTGGACCTTTATTTTCCCGTTTATAAGGGTAGTTTCCACCTTATCCTCATTTTTATAGGCCTGCACATTAAAAGCGGTACCCAACACTTTAATATCCACATTACCGGCATGCACAATAAAAGGGTGCGTGGCATTATGGCTTATATCAAAATACGCTTCACCTTGTAAGTAAACTTCGCGGTTGTCCACTAAAAAATTCTCAGCAAAAGTGATCACACTACCGGAATTTAGCCATACCACGGATCCGTCAGGAAGTTCTTGTCGCTCCGGAGCACCATGGGTAGTCCAGCTTACCTGGTCAGCTTGAGCAAGAGGGGCCTTTATCGTTTTTTTATTGTCGTGCAAAAGCCAAAAACCGCCTCCCGCAAGCAGCAGGACGCCGATCCAAACTGCCGCCCTTCGCCACAAAACCGACCACTTCCATTGTTTTCTGTTGTGTTCCCAGGGGTAGATTATCCCTTGCGCAGTCGATGCTTCTTCCTCGCCCAGGTTATTTGCGATCATTTTCCAGTTATCTGCAATCAGATCTTCATGCTTCACCGGATGATGGGCAAATTTGTCGCTCTCCACGGCATCCAATAATGCACTAAAAAAAGTGAACTCAGGTTTACTGTTCAATAACTGCTGTAATTCTTCTTTTTCTTCCTCAGAAGCATCTTTGCCTATTTTTAAGGCCAAAAGATGTATAAGCCGGTTTGTTTCCATATCACTTCGTAGGCAGCATTTACTATAAGGACCCATCTTTTGGAAAAATTCCCTAAAGATCACTAAATTATTTTTTGGAAAGGGTGGTATATTCCGCCCATACGGGGAGCAGGCTCACAGAGAGCTTTTTCAATGCAATATACAATTGTGCATCGACGGTCTTGACGGATATATCGAGAACGGAAGCAACCTCTTTATAACTTAGTCCGTCCTCCTTGAGTAACTTAAAAATCAGTTTACACCGAGGCGGCAGGTCCTCAATAGCTGATCGTACTTTATTTCGCAGTTCTTTGGTGATCATCCCGGCTTCCGGATTAATGCTCATTCGGATGTGTTTTAGTTCCAGGTCTTCCAAAGCCAAAGGAGCCGGCTTGCGAAGTTGACGCAAGCGGTTTAGCGCCGCGTTCTTTACGGCAACATATAAAAAAACGTTGATGTTTTTAATATCTGATAAAGCATATCGTTTTTGCCAAAGCCTCATGAAGACATCGTTTACAACCTCTTCGGCTTTTTGTTTCTCCTTCAGATAAGAAAAGGCAAACTGATAAAGTTTAAAAAACAGCAATTGGTAAAGTTCCTTGAAGGCTTTTTGGTCATCACCATATTGTATCTTCTGTAAAAGGTGCTTCATCCTAAAAGGGTTTTGTTTCGACAAGATAGAAAAAATTTTTCTGAAAAAGAAAACCTTAATACTCATCTCTAATTAAAGAAATGAACGAAACACAAGTTACCACGGCTGATTAAGCCAATAGGAAATCAATTATTCATTTAGGTTGAAAAAAGGGCTCTGCCTGCAGGCAAATTATAACAAAATTTCCAGACTAGAACTGTTTAAGCCTGAATCGAGTTCGTATAACAGGTAAAAAGAGGTTGTCAGCGCATACCATTGCCAATCATCACACAAGCGTTTAAAAATGGGAGCGGGCAATTACATTCCTGCACAGGTGGCTTCTACGTTCGTTTTGGTGGGAGCAGTCCCCAACGGGTTTATCAACATGTCCTTAACCGGCTTCGTTTTTGTCGGGTATCCTTGGCTGTAGGTCCGAGCAATGGGCAGGCTGCCCTTTTTTAGGCTAAAGAAATCGCGGGTCTGGCGCCACTGTCCGCCAGAAAATATTTTAGCCCCTGGCAAAACTGTGAAAAATCAATTCAGGCTTCTAAAGTCCACGGGCACCAATTTACTCACCCCGGCTTCCTGCATCGTAACGCCGTAAATCACATCTACAGCCGCCATGGTTTGCTTATTGTGGGTCACGACAATGAACTGGGAATTTTCAGAAAATTCCCGAATCATATTCGTAAACTTGCCTACATTGGCATCGTCCAAAGGTGCATCTACCTCATCCAGAATACAAAAAGGTGCCGGCTTGATCAAATAAATAGCAAAGAGTAAAGCCGTGGCCGTCAACGTCTTCTCCCCACCGGACAATTGAGTGATAGCCGTTGGTCTTTTCCCTTTTGGTTTAGCTTTGATCTCGATCCCCGTATCCGCCAGGTTTTCGGGATCTGTCAACACCATATCAGCCTCATCTTCTTCGGTAAAGAGCGTTTTAAAAACCTTGACAAAATTTTCCTTTACCCGATTAAAGGTATCCAGGAACTTTTGATTGGCAATGTTTTCTACTTCCTGGATCGTTTCTTTCAAGGAATCCCTGGCCGAAATCAGGTCGTTTTTCTGCGTGGATATGAAATCAAATCTTTTTTTCATCTCCTGAAAAGCCTCAATAGCAGTAGGGTTAATCTCTCCCATGTTGTCCAGCCGCTTCTTGTACTTATCTGTTTGTGCCCTCAAGACCTCCACACTTTCATCTCCGGTTCGATCTTCATCCAATATATCATCCAGATTAATTCTAAACTCAACATCAAGACGCTCTTTCATTCCCGCAAGTTGCAACTTCAAAGTATTGACCTCTTCGCGCAGGCCGCCGAGTCCCTCCTCCACCTCGCTTTTACTGCGCTGCATCAAACGCAGAGACTTCTCCATTTCTCCTACCTTATTTTTGATATTATGGTATTCCTGGTCGCTTTCATTGAGCTTTTGCAACTCTGCCTCCCTTTGATAGGCAAGTTCCTGCAACAGGCTTTCGGTTTCTTGTATCTTTTGTTCGGCAAGCCTAATGGCTTCACCGGTTTTTTCAAGTCGCAATGTACTGGAGGTGATCTGCGCGTTCAATTCGTTTAATCTGCTTTGTTGGAATTCCACATCCTGCTTAACAGCCTGTAACTGGCTTTGCTGTCGGGTAAATTGCAAATTCTGTTCATTAAAGCGGTTGTTGGCATCATTAAAAAGGTGGTCCGCTTCCATAAATTCGTTTTCAGCCTGCTCAATAGCCCGTATCGCTTCTTCCATCTTTCCCGAAAAAGTAGCCAGTTCTTCCCGCTGCGCTTGCACCTGTTCATGGTTGTCGTCCAGCGCATCCTGCATTTCCTGCAACCTGTTCTCGTTAGAAGCAATGAGGGCTTTAGTATTTTCCATTTTGTTCTGGATGCCGAAAACCTGATTCTGCAACTGGTTGATCTTATCCCTGCCTTCATTGAGCTTTTTCTCATTAAGCTGATCACTTAAATCCGAGGCGGAATGACGTTTTTTATCAATCTGCACCTGCAACTGGTCCACCTCCTTTTGCATTTCGGCAATGGTAGCTTTAAGCTTTTCGAGATTTTTGGTACGTCCGAGCTTGTTTCCCTCGAACAATCCTCCTGATCCACCTCCCAACCGGTAACGGCTGCGATTTTGACGACCGGAACGTTCAACAAGCACCCATTCGGGATTTTCGTTCAGCAGGCCGTTCGTTGCCGCTATATCCTCGGTAATCATTACTTTTCCTAAAAGATATTCTACCAGACCACGGTACTTTTCATCCGCTTCCACTACCTCCATCGCAGGAGTCAGGTCTCCGGATTCAGTCATTGGAGGCCCGCCCGCAACCTCAAAATGATCCAGAAGGAAAAAGTTCGCTTTTCCCTTTTTGTTTTCACTCAGCAATTGTACCGCGGCTACGGCATCCTCCAGCTTATCTACGACATAATAATTTAAATACGGTTCAAGAAGGCCTTCCACTGCAGGGCGGTATTCCTCTTTACAAAAAATCACATCTGACAATACCGGAGCTGCCACATTCCATTTTGGGTTTTTTTTCAGGAACTTAATGCTATCCGGATAACCTTCCAGATTATCTACCATGGATTTGAGCAGATCATGCTCGTTTTTTTTCGCATCCAGCACCCGGGTCTTATCCATCAGCAGGGTACGCAGCTCTTCAATTTCAGACTGGGTATGGAGTATACTTTCTTTAGTCTCTTCCTGATGCTGAATAAGTTTTTCAAACGCCTCCTTTTGCGAGCTCAACTCTTCTGTCAATTCAACTTCTGAAGTGGTGAGTACCTCCATCTCATTTTGTCTTGAGGCGTTTTCGTCCTCCAGACGGGCAATAGATTGCTGCAGATTCTGGATCGAAGTTTCGGCCACCGCAGCTTTCTTTTCAACATCGAACTGGTGTTGTTGTAACCTTTGCTGGTCTCTTCTTTTACCTTCCCGTATTTCTTTTTTCTCGTTATACGCCTCCTGCCGCTCGTCTTTCATCTCACGAAGCTCTGCCAGTTCGGTTTTAACCGAAGCTAGCTTGGCTTGCTCAGTGGCCGCCAGTTCGGCCCCTTTCTCCAGATTTTGTTGCAATTCTTTTAATCGTTCATCCGCACCGGCCAAAAAATTTTCTATCTGTTCTTTTTGTTCTTTGGAGTAAACAAGGCGCTGCTCTGCCAGCTTTTTTTCATTTTCTTTGGTTCGCAGGTCATTCATCAGCTCATTAAACGCCTGTTGCATTTCCTGCAAAGCCTTTTCCTTTTCGGTAAAAAGCAGCTTGAGCTCCTCTATTTCGGCATCCGATTTAGAAATATCGGTGTCCAATTGCGTTTTCTTATTTTCCTCCGCTTGTTGCTGCTCGTTGAGCTTTTTGAAGGTTTCATGAAAGCCTTCCATGGACGCCTTGGCCAGTTCGATGCTCGCAGCCTTATATTTCTTTTTGAGTTCGTAATAACGCTCAGCCTTACGGGCCTGGCTTTCCAGTGATTTTAGATTGGCCTGAATTTCAAACAACAAATCCTCAATGCGGCTCAAATCCTGCTCCGTAGCGTTTAACTTGTTTTTGGCTTCTTTTTTTCTCGTCTTATAGATTGATATCCCGGCAGCCTGCTCCAGCATCCGACGCCGGCTGTTGTCTTTATCTTTAATGATCTCGTCGACCATTCCCAATTCAATAATCGCGTAAGAATCGGTACTGATACCGGTATCCAGGAAAAGATTGTGGATATCCTTGAGCCGGCAGACGACATCATTCAACCGGTATTCGCTATCGCCATTTTTAAAAAACTTCCGGTTTACCGTAACCGTAGAGAATTCTGTGGGCAAGATGTTCCGGGTGTTTTCAAAAGTCAAGGAAACCTCTGCCAGCCCGCTGGCTGAGCGGGACCTGGAACCATTAAAAATCAGGCTGGACATCTTATCGCTCCGCAGCGCACTGATCTTATGTTCTCCTATGGCCCACCTTATGGAATCAATGATATTGCTCTTTCCGCACCCATTGGGCCCGATTACACCAGTTACCCCTTTATCAAAGTGCACGACTGTTTTGTCGGCAAAGCTTTTGAATCCCTTTATTTCCAGAGTTTTTAAACGCACAATATCAATTTTAGAAGGGTCTAAATTACTGCAAAATTAGGGGTGCTTGCTTTTATTTTATTCACAGATGTGGAAAAGAAAAAGAATCCCGGCCCTATAAAAATGTTAAAATCCCCCCATCAACTTTCTCTTCCGGCCTTATGGCACCTATTTTGCCCTTTTTTTGTTAATGCCCCATTATTTCTATGGTTATTTTTTATTAAACTATCTAAATTCTATTTTATTATGAAACGCTTTTTTTCAATTCAGAAAATGCTGTTATTAGGGGGATTGTTACTCACTGTTGCATTTATTTCCGCCTGCAATGACGATGACAATAACGCTGTACAGCCTGATGTAGCGGGTTTAATGGCCTTTAACTTGGCTACGGACCAGCCTGTGATCGGGGTTGCCCTTTCGGGAAATCAACTGAATTCCCCCTTGCCCTACATGAGTTATACCGGGGGATATGTGGCGATTTATCCCGGAAAAAGGTCTACGGACGCATTTGATGCCAACGGCAATACCATAGCGACCACGATGCAAACTTATGAGCCACAGAAATACTATTCCCTTTTCGTCTTAGGCAGCAATGGAAATTACCAGAACATTGTCGTAAATGACGGGCTGGATACGTTGAACGCCCAGGAGGGAAATGCTTATATACGTTATATCAATGCCATTCCAGGGACAGATCAGCTGCATGTTGTCATAAAAAACGAGTCGGATACCCTGCTAACCGATCAGCCGTCTTTTGGCACCATTTCGGCGTTTAAACCCATCAAAGCAAGTACCATCACCATCCACATAGACAACAGCAAGGCTGATACAACCAGGGATATCACCTTAGAAAATCAGAAGGCTTACACCATTTTATTTGCCGGGGATTCTGATGCGGAAGACAGCCTTCAGATCCGATATATCGAAAATGGAAAGCTTACACTGGATTCCACCTCCGAAGACCTATCTAAAAAATCAAACTAAGGAAGGCATGCTGCCAAAGTTTTGTATGGAAGGGACTGGTGTGTAAATTCTTCCCCAGCGTGCTGTGTTCCGCCCGCCCCGGTTCAGAAATGTCCCGGTTCCGTACAGCAACATATTCATGGGACCGGGTTTTTTATAACAGGTGCCGTAGAACCAGTTCATCACCAAGGTGCAGTTCACTTTACATCGGTCGCTTCTTCCCGCAGAATAGTAAATTTCCTGTTCATTGGGTCCAGGTGCTCATACAAATCGTTTATAAAATCCGCACCATAAAGCGCATAATAAGGTAATATATTCTCCACCCTTTCCTGCAAAGCGTTCTGTGGAAACAAGTGACTTTTAACCTTCCTTATCAGCTCCGTTTGCCAGCCAAATTTGTTTTTCTCCGCTTTCAGGAATTTATGTTCCAACTTCCCGATCGACCGGAGTGCCTTTGTCCGCTCGGCTCCCACAGACGCTTTAAGGGTAACGTCTATATTAGCAGCCTTCTGTTCCAAGGTGGCAAACAATTTTTCTATTTCCAGGTATTCTTTCTTTAAAACCAATTCTTCCTTTGTGTTCTTTTTTACAAATTCGCTGATGAGTGCGTCTGTCTCCATAAAAAGAGCCCTGGGCTGCAAGTCTACTTTCTGCAAGCGCTTTACCGATTTCTCATCTACCCATAATACAGAATTCCTCAACATCAGGAGCGGAAAGGGCACTTTAAAATGGGTAAACAGCTCCTTTAACTCCATCCAGTAAGCGAGTTCCCCTCCGCCGCCAATAAAGGCAATATTAGGCAAAATAGTCTCCTGGAGCACACCCCGCAAGATCACATTCGGACTAAAACGCTCAGGATGCTTTTGCAGCTCCTCTTCCATCTCCTGGCGATTGAAGGTCTTATCCGTATTGAGCACCGCCCACTGATCGCCTTCTTTTACCATGCGTTCACGCAGTTGATTGTCCAGGTAAAAAAGATTTATCTCCCGGGGAGTAGCCTGCGCGTGGTAGTGCGTCGAAAGTGCTTCAATGGTTTTATTCACAACTGAAAAAGCGCGCTGCTCAAAAAGATCTTCCCGCATCACGGTCGAAAATGCGTTCTTAAACCCCGGCGTATCGGCAATGAGCCCTACCAGTCCCAAACGGCCGAATAAAGCATTGACAAGGTATAAAGTCGCCGTTTGAATATCTGTATGATGAAGATATGCTTCCCGCAATAAAGTCTTTAACTCGCGTACATGCTCGTTATGACCTAATTCTTGGGTTACGGTATTGATCAGCCCTTCTATATTTTCCGGCCGCATCCGGCCGACAGCTCCGGATTGGTTCGTTTGCCAATGATAGGTTTTACCGTAGAGGTGCATTGTTCCCAGTTCCTCCAGGTCATTGTCTTCACTGCCCATGTAATAGACCGGAACAAAATTATATTGGGGATATCGTCCTTTCAGGTAAGCGGCCAATTTAATAGCATGTATAATCTTGTAAACAAAATACAGGTATCCGGTAAACAAATTAGGCTGATGCGCAGTGCATACGGTAAACGTGTCCTCTTCGGACAACAGCCGTAGATTTTTTCTTACGGCTTCATCCAGGGGTATGCCCGAATAGGTCTTCTCCAATTCTCCTACGAGGAGCTTACGGTCTGTAGAAAACGCCTTTCTGGTTTCAATGATTTTATCAAAATCCGGATGCCTGGGAGAATAAACATAATAAGGCTTCAGTTTCGGGTCTTCCTGCAGGTAATCCAGTACAAGAGGGGAAAAATAGCCGGTTTCAGCGTAATTTATAAATTCAGTCTTACAGCCCATGCATGTATAGGTCGGAGCATAAAACCCATCAGGATCTAGCCGATGGGATGTAAGCGACTCCTTTTACACTTACATTTTGAAAAACTTTCCTGTATTTTCCATAATTTCCTTGACAGCAGGTTGTTCCCCAAAAGTCCTCCTGGGAAATCATAAGCATAAATAACCTTTGAAAATCCCGATATTTTAGGGTTTACACGACTTCTCCCGCCAAGTCATAGTCATAGGCTTTTGTAATTCTTACCTTAACAAATTCGCCTATCAGAAGTTCATGTTGGGTATTGACAATCACCTCATTGTCTACTTCTACCGAATCGAATTCTGTACGTCCGATGTACCTTCCCGCTTCTTTCTTATCTATGAGTACCTTCAGTACCTTTCCTATCTTTTCCTGGTTCTTTTCCCAGGAAATATCTTGTTGAACTTCCATGATTTCCTGTGCCCGGCGTTCTTTTTCCCTGGCAGGCACATTGTCTTCCATCCTGTAGGCGGTCGTATCTTCCTCATGCGAATACGTAAATATCCCCACCCTGTCAAAACGTTGTTCTTCCAAAAAAACCTTTAAGTCGGCCACATCCTGTTGGGTCTCCCCGGGGAATCCGGCAATCAGGGTTGTTCTGATGCATATTCCGGGCACCTTGTCCCGGATATGGCCCAGGAGCGTCTCCATTTCCGCCCGGGAAATCCGCCGTCTCATGGCCTTCAGCATATTATCTGAAGCATGCTGCAGCGGAATATCCAGATAGTTGCAGATATTTTCCCGCTCGCGCATCACATCAAGTACTTCCAGGGGAAATTTTGTAGGATAAGCGTAATGCAGCCGGATCCACTCCAGCCCTTTCACGTCCGCCAGACGATTGAGCAATTCAGGCAGTTTTCTTTTTTTATAAATGTCCAGGCCATAATACGTCAATTCTTGGGCAATGAGCATGATTTCTTTCACCCCCATACGAACCAGTTTTTCAGCTTCGGCGATCACCTCTTCAATAGGTTTGGACACATGTTTGCCGCGCATAAGCGGAATAGCACAAAAAGCACAGGTGCGATTGCAGCCTTCGGAAATCTTCAGATAGGCATAATGCTGCGGAGTACTCAGGAGCCGCTCCCCAACCAATTCCTTCTTGTAATCGGCATTCAGCTTTTTAAGCAGAAAAGGCATCTCCATTGTACCAAACCAGGCGTCTACCTCCGGGATCTCTTTCTCCAGTTCATCGCGATAGCGCGCACTGAGACAGCCGGTAACATATACTTTTTCCAGGAGTCCTTCTTTTTTCATTTCTACCTGTTGCAAGATCGTATTGATAGATTCTTCCTTGGCCTTGTCAATAAACCCACAGGTATTCACTACCACAATATTGTGATCGGGCTTAAGATCCTCGTGCACCACATCCATGTCATTGGCACGCAGCTGCCCGCTGAGCATCTCGCTATCCACCATATTCTTGGAACAACCCAGTGTAATGATGTTGATTTTATTCTTTTTTAATGTCCCTGTTTTCAAAACCGGCTATTTTGTTCTGCTGCAAAGATAACATGATTTGAGAGGAATTGCTTCATTTACGGGGGGCTTGTCACCACCTGCTCAAAATACAGCTTATCAATCGGTTCCTGCGCTTGACCGCGAAAGCGCTCAGCGCAGCAGGTGAAAGAGCAAAATCCAAACGCACCATTCCAATCATACTGTCTCCGCACCGGCTACCAGCGCAGCATTTTTTGTATTTTTGGCATGGGGGTAAACGCGGCCTGAGTTGTCTTCATAAAAACAAGACGGGAACAACGACCAACAACATCCTGAATGGAACCATGCGAAATACAAAAAAAGGCGCTTCCGCTAAAGCGGGATGAAGCTCTTTTTGAACGGGTTTTCAAGGCACACTTTAAAGCCCTGCATGCCTATGCTTTTACTTTTGTAAAGGACAACGCGGTAGCAGAAGATATGGTTCAAAATATCTTTCTACGGCTTTGGAACAAGGCAGATGAGATCAGCATCACCCAATCGTTTACAGCCTATTTGTATCGCTGTGTTTACAACGAATGCCTCAATTACCTGAGGCATGAAAAAGTGAAGGCTGCACATGAAACATATTTAAAACACAATACCAGGCCTTCAGGAGAACCCACTCCGGAGGAAGTGACCTATCAGGAGCTAAAACATCAACTATCAGAAGCCCTGCAGACACTCCCGGAAGGGTGCCGGACCATTTTTCAGCTGAGCCGTTTTGAATCCCTAAAATACAGGGAGATTGCCGATAAACTCGGCCTGTCTGTAAAAACCGTTGAAAACCAAATGGGAAAAGCATTGCGTATCTTAAGAGTCAGATTAATTGATTTTCTGCCTCTGATGCTGTTATTGGCCTCATCATTTATTTTATAGAAGATGGAAACATACAATAAAAGGAACGGAATGGACGATCTGCTGGTAAAGTACCTGCTGGGAGAAACGCTGCCTGAGGAAGAAGGACAGGTAGAAAAGTGGATCAGTACATCTGCCGACCACCAGCAGCATTTCCAGCAATTAAAAACCATATGGGAAAGCAGCAGGCAGGCGTCTACCCATGTGGCTCCGGATGAAGCCGATGCATGGCAACGTTTTAGGGACAAAGTCAACACAACGGCCTTTACCCGACCAGTAAAAAAAGCACCCCGCTTCAGACAAAAAAAATTTTCAACCCTCGCGGCAGCCGTTATCGGTCTGATAATTGGCGGAGGAATACTGTATGTTTTGTTGCAAGCCAATAAGACTACGGTTCATTCAAAAGATAAAGTCATCACCCAAGCATTGCCTGATGGGACTATTGTCACTTTAAATAAAAGTACAACGCTGATGTATAGCTCATCATTCGGAAAAAGAACAAGAACTGTGGAACTGAAGGGGGAGGCTTTCTTTGAAGTAGCTTCACAGTCCGCTCGTCCGTTTATCGTTCTAGCCAATGGTGTTACTGTAAGGGTATTAGGAACTACTTTTAATATAAACACCTCAGCGCATGCTACAGAAGTTATCGTTGAGACCGGCCGCGTAGAAGTAAGCGGCCAAAATCAGGCAGTACAGCTAACCCCTCATCAAAAAGCAATCGTTTCTACAAAAAAATCCAAGATAGAAAAAAAACAAGTATCCGGGGAGCTGTACAACTATTACAAAACAAAAACATTCATCTGCAAAGAAACGCCGCTAGAAGAACTGGTAGCTGCACTGAATGAGATTTATCCCCAACACATCCGTATAGCTGACCCGCAATTAGGCTCGCTTCCGTTGACGGCTACTTTTCATGACCAGTCTTTAGATACCATACTCAAGGTTATTAAACAGACCTTTGATCAAGTACACATTGTCTACCAGCAAAATCAGATCATTCTAACCTATAAAGAACCATAAGTACTCATTGCGCATCAAAGACCACGATATAGTCCCCCTCCTGTTCTTTCTGTTACTGTTACTGTCCCTGTCCTCAGTAGCGCAAAGTACCCTTTCTAAAAAAATATCCATACAGCTCCGTCAACAAAAACTGGCCATCGCGTTGCAGGCCATTGCCCGGGAAGGCGGGTTTCACTTTTCCTATAAAAGTGATATTCTTTCGACAGACAGCATGGTTAGCTTGTCTGCATACCAACAACCGGTCAAAAAAGTCCTGCAGCGGTTGTTAGGTTTGGGCTATACCTACACTGCGACCGCGGGCTACGTTATTATTCACAATAAAATGCCAAACAAACGATCATTCACGGTAAGCGGTTCAATCTTCAATAGGGAAACGGGCGCCCCGCTGGCTAATGTAAGTGTCTATGAACGTCTTCAGCTTCAATCGGATCTGACAGATAATAAAGGACGTTACCAGCTTCACCTGCATGCCTCGTCCCGACCGCCGGTTATTCACGTAAGCAAGTTTTACTTTAACGACACGTCTTTCATTGCTCAACAGGGGTACGATCAGTCCATCAATATCGCTATCAGCCCGATCAGGTCCGTGAAATTGAATACCGTAACGATCAAGCCCAATTCTTTTTTGGGTCAGGCCTGGGTGAACCGTTTGTTTATCTCCTCCAGGCAAAAAGTGCGAGACATTAACCTGAGCCACTTTTTCATTAGACAGCCTTTTCAATACGCTATATGGCCCGGACTTGGCACCCACGGAAAACTGGGTGCGCAAATAACGAATAATTTCTCTTTTAATATCCTCGGTGGATATGCTGCGGGCCTGAACGGTGTAGAACTAGGGGGATTATTTAACCTGGATAAAAACGAAGTAAAGTATATACAGCTGGCCGGTCTTTTTAACAGCGTAGGCGGCACAATGACTGGTTTTCAGGCGGCTGGATTGTATAACAATGTCCGGTCTGCAACGAAAGGCTTTCAGATAGGAGGACTGGTTAACGTCGTTGAGGAAGAAGTAACCGGTATCCAACTTGCAGGCGTTTTAAACGCTTCAAAAAGTATAAACGGCATTCAATTCGCCGGAATAACGAACACCAACAAAACAACCGTAACCGGCCTTCAGCTTGCAGGTATTTTAAACAAGACGGCTTCAAATCGTGGTTTACAAGCAGGTCTCATCAACATAGCAGACAGTGCGTCCGGTTATGCGATTGGTCTGGTTAATATAATTAAAAAAAAGGGGTACCGCAAGCTGTCCGTTTCCTGGCAGGAAGCATGGGACCTTAACATATCTTATAAAACAGGAAAACAAAAGCTATACAACATTTTACTGGCAGGGGTAACCATAGCCTCCAACCAAGCCGTGTTCTCTTTCGGGTATGGGCTGGGAAGATCATTTGATTTATCCTCAGGCCTTTTCCTTACCACAGAAATAACAGAACAAAGTATACTCAACGGAGACTGGGGCAATCTGCCATTGCTTGTCAGAATACAGCCCGCAATCGTTTTGTCTCTAACGCCCAAAATAGCCCTGTTTGCAGGACCGGCTTTTTGCATTTATTTTCCGGAGAAGGATAATACAGAAAAAGGATTTCGCCTTCCCGCGCGATCTTTCTCTTTAAGTGGTTCAGTTCGTGGCTGGTTTGGTATTCATACGGGAGTGACTATTTTTTAATGAGCCATAGGGGTAAAACAAGCCGACGTTGTCGTAAATAAAAACGTATAAAACGATGACAAGAGCTTATCTGATCCTTCTGTTTTGTTTCTGCTTTTCTCTGAATGGGTATGCACAACAAAAAAAACAACACACTCCCCTGATCCCGCATGTTGCAGATATTGGGATTATCTATCCCATTACCTCAAGCGGAGCCCATGCGCCGGCATATAACAATACCATTTCGCTTCAGGCCTTGGCAGGTGTAACAGGCGGCATCCGAGGATGCGCACTGGCCGGCATCGTCAATAGCATTAAAGAAGATGCTCATGGCGCCATATTCGCAGGCATAGGTAACACCGTCGGTAGAAAGGCAAAGGGCGCCCTGTTTGCAGGCCTTTTCAATCTTACCGGTGACCTGGAAGGCAGTCAAACGGCAGGTCTCTTTAATAAAGCGGAAAAGGTAAACGGGATACAAATAGCCGGCCTTTATAACCAATCAACGGACGTAGACGGTGTTCAATTATCCGGATTAATCAATAGAGCAAAAAAAGTAAAAGGCGTTCAAATAGCCGGTTTGATCAACCTGGCCGATAGCAGCGACTATCCCATCGGTTTCATCAATTTGATTAAGAAGGGGGATAAAAACATCACGTTATCCACAGATGAGTCGTTAAATATGCTGCTTGGTTTTCAGTCAGGCGGCCGGGTGCTCTATGGGCGCCTCGGGTTGGGCTACAAATTAAACAGTGATTATGATCTATTCCTGCTGGAGGCGGCCATCGGTGCGCATCTGCTGAACACAAAGGGTGCTTTTCGTTTAAATGCAGAGGCGGCCCAACTCCTACAGACTGATTTTACCAATGGTCATTTGTACAGCTACAGTCTGCGTATGCTTTCTGAAATTAAGTTAACCAACCGCCTTAGCTTGCTCGCAGGGCCTTCCGCTTATCTGGTACTCGATTATTCTCGTCAAGAATTCTCCGGTAACACCGGACATTATTTCTGGACGACTACGAGCAACAAACAAAATAGCCACTTTATAGGTGCCTATATTGGGTTTACCGGCCGGTTACAATTCACGCTTTAAACTACTTAAGAATGTCTTCAAACGAAAGGTACGCGTTGATTACGGGAGCCAGCAAGGGCCTGGGGAGGTCCTTTGCAATAGAATTGGCTAAAAGAGGAAAGAATATACTACTTACTGCGCTGCCCGGAGAAGACCTGCCGGAGCTCTGTACCACACTGGAAAAAAAATACCGGATAAAGGCAAGGAGGTTTGAATGTGATCTCACCTGCGAAAAAGAAATCAACCGACTTGTGAAGTGGGTGAAAAACCATTATGCCGTTGACCTGTTGGTTAACAACGCCGGGCTAGGAGGGACATCTGTTTTTGCAGAAACAAAGTTTGACCTGATCAATAAAATCATTTTACTGAATGTCCGAGCTACCGTTATGCTTACGCACCAGCTTCTTCCGGTATTAAAACGCCACAACCAGGCATGGGTTTTAAATGTTTCAAGCATGGCCTCCTTCTCTCCCATTGGTTACAAAACTGTTTATCCGGCGTCAAAGGTGTTTTTACTTCATTTTTCAAGGGGACTTTTTGAAGAGCTGAAAGGCTCCGGCGTATTTGTTAGTGTCGTACATCCTGGCCCCATGCGAACCAACGAAGATACCCGCATACGTATTGAAAAACAGGGCTTCCTGGGCAGAATCGGCCTGCTTTCCCCCGACGAGATGGCCAAGCGATCCCTGGATCAATTGTTTAAAAAAGACGCGCTCATTCTTATTGGCTGGATGAATAAAATCAACTGGCTTTTAATGAAAACCATCCCTGTATGGATACGGCTGCCATTGATTACTAAAATCGTAAAACGGGAAATCCACGAAAATAACGCCACGAAAACAGTTACCGCTTAAACAGCGAATCTACAAACTCACTTGCATTAAACGTTTGCAAATCTTCCATTTTTTCGCCAATCCCGATATATTTTACGGGAATTTTAAATTGGTTGGCGATGGCCAGTACCACCCCTCCCTTGGCTGTTCCGTCCAGTTTGGTAATCGCCAGGGAAGTTACTTCTGTAGCCGCGGTGAACTGTTTGGCCTGCTCCAGCGCATTTTGCCCGGTAGACCCATCAAGTACAAGCAATACATCGTGTGGCGCATCGGGAATCACCTTGCCTATCACCCGTCGAATCTTACTCAACTCATCCATCAGATGCCTTTTATTGTGCAGCCGTCCCGCGGTATCAATCATAATGACATCAACGTCTTTTGCCACCCCGCTTTGTACCGTATCAAAGGCTACCGCAGCCGGGTCGGCACCCATTTTATGTTTCACAATGGGTACGCCGGTTCGCTCACTCCAAATGGTAAGCTGGTCTACGGCGGCGGCACGAAAAGTATCCGCAGCACCCAGCAATACCGACTTTCCGGCTTGCTTAAACTGATAGGCGAGTTTGCCAATCGTGGTTGTTTTTCCCACACCATTGACACCAACTACCAGTATAACATAAGGTTTTTTTCCAGCATTAAGTCCTTCAGTACCCGCCTCGGTTTCCGGCCTTACCAGTAATCCGGCTATTTCCTCATGAAGAATTTGCTGTAGTTCGCTGGCATTCATATATTTATCACGTTCCACTCTTTCTTCCAGGCGGGAAATGATATCTACCGTAGTTTTGACCCCTACGTCTGCCGAAATCAAGGCCTCCTCCAAATCATCCAAAACTTCCTCATCTACCCGCGACTTACCGACTACTGCTCGACTCACCTTTTTGAGAAAGCTTTCTTTCGTCTTCTCCAGTCCTTTGTCCAGGCTCTCTTTCTCTTTGGCCGAAAATATTTTTTTTAAAAATCCCATATGTAATTTTTTAATATTGCCAGTTTCCAAGTACCGTATTCCAAAAAGTCACCTGACAACTGCACACACTCCTTTAGGAATTCAATAGCTGACTAAACACAAAAAGCCACCCCGAATACTACGAGACAGCTTTAAAAAATAACGGGCAACGAAAAAGTACTTTACTTGCCGCTCAGGTAGCTCTTTACCTGTTCCTTATGAATAATGTTCTCTTTAAAGGCGTAAGCCCCTGTTTTGGGGGATTTTACAGTACGGATCACTTTGGTAAAGCTTTTAGCGTTCGCATCCACTATAGCGTCTTTACCCTTAATAGCTGTTTTTGCTTTCTTAGCCATGATTGAATAAATTTTATTTAATTTCCTTATGAACAGTAACCCGCTTTAAGATCGGGTTGTATTTCTTCAACTCAATACGTTCAGGGGTATTTTTCTTGTTTTTGGTGGTAATATAACGGGAAGTCCCCGGTTTACCGGAGGCTTTATGTTCCGTACATTCCAAAATCACCTGTACTCTGTTTCCTTTCTTTGCCATGATTCAGTTGC
>CAYXRN010000030.1:0-26801 GCA_964467635.1 uncultured Chitinophagaceae bacterium | reverse complement strand
AAACAGCGAAAAACTTTTCGAAAAATCCAAAGCGGTGATCCCCGGCGGCGTCAATTCCCCTGTACGGGCTTATCAAAATGTGGGCGGTACACCTCCTTTTATCAAACGCGCCAAAGGGGCCTATCTGTATGACGAAGACGACAACCAATATATAGAATATATTAATTCCTGGGGTCCGATGATATTGGGGCATGCTTATGAACCGGTAATAGAAGCGATAAAAAAAGCGGCAGAGAAAAGTACTTCTTTCGGCGCCCCTACAGAGTTAGAACTCGCCATAGCCGAGCTGATCACCGAAATGGTTCCTCATATTGATATGATCAGAATGGTGAATTCCGGTACCGAAGCATGCATGAGCGCAATCCGGTTGGCCAGAGGCTATACCGGGCGTAATAAGTTCATCAAATTCGAAGGGTGTTACCACGGACATGCCGATATGTTCCTGGTCAACGCAGGCAGCGGCGTAGCTACGCTGGGCATCCAGGAAGTCCCCGGGGTGCCGGCAGCCGTAGCGGCCGATACGCTTACCGCCCCCTATAACCACTTAGCCAGAGTAGAAGAACTGGTAGCGGAAAATCCCGATGAAATAGCGGCGATTATTGTGGAGCCGGTGGCAGGCAATATGGGGTGCGTACTGCCCCAGGAAGGTTTTCTGGAAGGGCTCCGGGCCCTATGTGACGAGCACGGCATTGTTTTGATCTTTGATGAAGTAATGACCGGCTTCCGGCTGGCCAAAGGAGGTGCACAGGAATATCTTAACATCAGGGCAGATCTGGTGACCTTCGGAAAGATCATCGGCGGCGGTTTGCCCGTGGGCGCTTTTGCGGGGCCAAAGCATATTATGGAACACGTAGCGCCTGTCGGAAAGGTCTATCAGGCCGGAACACTGAGCGGCAACCCCATTGCCATGGCGGCCGGCTACACCCTGCTGAAAACACTATCCGAGCATCCTGAAATTTATCAGCAGCTATCGGAAAAGACCAGCTATCTGGCCGGCGGTTTAAAGGAAGCGGTGAGCAGCAAAAGCATCCTGAACCAAATCAACCAGTGTGGCTCCATGATGAGTATCTTTTTTACCGAATATCCTATTATAGACTTTGCCTCCGCCTCAGGTGCCAACAATGAATTGTTCAAGGGCTTTTTTCACGGAATGCTCCGGGAAGGCATCTACCTGGCGCCCTCGCCTTTTGAAACCTGGTTCTTGAGTAACGCGTTATCCCATGAAGACTTGGATCAAACCATCGCGGCAGCTAAAAAGGTAGCCCAACAGGTCAGCAATCAATAAATCGTTAAATCGTTCTGTAACCACCAAAGCACTGCGGGTTTAGCGCACCCTTTACAGGAAGTCCCTCCAGTCGGATGCCTGCTTGTATCCCATGATGGGCTTGGCGTCATTGAACTGGCATAAATCGGACAGTAGTTTTTTGATATCCATTTCTACATGCTTCATACAGTTGTCATACAGGTCCGCGCGGTAACCCTTTTGCACGATATTAAACACATATTGGATACATACCAGCCGGGCGATTACCTTGCCTAAAACAACCAATTGGCGCTGTACCATTCTAGGGGAAAGTTTAAAATGCAGATGCTGTTTAAATCTTTCCACCACCAAATGACAGTAGCTCGAGCCGGACAGAAAGGCATACAGGTTGTCTTCCTTCTTTTTTTTCATTTGCCTGACGACGATCTCGGCGATCTGTGTATAGAGCATTTCATTAGAGCCTTCGAAAATCTGGAAGGGCCTGCTGTCTACTATCCCTCTGCCGGCTATATGTTCTAACTTATAACCACTGGCGCCGGACAGCTGCAGGCAGATATGCGCGGACTCCTGCATCAGGTCCGTTACCAGCGCTTTCATGCTGTTTGCTTCCAGGCCCTGTCCGGAAAGGTCGTGCGCGATGCCGCTTATCGACGCGCTCCGCATACACATTCCCGAACACAAAGTATAAGACGACTGAATACGCGACAACTGGAACTGAACGGAGTCCAGTTCTATCAACATTTTCCCGGCCAGTTTCCGGTGCTTGCAATGGCGCAGGGCTTCATCCAGCATCCGTTGTATAAACCCCATGCCCATCCCCGGAAACTGCATTCTGCTTCTGTGCAAAATGTCCAGCATCATTTTAATGCCGTTTCCCTCCGGTTGCAACTCCTGGTTCTTGGGTACGGAAATATCAATGTTATTGAGCCCGTATGGGATCATGTAAAGGCCGAGATTATTAAAATATTGCTCTACCTGTATTTGTTGTGCCGGCTGCGCGTTATCCACAACGAAAAAAGAAATATCCCTCGACAGCTTTTCCGCTGCCATTTTCCTTCTGGCGGCCACGATCCAGAAATCGGCCCGGCCGGTAAGCCCCTGCCAGTGTTTTTGGCCCTTGATGTGATACCGCTGATCCGCTTCCTCAAAGCAGGTTCGCATATTCAACGCGTCGCTGCCATAGTCCGGTTCGGTGATCATTAACCCCCCCATAGCCCGGTCTTGCAAAAACCTTTTAAAGGTGGTTCGCTGCACTTCGTCTTGCCCGTATTTGGCTAAAGGCTCCAGAAATAAAGCCATATTGATTCCGAACGTCAGGGACAAAGACAAGGATTCATAGGACGCTGCCGATAAGACACTCAAGCATTCCTTTACATGGGCGCCTCTTCCGCCATAATCCGAGGGAATAGCTACCGACAAAGGACTGGTCTTCATAATTTCTGTCCAAACCGCCTCCGGTAACCCCCGTTCAATAGAAAGCTCGTTGATATTGGCTTCTACATGAAATAACTCATGTATCCGCCTTTTAAAGTGAGTAATAAAGGTACGGAAATCCGCATGCATAGATAAGCGGGTTATTGTATTAAATGAAGATCGAAAAAAATGCAAAGCCCGGTCCGGGCTTCACATTTTAAAATGCTATACAAGGTTGTTTTATGCTAACCGCACATTTACCGCATTCGGGCCTTTTTTGCCTTCCTGCACTTCATAGACCACCTTGTCGTTTTCGGTTATCTCGTCCTGTAATCCACTCGCGTGAACAAAGACATCTTTCGAACCGTCGTCTGGAGTTATAAATCCGAAACCTTTTGATTCATTGAAGAATTTTACTGTACCTTCTTGCATGTTTGATTTTGTTATAATTGTTAAAAATTTACTTGTTTTTATGTTTTGGGAGGAGACGTCTGAAGTAATGTGGCCCTGAAAAGCGTAAACTGAAAGAAAGGAATGTGTATTCTAAACTGTAACAGAAAAGGCAATGATAGGAGCCTGCAAAAATTTTTATGAGGAGCAAAGTTATATTATTATTTGATAGTATCCTTATTTATTTTAAAATGACCGGTTATTCAGCCTGGATTCCGCTTTTACGCCAGCGTGCCCCACCTAAGAACAGCTGCAATACTTTCCCTTACCGGCACAGCTGAAAGGCTGGAACAAATAGGGAGGTTTTCGCCACAGGCGATCAATCAGGTTCCAGTGCCGCTAGGGGAAAATGCCCAGCTGCGCGTACGCCTCTCCTACCTTGTTAATGGCACAAACATAGGCAGCGGTACGCATATCGGTAATCCCCTTGGTGCCAAACCATATTTCTCTGATTTCATTAGCCGCCTGGATCATGGTGCCTTCGAGTCCGGAATACACCAGGTCCACCTCGTCGGCGCCATGTACAATGAATTTCCGTTCTTCCTCGCTCACCTTTTTGCCGGTGAGCTCCTCGATCTGCCCCAGGATATGATGATGCATATTTTCACTAAACCGTTTTTCCATACGTCCATAACGAACGTGGCTAAGGTTTTTCAACCACTCAAAATAAGAAACCGTTACCCCGCCGGCATTCAAGAACATGTCGGGGACGATCAGCACGCCTTTTTCAGCCAGTATAGCATCAGCTTCCGGTGTCACCGGCCCATTGGCCGCCTCTCCTATAATTTTTGTCTTAATGCGGGAGGCGTTTTCAGCATCAATGACCTTCTCCAAAGCCGCGGGGATTAAAATATCACAGGCAATTTCCAGGCCTTCGGACCGCTGGTGCAAAGTCTTGGAGCCGGGATACCCGACAATGGTGCCATGCGCTTCCCTGAACTTCTGAACTTCTGTCGGGTTCAATCCTTTGTGGTTGTATATGGCGCCATCATATTCGATAAGACAGATCACTTTCGCGCCGGCCTCATAAAAACATTTGGCCGCGTTATAGCCCACATTTCCCAGTCCCTGAATAATGACTTCCTTTCCTTCCACCCCGGTCTCCATTCCCAATTTATTCATGGTTGTTTTGTCGTTACAGATCTCCTGCAATCCATAGAACACCCCCAGACCTGTCGCTTCGGTTCTTCCGCGTACGCCGCCCTGGGATACGGGTTTGCCGGTAACACACCCCAGCCCATCTATTTCTCCCGGCCGAAGGCTCTGGTAGGTATCCAGTATCCAGCTCATTTCACGCGCGCTCGTACCATAGTCAGGAGCGGGGACATCTACCCCGGGACCGATAAAATTTTTCTTTACCAGTTCGGAGGTATAACGTCTTGTAATTTTTTCCAGTTGATAAGGGGTGTAATTTCTCGGCGTAATCCGAATCCCCCCTTTGGCCCCGCCAAAAGGCACATTCACAATCGCGCATTTATAGGTCATTAAAGCGGCCAGCGCCATCACTTCATCCTGGTCAACCTTATGACTAAACCGAATACCTCCTTTACAGGGGAGCTTGTGGTGGGAATGCTGGACCCGGTAAGCTTCTATAACTTGCACTTCATTGGCTATCTTAACGGGGAATCGCATGCGGTAAACCGAATTGCAGGCTTTGATCTGCTCCAGGATACCGCTGTCCCAACTGGTAAACTGGGCAGCCCTGTCGAAGCTTTCTTCCACACTTTCAAAAAAACTATAGGTAGCTTTTGTCTTTTCAGCCATAATTAAAAAGATTTAAGGTTTTGGAACTAGGAATATCACCAGGGGTCAATCCGGATTTTTCTCCAGCTTGCGCAGCTTTTTATCCAGATTGATCAAAAAGAGTAAGATGCCGATAAAAATAATGACCAGTACCGCCACGACCACGTATATTTTTCCATTGCTTCTCATCAAACCGGCCATGGGTACATGGCCCTGTCCTACTACCAACAATGGCAACGCGGTCAGCAACAAGAAGGCAAGCGCCGTTTTATAGTTAAATTTCATTTTTAAACAACTTTTTAAATTTAAGCTTTTTATAGCGAAAAGATAAATTGTACATCCAGCACCCCAGTAAGGTCCAACCTAAGAAGGCCGGATAAAGCACCACTTTCAGGTTGCCTGTGGAATCGTAGATGTCAAAGCCCGGATTGCCGCCATTGCCGGGGTGCAGCGAATCCGTCATCCGGGGAATCACCACAGTAAGCGGAATCAGCAAGGCAAAGGCGAATATGTTATAGACCGCGGCCACCCTGGCCCTGTTGTCGATGTCGGTAAATGAATTCCGCAAAACAAAATACGCGCAATAAATAAGCAGTGCAGCGGCGGTACACAATTGCTTGGGATCATTGCTCCAGAACTGCCCCCAGGTAAATTTGGCCCAAACGGCGCCGGTTACGATGCCGACCACCCCATAGACCAGTCCTACACTCGCAGCGGTTACCGCAGCCATATCGTGTTTCAGCTTATTGCTCCGCAAATAAAAGATGGCGTATACAAAGGAGATGGTAAAAAATACAAACATCACCATCCACATGGGAACATGAAAAAAGAGGTTTCTGATGGTCTCGTGCAAAATGACCTTTGCGGGTACAGGGATGAGAAATCCGGCAATGATTACATAGATAACCAATACCACACAAAGAATTTTCCACCAGTTTTTTTTCATGATGAAGCAGGTTAAAAGCCCTGTATTTACACAAGTGCAAACCTACGTGAATTTTGATGATTTCCAAAGATTAGTTAAAGGAGCGGCATAGTTTCATTTTTTTCTAAGAAAAAAGTTCTTCCGTTACTTTTTCTCAAAAATTCAAACTTCTAAAAACTAATTTTTCCATAAAAAAGGGAATAGAATTAAAGATAACGCAATCACCAATACATCGAGTCCTGCCAACAACAGGATCATGCGCAAAAGTCCCGGCTGAAACACGACGGCAAAAGCCGTTTTGGAGGCGGTGGCCAGGATCAGTATCATCGGAATCACCAGCGGGAATCCCATGATCGCCATTAAGGCCGCGTTTTGTCCCGCGCGCGCGGCAATCGCTGACAGCATGGTAAAGACCAGCGACAGGCTAACGCCTCCCAGGCTCACTATACCTACAAAAAACAAAGGATTGATCAAGGGGTTTCCCAACAAGACGCGGTATAAGCCCAGGCTGACCAAGCTCATGATGATCATCAGCAACACATTAAACAACAATTTGGCCACCATGAACTCCCGGGAACCGGCGAGGGTATAATAATACAACATGCGCCCCCTGCTTTCCTGCAAAAAACTACGCGCGACGGTATTGACGGCGATAAACAGCTGCACCACCCAAAAAAGGGCATTCCAGGTCACCGCCGGCGGATGATGCATCGCTACATACAAAACAAAAATAGTGGAACAGATGTACAGCAGCATTCCATATAAGGCGTATTTCTGCCGCCACTCCAGCCGAAACTCCTTAGCCGTTAAGGTGATGATCTGATTGATGGATAGTGCCATGGGCGCCAAAAGTACACAATCTATTGCTTCTGTCCCTTAAAAGCCGACTTCGATTTTTTCCCCATAAAAAGTTCCCACCTTGAAAGCGGCTTCCCTGATCAATGCTTTCTCCTGCGTGGAATGCCGCCTGAAAAGCGTCGTCTGGATATGAAGCAGCTTTCTTTTTTTCACCAGCTTCCACAGCCCGGTAGCCTGGCCGTTGACAAGCACAACCGGCCAGAAAATGCCATTGGAAGAGATCGCTGTGCGTTGGTCTTTGGGCCGAAAGATCATCGTCCGGTTTTTGTAGCTCACGACAAATTCATCGAAGGCGGGGATCAGGTAGGCTTTATGGTCCTTTGCATGCAGCCGGTCGGTTCCTTTGCGATACCAATAGCTTTGCCCCTGCAGGGTAATGGACGCGTATTTTGCCGAAATGGCGGCAAGTCCCTGCCGGGCCTCCGTTAACGTCAGTCCGGACCACCACGAAAAATCTGTTGCCGTAGCAGGACCATGACTGGTAAAGTATTTTTCCGCCAGCCAGGCGGTCAACTGCGCGCGGCTAAGGCTTGGGGACGCGGGGTCATCCGGAGGGTATAAGGTGTAGGTGCCTTGCTGCCCTTTTTGCTTTCCACTACAAATAATCCGATTCAGCTCAGCGGCCATCAAAATGTGGGCAGCCCTATTATTTCCTTCTAACCGGAGCCCCATTTTCTGCAAGGCCAAAAGCAATTCGTCCCGACGCATCCCGGGGTGCCCTTCCAGCACGCTTTCCAACGCCGAAAACGCCTTTTTAAATTTCTCCGGCGTCAGCCCCAGTTGCCGGTGGCGGGTTTTCATAGCCGCCAGTATACGTGGCGCCGTCAATTGAAGCATAGCCGTTAAGTGCCTGGCCCGAATCAAATGCCAGGTAGGCCGCAGCGCGTGGGTACGGACAATCTCTCCCCGGTTCAACGCCCGGTTTACCGATGTTTCTGCAGGAGCAGCCAGGCGCAGGCCGACGGCATATTTCACCATATTATAGTGCTGCGCCTGCATAGCGCCCATGTAACCGACTAAGGCGTCGGGGGACTTAAAACGGCGCGCCGATATTTGTTGATTTTGGAGCCGTAAACGGACGATTTCCGAAGCAGTAATCATGGCCCTAAAAATACAACCTTATTACTTTCTGAATGGATAAGTAAAAATTATGCCGTACTTTTGCCCATATTTTATCGCCTGTTATTCAGGCGAAAATCTCGAAATAAGCATTCATTACATGAGCGTATTAGTCAATAAAAACAGCAAAGTCCTTGTTCAGGGATTTACCGGCACGGAAGGGACCTTTCATGCTTCCCAAATGATAGAATATGGCACATCGGTCGTAGGCGGCGTCACCCCGAAAAAAGGAGGACATACACATTTGGACCGGCCCGTATTCAACACAGTGGATGATGCGGTTAAGACAACGGGAGCGGATGTATCTATTATTTTCGTGCCGCCGGCCTTCGCCGCGGACGCGATCATGGAAGCGGCAGCGGCCGGGATAGGCCTGATCGTATGTATTACGGAGGGCATCCCGACACAGGATATGGTCCTCACCAAAAAATACCTGGAAGGGAAAAACGCCCGGTTAATAGGCCCCAATTGCCCGGGGGTGATCACCGCCGGCGAATGCAAGGTAGGCATCATGCCCGGCTTTGTGTTCAAACCGGGTAAAATAGGCATTGTATCGAAATCCGGCACGCTTACCTACGAAGCCGCAGACCAGGTAGTGAAGGCCGGGCTGGGTGTATCCACCGCCATCGGCATCGGGGGCGACCCTATTATCGGCACCCCTACAAAAGAGGCTGTACAACTGCTCATGGAAGACGAGCAGACGGAGGGCATTGTCGTGATAGGCGAGATCGGCGGCAATATGGAAGCCGAAGCCGCCCGCTGGGTGAAAGACCACAACAAGAAGCCGGTAGTTGGATTTATCGCCGGACAAACGGCTCCTCCCGGACGGCGTATGGGGCATGCGGGTGCTATCATTGGGGGAAAAGACGATACCGCTTCCGCGAAAATGAAAATCATGCGCGCGTGTGGCATTACCGTTGTGGATAGTCCCGCAGATATCGGAAAATCTATGGCCGAAGCTTTAAAATAAAGGGCGCCTGCGCTTTTTAAAATAAAATACTACAATCTCACTTCCGACAGGTGAGATTTTTTGCATAAGGTGATCAAGTGACGCCCAATCTATGGAAATTATGCACCTCCCGCACCATTAAACATTAGTTATGAAGTACATTACCCTGTTATTTCTCACCGTTTTTTTTCTTTTTCCTATATATGCCGGCGCCCAATCCCAAAGCTATGACGCACAATGGAAGCAGGTCGCCTCTGCCGAAAAAAAAGGCCTGTCACAAACCGCCTGGAACCTGGCAAAAAAGATATACGCCCGGGCCACCGAACAAAAGGATACACAACAGCAAATCAAAGCCCTCATCTACCAGCTAAAATACCGGGATGCCATAGAAGAAGACGGACTGATGAAAAACATGCTGGAATTAGATTCAATGGCAGCAACCGCCAAGGGCGTCCCCCGGGCCCTGCTTCAAAATCTGGCCGCTAATTTTTACCTGGCCTACGTCAACAGAAACCGGTACCAACTTCAGCGCCGGAGTATTTCCGCCGCCGAGCAAAAAGAAGGACCGGCTACCTGGAGCCTTCCGCATTTTTATTTTTACATCGACTCCCTTTTCCAACAGTCGCTACAAGCCAAAGACAGCCTGCAACAGTTGGCAGTAACATCATATCCGGTGCTGATTGACTCCGGGAAAAACGGCCTGGCTTTACGGCCGACCTTATACGATATTCTCGCTCATGACGCGTTGGAGTTCTATACCACCCAAGCTTCCTTCCTGGAATTGCCTGCGGATCACTTTGTGATGAGTGACCCGGCACTGTTCAGCCCTGCAACAAAGTTCAGCTCCTTGTCTTTCCCGCCAACCGATTCGGTATCGCCAACTTTAAAGGCATTGCGGTTGTATCAGGACCTTATCGGTTTTCATTTACAGGGGGATAGCGCCGACGCGCTCATCGCAGTTGATTTAGACCGCCTTCAATATGTTTTTCACCATGGGGTTATCCCCGGTAAGGACGATCTTTACAAACAGGCGCTTCGTCATATCATCAGCCGTTTCGCTATTCCGGCCAAATACAAAGCTACGGCCCTGCTTGCCAGGTGGCATTACAACAAAGGCATGCAATACGATGCGGCAGATAACGATCCAAAAAATCGTTGGGCCCTAAAAAAGGCGTTGGAACTCTGTGACAAGGTGCCGGAGGACGTGCGCAATGCCGGTAGTGTTCAATGTGAAAAAATTAAAGATGATATATTGCGCACTGTCCTCGCCTTGCATGTAGAAAAAGTAAATGTTCCCGGAAAACCTTTCCGTGTTTTGGTGAGCTATAAAAATCAGGAAGAATTGTGGTTTAAGGTTGTTAAACTGGATGATGATCCGGAAAAAGTCTATAACCAGGACCTCACGCTGGAGCAGCTCGCTGAAAAAGAAGTAATGGCCGCATGGCATCAGGAGTTTCCGCTCCCCGGGGACTACCAGGAGCATTCGGCAGAGATGAAAGTAAACGCCTTGCCGGTAGGAAGATACGCCTTGATTGCCGCCGCGAATCCCGACTTTCAAAAAGAAGAAAAACCCATTGTTTTCGCTGGTTTCCACGTATCTGACCTTGCCTACCTCACGGATAACACGGGTGGGGTTTTAGTATTGAACCGGCAGACGGGCAAGCCGGTAAAAAAAGCGAAAGTCCGGATGTGGAAGCGGGTTTACTATACGTCGAAAAGAAAATACCAGCTTAAAGATGTGGGTAAATACAAGACAAATGCTAACGGATATGTGAAAATCGACCAAAAAGAAGGGGCATTTTACATGCCGGAAATAACCACCAAAGACGACCACCTTTTTGTGGCAAAAGGAAAATATTACCCCTACAGCTACAACAGTTCATCGGAACAAGAAGCCCCAAAAACCGAAGGCCTCTTGTTTACGGACCGGTCTATTTATCGCCCGGGGCAAACGCTCCACTTTAAAGGGATATTATACCAGGCTTCCGATGGGGATAACACCGTCCTGGAAGATGAAGACGCCACCGTTTACTTATATGATGCCAACTATCAAATCATCGATTCCCTGCAACTCCAGAGCAATGCCTACGGTTCATTCGCAGGCAGTTTTCATTTGCCGGGCGCGCTGTTAAACGGCCGCATGCACATTGCTATTGACTCCGTTAACACCAGGGTGTACTTCCAGGTAGAAGAATACAAAAGACCCACCTTCGACATGACATGGGATAGCGTAGCGATGACTTATCAGCTGGGCGATACGGTCGCTTTATCCGGCAGCATCATGGGGTACAACAATGTGCCCATCAGCGCGGCAACCGTCCGCTACGAGGTGACCCGGAAGCGTTACCTCATCCCCTACATAGACGGGCACCATTTTAGGCGCAGCTTGATCGTATATCCGGTACAGGAAGCGGTAGTCTCCCATGGCACCGTGCAGTCCGGTTCCGAGGGACATTTTACGCTTTCTTTCCCCGCCATTGCCGATGAAACTGTTCCGGAAGGAAAACGGATTTTTAACTACGAAGTCACGGCAGACATAACGGATATCAATGGGGAAAGCCATCAATACAGCTATACCTTTCCCATTGGCGACCAGAGCCTGCTGCTGAACCTTGCTATGAAAAGGAAGATACGGAGTGAACAGCTGGATTCCGTCTATCTGAGCAGCACCGACCTCTCCGGCCGGTTCACGCCCACGGCCGTAGCATTGAGCCTCTACGCCTTAAAAACGCCCGGACGTTTTGTCAGGGCTCGCTATTGGGAAGAACCCGATCAGTTCCTGATGGATAAACGCAAATTCCTGTCCTACTTTCCCCATGATGAATATAAAAATGAAGCCGAAGTAGCAAGCTGGGAAGTAAGCCATCCGGTTTATGTTTCCACAGATACGACCAAGCAGAACGGCCGTATGGCATTTCATTATGAAAATATCCTCCCGGGCTGGTATCTGTTGAAGGTTACGGCCAGAGATAAATACGGGCACTTTGTCAGCGACAGTCAGTATATACAGGTCTATAAAACAAAAGACAACAAGCTTCCGTTTCATCAGATACTGTGGACCAATACCAATGAACTAAGCGGCCAGCCGGGAGACAAGGTAAGCTGGCAGGTAGGCTCTTCACAAAAGGCTTATATATTCGAAGAAACCGAAACGCCCGACCACACAGGCTCCTTGGAGGACTATAGAACAAACAACCGCATTAAAGAACAACAGCTTAAAATAGAAAACACGGATCGGGGCGGGATGATTAAACACTACGCAACCGTTCGCTACAACCGGATCTTTACCGAGGATGTAAAAATAGCTGTCCCATGGAAAAACAAACGGTTAAACATCACCTATGAAACATTTAGAAACAAAATCCTGCCCGGGGAAAAAGAAAGCTGGACGTTAAAAATTACCGGGCCGGGACAGGAAAAAGTAAATGCGGAGCTGCTGGCCGCCATGTATGATGTCTCGCTCGATTATTTTATTCCGCACGAGTGGAGCGGTTTTAACGAGCTTTATACGCCGCATTTCGGGAAGGTCAGATGGGAAGGAGAGAAGACTTTTTCTGCTACCTCAGGCCGCCTGCTCTACCAGCAAAAAGCCAAAACCTATCCGGAATATAAGGTCATTTATCCGCAGCTGAAGGACTTCGGCTATCATTGGGATCGCCGGTTTGGCCGCCTAGCCGGAAACGCCCTGCAGGATCAGGCGCTTATCGGCTATGCCTCCCGGCAAACTAAGAAAGAATCGGCATCCGTCCCTGAAGCGGCTGAACCGGCAGCGCCTGCGCCAAAGCAGGGGGAAGCGCAAGCGCCTGTCCAAATACGAAAAGACTTTAGCGAAACGGCCTTCTTTTATCCGCAATTGCATACAGATGACAGCGGTCGCGTTGCTTTTACCTTCACCGCCCCGGAAGCGCTTACGCGCTGGAAGCTGATGTTGTTTGCCCATACCAAAGACCTGAAATTTGCCTACTCCGAAAAAGAGACGGTGACCAGGAAGCCTTTGATGATACAATTAAACGCCCCCAGGTTTGTCAGGCAGGGAGACCGGCTGGTATTGTCGGCGAAAGTAAGCAACCTCTCCGGCGAGACACAGTCCGGTACAGCGACACTGCACTTTAAAAACACCCTTACCGGGAAAACCATAGCTGTCGTTCAATCGGATAAGCAGGTGCCCTTCCGGGTTGAACCCGGACAGCAGACTGCGCTCAGCTGGACCATAACCGTCCCAAAAGATTTTACAGACGCCCTGACTTATGTCGTAAAAGCGGTCTCAACAGACCATAGCGACGGCGCGCAGGATGTCCTGCCCGTGCTGACCAACAAAGCCAGGATAACGGCCTCGCTGCCACTGCGCTTTTCCGGCAATGGGATACATCAACTGCACTGGGACGCCTTGGCCGACCGCTATGAGAAAGGTACAGACATTCAGCCCGGCAGCCTCACTATTGAATATACCGGCAACCCCATCTGGTACGCCGTACAGGCTTTGCCGTTCCTGGATGAAGATACCAGGGAAAGCGCCAATGCCTTGTTTAGAAAAGTATACGCCAACAGCCTGAGCCGTTATATCGCGCTGAAAGTACCTCATTTCAAAGCCATCATGCAACAGTGGTTAACGGCCGATACCAATGCATTAAAAAGCCCTTTGCAAAAGAACCAGGAACTCAAGAATGTGCTGCTCAAAGAAACGCCCTGGGTCGAAGATGCGCAGGCGGAAGCCGCACAAAAATCAAAGACCGCCCATTGGTATGAAGACGACCAGGAACAACTGCGGTTAAAATCGGCGATTGTCGCCCTGCAAAAGCTACAAATGAGCAATGGCGGCTTCAGCTGGTTCAAAGGTATGCCAGACAGCCGCTATATCACACAGGACATCATCACGGGCTTAGGTCATCTCAGGCATTTGCAGGCCTGGCCGCGCATCGCATCCCACAACCTGCGGCAGGTTGTGGGCAAAGCCGTTCCTTACCTCGATGCGAGGATGAAAGAGGATTACAACAAGCTGGCGAAGAACGACAGCCTGGAAAGTGATATCGCGCCTATCAGCATCCAATATTTATACGCGCGTAGTTTTTTCCCTGAGATTGCCTTGAATGACAGCGTAAAAAAAGCCTACCATTATTTCTATAAAAAGGCCGGCGAACAGTGGGCAAAACAAAACACATATACGAAAGCCATGCTGGCGCTCACCTTTCACCGGAAAGGAAACGACGCTGCCGCTCATGCCATTTTAAGTGCCTTGAAAGAGAGCATGCTCTCGGATAAAAACAACGGCTTGTACTGGAAACAAACGCGCCCCCGCTACTACTGGTACCAGGCGCCCATCAGCACACAAGCGCTGTGTATTGAAGCATTCAGCGCCTTGCAGGCCGGCCGGGATACCTTAAACGGGCTGAGAACCTGGCTGCTTAGTCAAAAACAAACGCATTTCTGGGAAACACGGAAGGCCACTGCCGATGCAGTGTACGCCTTGCTGATGAGTGGAACGAACTGGGCTGATGCACAACCGCAGGTCAATATCCGGCTCGGAGATACTGCTATTGCCTTTGGCGGAGGAAACTACGGCCTACAATATGAAAAAGTGACCATTCCGGGGGAAGCCGTCCGTCCTGAAATGACAGACCTGCGCATCACAATAACCGGGGCAGCCGATGACCAGCCGTCCTGGGGCGCGGCCTATCTTCAATACTTTGCAAACATGAACAAAGTAGATGAGGGCAAAGGCAGCGACCTGGAGATCGAAAGACAAATATCACTGGAAACCCATACATCGCTCGGCAAGCGGCTTACGCCTGTCGGCCCTGCGACTTCCCTTGAGGTAGGGGATAAAGTCCAGGTGAGGCTGATCGTCAAGGCATCGCGTGATATGGAATTCGTTCACCTCAAAGATGTACGCGCGTCGTGTATGGAACCCTTGCAGGTGCTGAGCGGATTTAACTGGAACAGGGGCCTGGGCTATTATTCCACGGTTAGCGACGCGGCGGTTCACTTTTATTTCCAGCATATGCCCAAGGGGACTTATGTATTCACCTATCCGGTGTATATCACACAGGAAGGGCATTTCACCGGTGGGTTAAGTCAGATAGAATGCCTCTATGCGCCTGAAATAAGGGCACATTCCGAAGGGATACAGCTGCAGGTGAAATAGCCTACTGCACTACTTTATTGGCACAACAGCTGCTTGCAAAAGCATCGGGCTTGGCTTTAAAGGCAAAGCCCATGCCCAGGATGTAACCCATCGCGTCTTTTAAGGCGATATTGCTCTTAAAATTGGGATTGGTATTGATGTCGGCATGCACCTCCATATCCACATCATACAGGGTAAATAAGTCACAAAGTTCGTAAGCGATCTCAATGCTCTTGGCCACCTCTACCAGCATGCGTTCTTTGATCGAATACTTTTGCAGGGTCTTTTCGTTATGAATAAACATAAATCCCCCGTGCTTTTCCCGGAGGAAAACGATGACCGTGGCAAATTCGGTCTGCTTGCCTTTCACCTGGGAATCCGTCCCTATGCAAACCTTTAAATGATAGCCCGCCGCCACTTCGCGCTCAATTGCCTGCCGCACCTTTTGTTTAATGGGCATGTGAATAATGTCTCCGTTAAATTTTCGCCATTTCATGGAATTTGGTTTTCAATGAATGAACTAAATTGTTCGTACAGCAGGCAGGGAATAGGCTACTCAAAGTACGTAAAAAATAATTAACGAGGATTTTTCTCCATTTAAAACATACACGGGCCACCTATTACAGGAGACTTTGACATACGAACGCCCCCCAAAACACGCCCGCATTGCCCGAGAAAAGCCAGGGGGACAGGAGGGTCCAGACGGACAAGTACCCCCACCGGTGCTTTACCACCACACCCACCATTTGATATACGCTGCACTTGCTGTGCCGGGTGACCGGCTGGCATGCACCGCTTAACTGACTGATCTATGAGGAGAAACTATTGGGCAGTCCGGCAGGTTTTTATTGCCCTGTGGCAGCGGCCGAGGAAGCCTGATCGGGAACAAAATCCAATACCGGAGAATTCATACAGTAACGAAGCCCCGTAGGAGGTGGTCCGTCATGAAAAACATGGCCCAGGTGCGCATGACAACGGGCACACAGGACTTCTGTGCGGTCCATGTCAAAAGAATGATCGGGCTTGTATAGCACAGCATTCTTCCGGCTGGGTTCAAAAAAACTGGGCCATCCGCATGTGCTGGCGAATTTAGCGTCGGACCGGAACAGTTTATTTCCGCATACCGCGCAATAGTAGGTACCCAATCCTTCATAATCCCAGTACTTACCGGAAAAGGCGCGCTCGGTGCCTTTTTCAAAAGCGATATGATAGACTTCTTCAGGTAAAATCTGCTTCCATTCAGACAAAGGGACATGGAGTTCAGCAGTATCCGTATGGGAATAATACGGATTATCGGAATGATCAATATTCATAACCTGCATAGCTTTGTGATTTGAAAAGTCACGCGTTTTCTGCTGCGAATAGGTGCATCCGCCAGCACAGACCAAGTACGAAACGACCAACAGGAAAACGGTTAACTTCATAGCTTTATTAACGATTATCCCCCTTATTTGGTTTGATTCTTCCCCGGTTTATGCCATCTCAGGCGCTTACCGCCTTATTTACCAGTTCGGCGGCTTCACTTAATAATATGGCCGATTGGACCTTCAGCCCTGATTTTTCTATCAGTTCCTTAGCCGGTTCCGCGTTGGTACCCTGTAAACGCACGATAATCGGGATATCAATATTTCCAATGGACTTATATGCGTCGATCACCCCCTGTGCTACCCGGTCGCAGCGTACGATACCTCCAAAAATATTGATCAGAATGGCTTCTACTTTGGGATCTTTTAATATAATCCGGAAGCCGGCTTCCACCGTTTCGGCATTGGCGGTTCCTCCTACATCCAGGAAGTTGGCGGGTTCTCCCCCGCTCAGCTTGATCATGTCCATGGTAGCCATAGCCAGGCCAGCGCCGTTAACCATACACCCCACATTGCCTTCCAGTTTAACGAAGTTCAGGTTATAGCGTCCGGCTTCCACTTCGGTGGGATCTTCTTCCGTTACATCTCTCAAACCCTGCAAATCAGGATGACGCATGAGTGCGTTGTCATCCAGCTTCATTTTACAGTCTACCGCAAGCACCTGGTCATCACTGGTCTTAAACAGCGGATTAATCTCCAGCATGTTGCAATCCAGTCCGATATAGGCATTATACAAACGGGAGACGAATTTAACCATGTTTTTGAAGGCCACGCCTTCCATGCCCAGGTTAAAAGCGATTTTTCTGGCCTGGAACGGCTGCAGCGGCAGGCCCGGGAACACCCTTTCTTTAAAAATACGCTCGGGAGATTTTTCAGCGACCTGTTCGATATCCATTCCTCCTTCCGGAGAATACATGATCACATTACAGGCGTTCTCCCGGTCCAACAAAATCGATAAATAATATTCTTTCACCGGGTTTTCACCTTCATAATACACATCCCGGGCGATAAGCACTTTAGACACCTTCTTTCCTTCCTCACCGGTTTGTACCGTCACCAGCGTCCCTCCCAGTATGTTATCGGCGATTTTTTTGATCTCCTCCGCCGATTTTCCGACCGCCACGCCATGCTGCTCACTGCCCCGGATCTTTCCCTTACCCCGTCCGCCGGCATGTATTTGCGCTTTCACTACTGCGAAAGTATTTCCATATTGCACTTTGAGGTTTTTATAGGCGTCGGCAGCCGCTTCGGGCGTATCTACCGGGATGCCATCCTGGATGGGCACCCCATATTTTTTCAGAAGTTCCTTGGCCTGGTATTCGTGTAAATTCATTGATTGGAAGTTTTTGCAAAAATAATTGATTTTAAGGGAACTGGGAAATAGAGGAGCTGGTTATTTTGGTTTAAATTTGCTGATTCTGAAACTTTACCACCATGGAGTACTTTGATCAAATACAGGAGACCGCGGCTTTTATTCGCAAGAAAGCCCCGCTAAAACCCGCTGTAGGAATTATTTTAGGGAGCGGGCTGGCTCCCTTTTCGGCTGTCATTGAAACAACCTGCTCCCTGGATTATGCTGCGTTGCCCCATTTTCCAAGGTCAACGGTGAAAGGCCACGGGGGCAAGTTAATTATCGGCCACCTGGATCATTGCCCGGTGGTTGCGCTGTCAGGCCGGTTTCATTATTATGAAGGATACTCCATGAAGGAAGTGACTTTCCCCGTGCGGGTCATGAAGGCGTTGGGCATCCACACGCTGATGTTATCCAATGCGGCCGGAGGCTTACATCCCACCTACGAAGTAGGAGACATGATGTTGCTGAAAGATCATATTAATTTAATGCCCGACAACCCGCTGATCGGAAAAAACGACGACCGGCTGGGGCCCCGCTTTCCGGATATGAGCGAACCCTATAGCCACCGGCTCATCGAAATCGCACAACAGGCAGCTTTGAGCCACCGGATAAAAATACATACCGGCGTCTATGCAGGCGTTCCGGGGCCTTCTTTTGAAACAAGGGCAGAATATAAGTACCTTCACCAGATGGGAGCCGATGCCGTCGGAATGAGTACGGTACCGGAAACCATTGTAGCCGTTCATTCAGGGCTGCAGGTGATGGCCGCCAGCGTCATTACCGATCTGGGGATACGGGAGGAAGCAAATACCATTACCCATGAAGAAGTGCTGGAAGCGGCCGGAGCCGCGGCCCCCAAAATGGCCCTGATCTTCAAAGAAACGATTGCACAGCTTACAACGCCCGATAACGCATGAAAGGAGTTTGGTTCATCATCATCATTTTAGGCCTGCTGGTTAGCCGGGCGGAGGCGCAGGTACTCCGGGGGATTCAAAACCGTGTCACGTCCGCCTCTTCGTCCATGAGCAACAGCGGAAACAGGGATTCGCTGATCGTCCCGCAAAAAAGAGAACCCGTCCCCATTACGATTCATTACCGTTATTTAAATGACGTAATCGACCGGGGGCTGGACTCTTCCATCAATGACTTCACCAATTACCTCCCCCTGCCGGCAGATTATATCTATCTGGGAAACCTGGGTACAGCCGCCCGTTCCATGGTATATACCCCCCGGCTGTATACCGGGTTCGATGCCGGATTTCATGCGCTGGATCCCTATAAATTTGATATTGACAGCACGCGTTATTTTAATACAACAACCCCCTATACCCGTCTTCGCTACCTGATCGGCCCAAAAAAAGAACAGCTTATCGAGGTGCTCCTTACCGAGAACTTCAAGCCGAACCTGAACATCACCTTCCATTTCAGAAAGATCAATGCCCCTGGCTTTTTTCAAAATCAAAACACCGACGACAACAGCATTAATCTAGCGGGGCATTTCAACTCTAAAAACAAAAGATACAACGCCTACCTGAGCTTTGTTTCCAACAATTTACACGCCGGGGAAAACGGTGGCCTTCGGAAGATCAGCGACCTGAAAGACCCGCAATACAACAACCGCCGGACCATTCCGGTATTTCTGGGTGGGCAAAGCCCCAGCTCCATCGGTTTTTTTTCCTCGCCTATTGCCACGCAATCCAGTTTCAAGGAGAGTTCCTGGCTGCTCAGCCAGCGCTTTGACTGGGGTACGGGCGATAGCGTCCGGGTGAATGATACCACGGTCAGGTATCAGTTTTATCCTGTTTTCCGGGTAGCGCACACCCTCCGGCTGTCGCATATAACCGCCGGCTACAGAGACACCATAGCCTCCGCCGCCTCCCATTATTACTTCGACCACTATGGCCTGGACACCCTTACGCTCAACAGGATCTCGGCCTCCCACGACTGGAAAATTCTTTCCAATGACCTTTCCGTCATCCAATTTCCCAATAAAAAAAACCAGGCACATTTTTTAAAGCTGGGAGCCACCTATAAAAACATTCAGGGCACGTTTCTACAAAACGCCATCACCTTTAACAACTTAAAAGGGCATGCGGAATACCACAACCTCACCCGCAACAGGAAGTGGGAGCTGGACGCGAGAGGCGAATTTATTTTCGCCGGTCCGGACTTTGGGGATTATCTCGCTTATGGCTCCCTTAGCCGCTACCTGAATGAAAAGCTCGGCGATATCAAACTTTCTTTCACCAACATCAACCAGACGCCATCTTTTGTGTATCGCTTTTTTCAGTCCGGCCGGTTTCTCAGTACCAACAATGACTTAAAAAATACCAACCTCACCCGCCTGCAATTCGAAGCGGACAATGAACACCTGAAGTACAACCTGCAGGTCAATTATTTCCTGCTTACCAACTACACTTATTTCAAAAATTTCTACGCCTCCGCACAGGAAACCTCTGCTTTCAATTTGTTGCAAATATTGCTCCGCAAACAATTCACTGCGGGGCATTTCAACTGGTACCTGGATTTGGCGCTTCAGCAAACCACCGGATCCAATCCGCTCAGCGTACCGTTGCTGTGGACCCGGAGCCGCTTTACTTACGAGAATACCTTATTTAAAAACCTGATCCTTTGTACCGGCCTGGAAGGCAGATATCACACGGCCTACCATGGTGATGACTACTCTCCCGTCTTGCAACAGTTTGTTTACCAGGACCAGATCACCATCAACAATACCCTCCCGACGGTAGACGCCTTTCTGCATTTCAGGATCAAATCATTTGTAGCTTACATCCGGGCGGAAAACCTCAATACCTTCGTAGAACCCAACAACATTGAAGTACCCCGCTACCCGTATCCGGGATTTTCCGTAAGGGTGGGTATACAGTGGGCCTTTTTGAAATAATTCCTTTGCCGTGATGCCAAAAATAGCGTAGCTTTGCTTAAACGGCAGATTGCCATTTATCATGAAAACGAAACACTTCCTGTTTTTTGCATTAAGTTTTTTATTGATCTTGCTGATCAACACACCCGGGGTGATGGCGCAATGCTCGATCTGCAGCAAAGTCGTTGCCGACCAGGGAGAAAATGTCGCCAAGGGGTTTAACGCGGGTATTCTGTACCTCGCCGCTGTTCCTTTCACCGTTATCGGGGTTATCGGCTACCGCTGGTATAAAAGCAATATAACCGAAGAAGGAGAAGAAGAGTAAGCAGCGGCTTATCCAGCTACCGCCTCCTTTATCTCCGTTTACACTCTTTTTTACGGTTGCCTTACACCCATTTCCTTTGTCTTACGGGCGATTGTGGCATACTGTACATAAAACATGTCCTTAGCGGTAAACAATAAAAACAGGTTATACAGGTATGGCTTTAATGACCTGGTTCTATTAATCCCCTTGTGTTGAAGGATGTGATATCCTGCTTTCCGGAACATCTTCCGGATGCTTTTGGAGGTAAAAAACCGCAGATGGGTAAAATCCATTATCCCCGCACTTTCATACCTCCAGTTCTTATCAAAGAGGTAGTGGGTCAATACGGCATGGTACCGCACGTTCGGTATCGAGCTGATGACCATGCCGTTATCCGATAGTTTTGCTCTTATTTTTTTTAAGACATCATAAGGATCCACCAAATGCTCCAAAACATCATTGAAGTAAATGACGTCAAAGTAGTCCTCCGGTAACCGGTCGATGCTATTTTCAACCGTATCCACAATGACATGATCAAGTTTTTCCTTGGCCAATACCGCCTCGGCTTTCATAAACTCAATGCCCCAGACTTCAATATCAAACTTCTGCCTTAATTGATCCGCCATCGCCCCATTCCCACAACCTACATCCAACACGCGTTTTGCTCCTTGCGGGAATAACTCCTGCATCTCGAGACGGACATTTTTATAATACCGGTTGGGTTTATCATCGTAGTACATAGCTACAATATTATATATAATTATTTAAATATAGAAATAATTATCCAACAAACCGCTTTCCCGCCGGCAGCCTGTCTTATTCAAGAAGATACCTTAAAATTATGCGATGTGACGGAGATAACCGGGCCACAGGGACAGTCCCCATTCACAATAGAAGAAGCCCACCTTGATTAACGGCCCTGCCTTTAATGCTTAAAATGCCGTTTGCCGGTCATGACCATGACCATGTCATTTTCCTCGCAAAACTGAACAGAATCTTTGTCCCTGATTGAGCCTCCCGGCTGGATCACCGCACGGATGCCTTCGGCATGGGCCAGCTTGACACAATCATCAAAAGGGAAGAAAGCGTCGCTGGCCATCACGGCGCCATTGAGGTCGTGGTTGAACTGCTTGGCCTTGGCTATAGCCTGCCTGAGGGCGTCCACGCGGGACGTTTGTCCGGCACCTTTACCAACGATCTGTCGGTTCTTTACCAAGGCGATAGCGTTGGATTTTAAGTGTTTACAAACCAGGTTGGCGAATTCCAGATCAGCCTTTTCTTCTGCGGTGGCGGCGCGTCCGCTCTCCTCCCACTGCGCATAGTTTCCCTGGTCGACTTCCTGTTCCAGCACGCCATTGACCACGTTTTTATACACAAAGGCATCGGAAATCGGCGCCCGCTGCCTGAGCAGAATGCGTTTCTTTTTCTTTGTCAAAATGTCCAGGGCCTCGGGACTAAAGCCTTTGGCCACCAGGATCTCAAAAAAGATCTGGCTGATGGACTCCGCAGTCGGTCCATCAACTTCAGCGTTGGTTACCAGTACCCCGCCAAAAGCACTTTCGCTGTCGCCCGCCAGCGCGGCTTCCCAGGCTTCTTTCAGCCTAGGGCGTATGGCCAGTCCACAGGGATTGGTGTGTTTAATTACCGCGAATACTTTCTCCGTTTCCGGGAATTCCTGCACCAGCTTGACCGCCGCGTCTACATCCACCAGGTTGTTGTAGGAGATCGCCTTGCCGTTCAGCTGCTCAAAAATGGCCTCAAAGCGGCCGTAAAAAGCCCCCTGCTGATGAGGGTTCTCCCCATAGCGCAACCCGAGTACCGGGGTAGCGGAAGCAAAAAAGTAATGCCTTTCTTCTTTTCTTAAAAAGTATTCGGCAATGGCCACATCATAATGGGCGCATAACTCAAATCCTTTGCTGGCGTAATGACGGCGCTCTTCCAAAGTAGTCATCCCTTTTTGCTCCTTTAAGATGTGCAACAAGCCGGCATAATCTTCCTTGGAAGCAATGGTGAGTATGTCTTTGTAGTTCTTGGCTGCGGCGCGGATAAGCGAAACCCCGCCAATATCAATTTTCTCAATGATCTGCTGTTCTTCGCTCGTATTGTTAACCGTTTCCTCAAAAGGATATAAATCAACGATCACCAGGTCGATCTCCGGAATGCCGTACTCCTTCAGCTGCTCCACATCGCTGTCCACTTCTCTTCGGGCGAGGATCCCGCCAAAGACCTTGGGATGAAGGGTTTTAACCCTGCCGCCTAAAATGCTGGGATAGTCGGTAAGCGCCTCTACCGCCTGGCACGGAGCACCCTGTGCTTCAATAAAGCGTTGCGTACCTCCTGTAGAATAAAGCGTGACGCCCAACTGATGCAAATGTTTAATGATGTTTTCCAGGCCGTCTTTGTGAAAAACGGATATAAGCGCAGACTTAATTTGTTTTTGCATTTTTCGAGATTGTTTTTAGGTCATTGATAAAATCCAGGCACCCGGATCAGGGACTGAGAAACAGTGCAAATTTAGTTGTTTACCGCCAGTTTTCCATCTTTCATTTTGCCCCTGCTGGCAGAAAATCCCGTGAAGGACCACCGGACCTGCCGTAAACCCGTTCGAAACAGGTGGGTCATAACCAACAACTAATTGCTTAGTTATTGGCCCTGCGAGCGTCACCCGTAGGGCCGGGGAAACGACAATAACGAAAAGACGCAGAAAAAGGCCCTGACCGCCCCAATCACCACGCCCCCGCCGGGGAGAGGAAAAACAAGTCCGTAAAAAGCAGTAACTTGTGATGAGAAAACTCCGGCAAATGGCTAAAGACGAAAACCACAACACTTCCATCGAGGCCATGGAAACCCTTGTAGCGCTAGCGGAAAAACGCACGAAGATGTCTGCCATGCGTACCTATATGAATGCCGAAAGAACGCTGTCGGTTTGGGTACGGACAGCATTGGCATCTATGATCTTCGGTATCGCCATCGACCGGCTCGGGTTAATGTTGCACGACATATCCGCGCATCCCCAAGGCCTTTTCGGGCACCCGAGTACGCCTACCACCCTGGCAGGGGCGGCACTCGTTTTGTTTTCCATTGTCATGTCGCTTACCGCCGGCATCCGGTTCATCGCCTTTGCCCATCACTACAGAAAAGAGTTTGATCTGCCCTATCACCACAAAGTATGGCTTCCGGTAACTTATGCCTTTATGATTGTTTTCTTTGGGCTTGCGCTTGTTGCCCTGATGTGGTGGATCGGTTGAAAAAGCAGCAAAAAAGGACCGTCATTTGGATCTCCCCTTTTCTATCCGTTTTCTATGATGTATTTTTGACGCTAAACCAATTGACATATGGCAAATAAAAAAACAAGCTTGCTGTTCTTTTTACTGACTTTCCTTCTGTTCTTCGGCCTGTCCCCCCGGTTGGCCCGTTCGGCCGACCCGCAACCCGCGCTCAGGGTAGGCGTAGCCGGAAGCGCGCCATTTGTTATCGACACCCTGCAACAAACGGGCATCTCCATGGAGATATGGCAAAATACCGCCAATTTAGCGGGCCTGGACTACCAGCTGTTTCCTTTCACGAGCGTTCCGGATGCTCTCGCCGCCCTGGACAGCGGCAGCCTGGATATGGTCATAGGACCGGTAAGTATTACTGCCGACCGGGTCGAGCAGTTCCGGTTTACCCAACCTTACTTCATGACCAGTCTTTCCATCATGTCTCGGGTGGAGTCTCCGACGATCTGGCAACGCATAAAACCCTTTTTCAGTATGCACTTCTTTTACGCCGTCTTTATCTTTTTGTGCATCCTGGCTATCGTGGGGACCCTGTTGTGGCTCACCGAAAGACACAAAAATCCCGATGAGTTTCCCCTCAGGCCTGCCAGGGGCATCGCCAACGGGATGTGGTGCGCCATTGTAACCATGTCCACCACCGGATACGGAGACCGTTCCCCCAAAACGTTCTGGGGCCGGCTTATCGCCGGCAGCTGGATGATCATCTCCATCATCTTTGCCACGACCATGGTAGCCGGAATTGCCAGTACCCTGACCTTAACCGGCTTTACGACCAACACCATCAATAAGGCGGAAGATCTCTCGGGGAAAAAGGTAGCCGTAGTAAAAAATTCACCGGCCGAAGACCTGGTCAAAAAATACAATGGGAACGCCGTATATATCGAGTCCCTGAAGCAGGCATATGAAGCCCTGGAGGCCAAAAAGGTAGCCGCCATCATCTATGACCGGGCGCAACTGCTCTACCTGAACAAGGCGAAAAACAACGAGGAGATATCCGTTTCGGTTTATGAATACTTCCGCCAGGGTTACGGTTTCGCCGTACGCCCCAATTATGCGGGCCTGGACAAGCTCAACAAGGCACTGCTGACGCTTCAGGAATCCGGCAGGATCGCCCAAATACTCAATGAGTGGATTGGTGTCAACAACAAGCCTTAAAATGCCGGAAAAACAATTAATCATCTACACCGACGGTGCCTCCCGCGGAAACCCCGGTCCCGGCGGGTATGGCGTTATCCTTCAGTGGGGAAACAAGCGCAAGGAACTCGCCGCGGGGTATAAGTATACCACCAACAACCGCATGGAACTCATGGCGGTAATTGCTGCGCTTGAGGCCTTAAAAAAGGAAGGCTTGCACATTACCGTTTATACCGACAGCAAATATATCGTCAACGCGGTGGAAAAAGGCTGGCTCTTCAGCTGGGTAAAAAAAAGGTTCAAAGACAAGAAAAACAAGGATCTCTGGCTTCGCTTTTTAACTGCCTATAAAAAACACCACATCCGGTTTATCTGGGTCAAGGGGCATGCGCAAAACCCCATGAACAACCGCTGCGACCAACTGGCGACCCAGGCCGCCGACGAGGCTGCGTTTTTGACCGACACAGGCTTTACCGGGGAGTAAACTAAAAGCGCCTTCAGGTTGTTATAACCTTTAAGAAGATACGAAAATTTTATTTTCCAACTTTAAAATCTTTATTATGAAAGCGAATATAGGTATAACAGCGGCGCATACAAAGAAAATCGCCTTGCTCTTAAATACCCTTCTGGCGGATGAAACCATCCTGTATACGAAGACCAGAAACTACCACTGGAATATTGAAAGCACCAGCTTTATTGAAATGCATGAATTCTATGAAAGTCAATATACCGTACTGGCTGGTCTGATTGATGAAGTGGCGGAAAGAATCCGCCAGATCGGCCACTTCGCCGAAGGCCGGTTAAAGGATTATATTAAACTAGCCAACCTGGATGAACCTGAGTATACCGATGACCAGCAGACGCAAATCAAAAATTTGCTGGAGGATCACGATACGCTATGCCGCACTATTCGCACCGCCATCCCAAAGGTAGAGGAGGAATACAAAGACGTAGGAACCGCCGACTTTCTGACCGGTGTGCTGAAAGAACATGAAAAAATGGGCTGGATGCTTCGCGCCTATTTAAAATAAAGCAGACTGAACCTCAGACGGGCGAAAGGCCGGCAACCTGTAGCGTGGAAGACACACACGCTTTAAATGCAGCAGTGTGAAAACTCACCAGTTCTCGTCGGCACGCGGGTAATGGGTCGGGCTATTTCAAGCTTTTAAAACCGGTAGCAGGCCCAGCTGTCAGGTAAGACCATGGGACGCGTCCGGACACGGCGCCGGCACAAGACTTTCCACTTTTAGCGCGCACGCAAACTACAGCAACAAAAAAACCCGCAGGTTACTGCGGGTTTTTTTTCTTCTACGCTGGCGTGATTTTACAGGTGCGCCTGAATCTTCTTGTCTAAAACAGATTTGGGCACGGCACCAATTTGTTTATCTACTACCTCCCCTCCCTTGATGAAGAGAATGGCGGGGATGCTGGTAATACCGAATTTAGTAGAAACCTCAGGGTTTTGGTCTACATTCACTTTCCCAATATTCACTTTACCATCGTAATCTTTTGCGAGTTCTTCAACTACCGGACCAATAGCACGGCAAGGGCCACACCATTCCGCCCAGAAATCAACGACACTCAGCTTTTCGGAATCAAGCACATCTGCCTGAAAATTTCCGTCTGTGAATTCTAAAGCCA
>CAYXRN010000029.1:0-26879 GCA_964467635.1 uncultured Chitinophagaceae bacterium | reverse complement strand
TTACATCCCACCGAGCCTATCGGCATCAGTGGGTTTTACGCTCCACTTTTATAAACCACACCACTCCCCCGCTTGAATAAAGCCACTTTACCGGGCAGAATGGCTTCGCCGCCTGCGCCCTTGCTTCTTCTTGCATTTATCCTGAGCATCTATCACAGCTAAGGACACCATATTAACAATCTGTCGTACCGTACTCCCCAATTGTAAAATATGTACCGGTTTATTCAACCCCATCAATACGGGACCAATGGTGTCAAATCCCGCCACCTCCATCAATAAGTTATAAGCAATATTTCCAGCTGACAGATTAGGAAAAATTAAGGTATTTACGCCCCCTTTTACCAATTCGCTGAAAGGGTAATTGTTTTTTAACAATTCCGTGTCAAAGGCCATAGACGCCTGAACTTCACCATCTATGACTAGCGTGGGTGCCTTTTTCTTTACAATTTGTACCGCGTCCCTTACCAGTTCGGCCTCCGGCGTCGGACTGGAACCAAAATTAGAATAAGAAAGCATGGCTATACGCGGCGTAATATTGAACTGCCGAACCTCCTTGGCCGTCAAAAGGGTAATATCAGCCAGTTCTTCGGCCGTGGGGTTAAAATTAACGGTCGTATCGGCTAAAAACAACGGTCCCTTGGGCGTAAGACTGATGTACATGCCGGCTACTTTTTTCACTCCTTCTTCCATGCCGATAATCTGGAGAGCCGGCCGGATGGTGTCGGGATATTTACGGGTAAGGCCGGAAATAAGCGCATCAGCCTCCCCTGTTTCCACCATCATACAGCCAAAGTAATTGCGATCCCGCATGATTTTTTTGGCTTCATAAAGGTTGAAGCCTCGCCTGGCTCTCTTTTCAAAGAACTTCTGCCCAAATATTTTTCGTTTTTCCCGGGTGGATTCACTCCGGGTATCGATAATCTGGACCCCTTCCAGTTCGATTTTATTTTCTTCAAGCAACTGGTGTATTCTTTTCTCTTCTCCTAATAAAACAGGGATGGCCAACCCTTCGTTCCTGGCCACCTGTGCCGCTTTGAGCACCTTCAGGTTATCGGCTTCCGCAAAAACCACCTTCCGGGGGTCTTTTCTCGCTTTGTTACCTACCGCGCGAATCAAATGATTGCTTAAGCCCAGGCGATTTTCCAGTTCCGAAACATATCCCTCCCAATTGGTAATTTTCTTTTTTGCCACCCCCGTCTGCATGGCGGCCCTGGCCACTGCCGGAGCGACTGTACTAATCAGCCGGGGGTCCAGGGGTTTAGGAATAATATATTCAGGGCCGAACACCAGGTTTTTTTCGTTGTAAGCCATATTGACAAGCTCCGGAACAGGTGACTTTGCCAGGTCGGCAAGCGCCTTTACCGCTGCCAGCTTCATTTCTTCGTTAATCACTGTAGCACGTACATCCAGTGCGCCTCTAAAAATATAAGGGAAACCAAGTACATTATTGACCTGATTGGGGTAATCAGACCGGCCCGTGGCCATGACGATATCCTTGCGGGTCTTCACCGCTGTATCATAGGCTATCTCAGGGTCAGGGTTGGCCATGGCGAATACTATGGGTTTTTTAGCCATGCTCTTCAGCATCTCAGGACTAAGGATATTACCAGCGCTAAGCCCAATAAAAACATCCGCGTCTTTCATGGCCTGCTTCAAGCTTATTTTCTTCTCAACAGCAAAAGGCCATTGCAGCGGCGCCAGGTCTTTCCGGTCTTTTGACAGTATGCCCTCCTTATCAAACAGAATCATATTTTTCGGATCAGCCCCAAGAGAAAGGTACAACTTCACACAGGCCAGCGCAGCAGCTCCGGCACCACTAACAACAAACTTCACTTTGCTGATCTTTTTCTTTACCAATTCAAGGGCATTGAGCAGGGCCGCTGCAGAAATGATTGCCGTGCCATGCTGATCATCGTGCATCACGGGAATACTCAGTTCCTTGATAAGCCGGTCTTCGATCGCAAAGCATTCCGGACTTTTAATATCTTCCAAGTTGATCCCGCCAAAGGTAGGTTCCAGTGCTTTGACCACTTTCACAAACTCATCCGGGTCTTCCATATTCAGCTCGATATCGAAGACGTCTATGTCTGCAAAAATCTTGAACAGCACGCCTTTGCCTTCCATTACGGGCTTACCGGCTTCCGGACCGATATTACCCAGGCCAAGAACCGCTGTGCCATTTGTGATTACCGCCACCAGGTTCCCTTTGGCTGTATATTGATACACCTCTTCTTTATTTTGCTGTATAGCCCTGCAGGGAACAGCTACGCCTGGGGAGTAGGCTAAAGAAAGGTCCCATTGAGACTTGGTATTTTTAGTAGGGACCACCTGAATTTTACCCGGCCGTCCTTTGGTATGGTAGTCAAGGGCATCCTGCGGATTTATTTTTCTTGCCATCTTTCGGGTTTTAGTTTATATATGCAAGTTAAGGAAAGTTGTTAAACCCTGGGATTTACTTATTTTTACACCCAAAATAACCATCATGATACAGCGTATTCAAACGGTCTATCTTTTACTGGCTTCCCTGCTGGGCGCATTCCTGATTTTTTTTAATCCACATCTGTGGCGGGCAAATTTGATAAACAATACGTACCGGTATTTTCCCGACCAAAGTGATTACCAGTATTTTTATTTTATACTGACGATGATCATTACGCTGCTGGCTTTTATCTGTATCTTTTTATTTAAAAAACGGAAGCTCCAATTTCGACTGACTTTATTAAACTTCTTTTTCGCTATCGGATTGGTCGTATTGCAGTATTTTTTAATTGAACAAATGAAGGATGGATTCACCATGAACCAAATGTTAAATTCATCCACTTATCTTCCCGCGGCCTTCATTTCTATACCAATCATCATCCTGTTGTTCCTTGCTGCCCGCGGCATCCGAAAAGATGAGAAGCTCATACGTTCCCTGGACCGCCTTCGTTAAAGGCATTATGACATTTTAACGAAATCCTAACAGAAAAAAAAATTAGAGTTTTTAGCTTTGCCTCTGCATTACATTGATTAAGTACTTCGTTACTTAATTTAACAACTCCTCTCTGCGGTCTATAGCTATACGCTCCTTGTCTAGGGAGTGTACTAACCCTTTGTGAAATCGCTCCCGATTTTTTAAACAATAAAAATTAATAGTTCAATGCAGAAAGGCTTACCTTTTTCCCGATTTTTATTTCTATTACTACTATGTTCTTCGTTTATGGTGTCTTCCGGTAAGGCACAATCCATAGAACTGTACGCCCCATATACCCACATTACCGTTACGCCTGGGCAGAAAATAGATTATTCCGTTAAGTTGATCAACAACAGCAGTTCCATCCGAGATGTGGGTATCTCGCTCTACGGGCTACCGGATGACTGGTCCTATACGCTGAAATCCGGGGGATGGCAGATCAGCCGGCTTTCCGTACTACCGGATAAAGAGGAAACCATCTCACTGGAAGTAATGGTTCCCTTAAAGGTAGAAAAAGGGACCTATCGTTTTCACATCCGGGCGAGTGGCTATGATGACCTGCCGCTGACAATTGAGGTATCGAAAAGCGGAACTTACAAGACGGCCTTTTCCACCAAGCAACCCAATCTGGAGGGTGCCGCGAATACCACTTTCACCTTCAGCGCTACATTGAAAAATGCAACAGCAGACACCCAGTTCTATGCCCTTACCGCCCGTCCGCCAAGGGGCTGGAGCGTTAATTTTAAAGCAGATTACAAGCAGGTAGCTTCTGTAAAAGTCAATCCAAATGAGACGCAGAGTATATCCATAGAGGCCGATCCGCCGGATCAGACTCCCGCCGGTACTTATAAAATACCGGTGTTGGCGTCGACCGCCAACACCTCCGCCGGCTTTGAAGTCTCAGTGGCCATCACCGGATCTTATGACCTGTCTTTATCCACTCCCACAGGAAGACTAAGTGAAGATATTACCGCAGGAGATTCCAAAGAAGTCACCCTCACGGTAAAAAACACCGGATCGGCACCTTTGACAGACATCACCATGAGCGCAACCACTCCTGTGGACTGGAATGTAACTTTTGACCCAAAAAAAATCAACAGGTTGCCGGCGGGGAAAACAACCGAGGTAACCGCAAAGATTCATGCAAGCGAAGACGCCATCGCCGGAGATTACGTAACCGCACTGGAGGCTAAAACTTCCGAAACTTCTTCCCAGGCAAAATTCAGAATATCCGTACATACTTCGGCCATATGGGGATGGCTCGGTATTCTCATTATATGCGCCGCGCTCGGAAGTGTTTATTATTTATTCAAAAAATACGGAAGGAGGTAAAACGTGGTGAGTGAGCGGCATAATAATCAGGCCAAACGACCCATTATAAGCCTGAAAGGTTTAACCAAAAAGTACGAAAATCTGGTGGCCGTGGATCACCTTGACCTGACTATTTATAAAGGAGAAATCTTCGGGCTGCTGGGTCCAAATGGAGCGGGAAAATCTACGACTATACTCATGATGCTCGGGCTTACAGAGCCCGATGCGGGACAGGCGGAGGTATGTGGAATAAATGCCACCCGCAATCCTGCCGCAGCCAAGAGAGCGGTGGGCTATCTACCCGATAATGTCGGTTTTTACGACAACATGACGGGACTGGAAAACCTGGTCTATATCGCCCGTCTCAATAAAATTCCACCGGCACAAGCTAAAGAAGACGCCCTGGCATTACTGAAACGCGTAGGGTTGGAAGATGCCATAAATAAAAAAACCGGAAAGTACTCCAGGGGAATGACCCAACGGCTGGGACTCGCCGATGTATTAATCAAGCAACCAGAGGTCATCATCCTGGATGAACCGACACTGGGTATTGATCCCAAGGGAGTAAAAGAATTTCTTGAACTGATCGTGCAGCTGAGCCGTGAAGAAGGCATAACTGTTCTACTTTCCTCCCACCACCTTCATCAGGTACAACAAGTATGTGACCGGGTGGGAATCTTTGTACGGGGAAAGCTAATCGCTGAAGGGAACATCACTTCACTGTCCAACAAGTTATTTCCCGGGGATCCTTATTTTATTGAAGCGGCCATTGATTCTCCGGATGCAGCGCTTACCAAGCAGCTTGAAGAGAAACTTTTGCAAGCGGAAGACATACAGTCGGTATCCTATGCAGACAACCTGCTGAAAATAAGTTGCCTACATGACTTATCTGCCATGATTGCCAAAACAATTGTAGATACAGGCGTTAGCCTAACGGGGCTGGCAAAAAAGGAATACGGGCTGGATGAGATCTATCAACGTTATTTTGAAAAAGAAGAAGTTCTATCATGAATAAAAAGATACACTCCCCTTTTTGGGTAATGGTACATAAAGAAGTATCGGACCAGGTGCGAAGCTGGCGGTTCATCATTTTAGGAGCCCTTATGCTTCTGACTTGTATGGGAGCATTGTATACCTCACTCACCAACCTGGCTGAAGCGGTAAAGCCCGACGACCCTAACGGCACCTTCTTCTTCTTAAAACTCTTTACCCTGTCAGATGGCTCTCTTCCACCTTTTCATGTATTTATTACTTTTTTAGGGCCGCTACTGGGAATCAGCCTGGGTTTTGATGCTGTTAATTCCGAATTTAACAGCAGGACGCTCAGCCGCATCATGGCCCAACCCATCCACCGCGATTATATTATTAATGCGAAATTCATTGCCTCCCTGATCGTCATTGGCATGATGTTCCTTGCGCTTACCTTGTTGGTGATAGGTTTCGGGTTGGTTATAATCGGTATTCCGCCCTCACCGGAAGAGTTTTTACGAATTATTGCCTTTTTATTACTCAGTATACTGTATGTGGCGTTCTGGCTGAACCTGTCCATCTTGTTTTCCATAAAATTCAGGCAGGCGGCCACCTCAGCTTTAACGGCCATTGCGGTGTGGTTGTTCTTTTCTGTATTCTATCCTATGATTGTCAACTTAATTGGCAGCGCGTTAATACCCAATCCCCGCATGGCGGCCCCCGGTCAATACATTCACCAAAAAGAGATGGCGCTTAATTTGTTTCGCATCATGCCCGCTCAGTTATACAGCGATGCGACCACTACCCTGCTGTTGCCATCCGTGCGCAGCCTGGGGCCTCTTACCATGGCGCAGGTCTATGGCACTACGCCAAGTCCCCTGCCGTTGGGGCAAAGTCTTTTGCTCGTATGGCCACAACTCACCGGCCTAATTGCCGTCACTGTAATTTGTTTTGCCATATCCTATGTATTGTTCATGAAAAAAGAGATCAGAACGAGGTAAAAGAAATAATCTCCTTACACCGATCATTAAATATTTAGGGACATTTAAAACGACACAAAAGATCAAAAAACAAAGTCAAACGGCACAATTACTTTAAAGCTAAAGTTCCGTCCCATATTAAATATACCCTGCCTGCCTGTTGCTTCATTTACAGGCAAATATTTTAACCGGCTCAGGTGGTCCTGGTAAGCTACATTCGTTATATTGTCTGCAGACAAAAGCAGCTTAAACAGAACACGGCCAGCTTTATTGGCCACATTTGTCCCAGCTTCAATATCCAACAGGCTATAGGCCGGTGTAGCCGTTTCGGTACGATAGGCGCTCATAAAATGTGTTTGTGCAAACGTATTATTTAACTTAAGATTCAAAAATAGCTTCTGCAACATATGTCCGGAACGCGAAAAGTGGAATCCCAGTTCAGACATCCAACGGGCCGCAGGAATCTTTGGCAAATTCTTAGTTGAATCAGTAGCGTTCACCCGCACGCCGCGTACATAGGAAAAGGTATTTTTAAAATGCAACCAGTCGAGGGGATGTGGATGAATATCCACTGAAGCTTCTACGCCATATAATCTTCCGTCTGTCTGTTCATATTGAAACACTTTATAGTCTCCTCCACCATAATGCCTGATGGAATCGGCACCGGAAACCGTCAGTAACTTGCGGGAATATATAAATTGATTGATGTTATTCAGGTAACCATATAAACTCGCGGAAATATGCGGAGACTCAAAAGAGGCCCCCGCGTCAAACTCCAGGCTGGTTTCTGGTTTTAGATGGACATTCCCAATTTCATAACGCAGGGTACCTTCGTGGACGCCGTTAGCGGAAAGCTCCAACAGCGCCGGGGCACGAAAGCCTCTTGCCACATTCGCTTTCAATACCAGTTGCCTGCTAAGGGAAAAAGACAACCCCAGGCTGCCCGAAAAAGCCGCAAAATCCCTGTTGAAAGCTGGAAAGTGAAGCTTCCCTTCTTCCTTATAGGCCTCCGCCTGGACCTTGCGAAAATCGCCACGTACTCCCCCGCTAAAAGTAAAACGGTCCAGCGTCTTTTGTGCGATACCATATACCCCGGCATCAAACAGTTTAAAATCAGGAATCAGGAATTCTTCTCCTTTATTTTTATTGCCTTGAAGCATTCCGCTTGTTCCGGCGGTTATATTCCAGCCGTTGTTACTGTTCAAAGTATAATGCACATTAAAGTTGAAAGTATTTAGCCGCAAATACATTTCGGGGTTACCCGGATGAAGCACATCTGCGTATTCCCGACGGCGGTTTTGCTGAAGGGCCAGTGTAGCATCCAGGCTGCCCTTTTCTAAAAGCAACTTATTGTCCAGTGTAACCTTTTGATGCTGTACCCGCTGCTTTCCGATATAAGGGTTATAACTCTTAAAGTCTTCTTCGGCAGCGATCTTTTCTCCCGCAGTACCGTTAGGCAAGACTACTTCTTTCAAAAACTTTCCGCTGGTCTCATCTCTTTCGCCCTCCGGCAAGCCAAGGTTCAAGTCATAAGACGAAAAGTATAAATGAGAATATCCCCAGGCTTTATTAAGTCCTATACCTGCTCCAAAATTTCTTTCTTTAAATTTTGTATTAAAAACATAACCGTCGTATTTGTCTTTATAATCGTGCGCCTGCTTTAAGGTACCATAGGCATGCCAGGTCAGCCCGTTGTTGTTTCCCCGCATGGCTGCATGTGCGGCATACAAACCATTATTGGTCTGGTAATTGCCGATCACTTCTCCTTGTATATGCCCTTCAGGCGCCGGATCGGGGGGTAAAATATTCACTACCCCTCCTAATGCATCAGAACCATACATCAAAGAAGAAGCTCCACGCATGATCTCTATAGTACCCGCAGCATAGGCATCTATTTCAATGCCATGCTCAGCACCCCATTGTTGTCCTTCCTGCCGAATGCCATTGTTCACTACAACCACTCTGGAACCATACAGTCCCCGGATCATTGGCTTCATTACATTAGGGCCGGTAGTTACCGCGTTTACGCCGGGTAAGTCGGCAATCTTTCCGATAATGTTATCCGTTGTGGTTTCTTGTAATTCCAAATGATTCAAAACGGAAATGTGGGTAGGTTGTCGGTGCAGCTCCGTAGCCTTACTCACTCCGGTAATAACCACTTCCCTTCCTTCTATAATGGCGGGGGATAAGGTCCAGTTCTTCACCGTTTGTTCTCCTATCAGTATGTAATGGGTTAAAGTGGAAAAACCTGCATACCTGACTTCTACCAGGTACTTTCCAGACGGCAGGTTATTGATTTCATAATGGCCATTCTGATCTGCTACAGCCCCTCTTTTTAAATCGGGAATATAAACGGTTGCTCCGGGCAAAGGCTGCCGGTTCACATTATTTATAACCTTACCACTTAGACTGTTTGGTATCCCGGGAAGATTATGTGCCTCTAATGACAGGCTGCTGAATACAGCCAGTAACAGAAAAATTATTTTTTTCATATAGATCTCTTGAAATAGCATGACTGCTGATTAAAAAATTCAGTTTAACACAAGCGAAATAGCCTGTGGTTCAAAGGTTCCTGAAAAAATCAGCAGAAGGGAGGGCCGCGAAGATCAATATAAAAAAGGCGTTCAGCAGCATAAAAGGAGACTGCAGGCGCTACAAATACTACATGTTTGAAAAATACCCCACTCTGATGAACGGTATACACACCGGTGAAGGGAGCATGAACAACATGAAGAAAGTCACAGTGTGTGTGATGTGAACTCACCTCCATATCGGTATGGAAAAAATCAACCGTATCATGATGATGATTAATTACATCGTGCACAAACTGATGCGGTGTGATGGCAAAGAAGAACACCACCAACATCCATCCGGAGACAATCTTTTGTATAACGGGATGATTCATCCGCATGCGGCAAAGATAAAATAAATTTGGAAGGGTACTGCATTTAGCCGTAATTTAACCACGTGAATTTCTTAGCACACGCCTTTTTATCATTTGGTCATCCGGAAATTTTAATCGGGAACCTGATCACTGATTTCATCCGTGGGATCCATAAAAAAACTTTTTCTCCCGGCATCCAAACCGGCATTACGCTACACCATGCCATTGATGCATTTACCGACCGGCACCCCGTCACGATTGCCGCCAGGGAATATCTCCATCCAGCCTGCGGAAGATACAGCGGTGTTTTTATGGACGTGATTTACGACTATTTTTTAGCTAATGATGAAAATCAATTCTCTTTAACTGAGTTGCAGGCTTTCAGCAAACAAACCTATCGGGTCTTAACCGAACACGCCGCTATTTTACCGGTCAGGTTCAGCCGGATATTCCATTACATGAAAAAAGAAGACTGGCTCTTTCATTATCACACCAAAGCAGGTATCAATAACGCCTTTCACGGAATTTATCGCCGTGCCGACTATCTGGAAGAAAGCTCAGCCGCCTACCTTGCTTTTAACACCCATTATGACAAGTTGCAAGAAGCATATGTACGCTTTATGCCGGAGGTAACGTCGTACGCTAAACGCTTCATCGAAGAAAATACTTAGTCTGCACTTCTGTCTGACAGTTAGAAATGCAAGTTCTGTGCAGCCGGCATGGTCCACCGCTATCGGCTGTGCTTCAGACAAAGAAGAACACGCTGTCCAGAAATTTAGCTGCTTATTTTTTAAAATCAAGATCGTGTACTATATATTTACGACTTTTAAGCCTTCCTCTATGAACAAGAAACTTATTAGCCGGATTGCAGGACCTGTGTTGTTTATAATCATACTCAGCCTTCCCCTGGAAGGGCTCTCTAAGCCGGGGCAGGCCGTGCTGGCCACTACCTGCTGGGTAGCCATATGGTGGATTGGAGAGGCGGTAGACCTGGCAGTTACCTCCTTGCTCCCCATCCTGCTTTTGCCCCTGACGGGAGGATTGGCTATTGAAAAAACAACCGCTGCTTACGGGCACCCCTATATTTTCCTGTTTATGGGTGGATTTATTATGGGGCTGGCGATCGAACGCTGGAATCTGCACAGGAGAATCGCCTATTCCATCATTTCTGTAATAGGCAAGAGTGAGAAAAAAGTCATTGTAGGGTTTATGGTGGCCACCGCTTTTTTGTCCATGTGGATATCCAATACGGCTACCGCGGTTATGATGTTTCCGATCGGCCTTTCTGTAATTGATCAATTTAAGACCGGCCCCAAATTTTCCAAAAACCTGATGTTGGGAATCGCCTATTCCGCGTCCATAGGAGGAATGGCTACATTAATCGGCACGCCCCCCAATATTATCTTCGCAGGCATTGTAAAAGAGTCTCTAGGTGTGGAGATCTCTTTCTTCCAGTGGATGGTATTCGCTTTTCCTTTTGCCTGCGTCCTACTCACGGCAGCCGCCTTTTATCTGACCAGCTATAAGAGTACGGAAAACAAACAGCAAGGCGTCACTTTTTCCCTCACGGACCTCGGCCGGATCTCTGTACCGGAAAAGCGGGTTTTAGTAATTTTCTGTGTGGTCGCCTTCTTCTGGATTACGCGGTCCTTCATCTGGAGTCATTTTATTCCGGAAATTAACGATACCATTATTGCCATTGCGGGGGCCATACTCATGTTTCTTATCCCTGCCGGCAATGGCGAAGGGGGATTAATGAACTGGGAGTCGGCAAAAAAATTACCCTGGGGCGTCTTGTTGATCTTCGGCGCCGGCCTGGCGATTGCCTCGGGATTCGCTAAAACCGACCTGAGCGCCTGGCTCGCCGGCCAATTTTTAGGTCTTAAGCTGATTCCCGCTGCCCTCATTCTTTTGATTGTGATAGCAGGAATCAATTTCCTTACCGAAATCACGTCGAATACAGCGACGGCCAGCATGGCCTTACCGCTAATGGCTACGCTGGGTATTTCTTTAGGCGTTTCGCCGGTGCCCTTAATGATCGGCGCGGCGCTGGCCGCTTCCTGTGCCTATATGCTTCCGGTTTCCACACCCCCCAATGCCATTGTCTTTGGTTCCGGTAAAATCAAAATAGGACAGATGGTGCAGACCGGTTTTTTCTTAAACCTGATCTCCATTTTTTTGATTTTTATGTTCGTGCATTTTTGGTGGCCGGCAGTGGCGTAATTCCTGTAAGATTTTATAACGACTCAGGTAGTCATATGGTTACTACTGGCGTATTGGGTCAGCAACAATCATATCGTTATTATCCGGTAAATAATCAATTAACTGTGCGTGATGATCCGTTTTGCAGCCTACATGGCCCATTATTAGGACTTGTGCTCCATTTTTAGAAGATAAAGAATAGGAGATAGAAGTTATCCAAAAGTTTCGATAATGACGCTAAAAGAGCTATACGTAATCTAATGCAAGCAGAAGGCCTCCGGCCAAGTTTAAAACAGTTAAAGGTGCATGGCTGGCCGTAATCCGTCCTATTATTGATACTTCTATTAAGCAAACAAAAACGTCAATAGGGGACTAAGCAAGGGTGCAAAGCTTTGATACTCCAATTATAACCGATTCAAATAATTAAAATGGCGATTAAGCGCTGGGAGCGTTTATAGTCGGGGTGCCTGACCAGTTACCAGATTTTTCGGAACTTTACAAATTGAAAGTTAAGCGGTTACCTCTAAAAAATAATTCAGCACATATTTAGCCTAAGCCGCTTTTTTTCTTTACTTTCATAACGATTACCTATCCATTTCGGACAGCAACGACAAAAATAAAAAACTATGAGTAACCAACTCGTTTATCTGAATACGGCAGGCACAGGCCTGCTTTCGTCTCAGTCCATTGCACGGGCAAAAGCATTTATGGACAAAACCTTAACGGATTCCAGCACGGCATTTCTCGAATGGTTGGCTGATGATCTGCCAAGGCTCAGGAAAAATACGGCACAACTTTTTGACACCACCGAAGATCAGGTCGCCTTTACGCCAAACTTCTCCTTTGCCTTATCGGCCATCGCACAAAGTCTTGAAGGGAGATTAAAAAGGGTATTGCTATACCAGTCGGACTACCCCTCTTTAAATCTACCGTTTGAATTAGGAGATTTCGAATTGCATTACGTCAAAAGCCGCGATGGGTTTCATATTTCCACAGATGAAGTCATTGAAACAATCGATCAGCAGGAAATAGAAGTCGTAGCGCTCAGCCATGTACAGTTCTTAACCGGATTTAAACTGGACATTCAGGCCATTGGGACGTATTGTAAAGACAATGGGGTGGTCTTCATTGTGGATGGCACCCAAAGTATGGGGGCTACTACCGTCAGTTTCGGCCGTTTACCGGTGGATGTACTTATCGGCAGCAGTTATAAATGGCTGAATGGCGGGTTTGGTTCTGCCATTACCTGTATCCGTTCGGCTTTCATTGAAAGATTTCCGCCCCGCATTGCCGGCTTCGGAAGCATTGATAAATCGGATACGAGCTGGAACTACCGGCCATCGTATAAAAGTTTTGAGCCCGGCCATATGAACGCCCCGGCACTCTTGCAATTGCAGGAAAGTGTTCAACAAAAACTGGAAAACGGCCTGGAAAACATTTATGTACACAATACGGCCCTGACCAAACAATTGCATGAAGCACTGCTGAACCTTCCTTTTGAAGTTATTGGCAAAGAGGATGCTGAAAATCGGTTGCATATCTTGGTCTTCAAAGCGTCCAAAGACATTGCAGACGCGCTTGTGGATGAAGGATTCGCACTCACCTGGCGAAAAGAAACCATCCGGGTAAGCCCGCATTTTTATAATACGGCGGAAGATATTGACGCATTCATTGACGCCTTAAAAAAGAAAATTTAGCTGTTAGGGCATTTGAAGTTCAATTTAGGCCTGCAGGGGGAAGCTTCATTCATTGTCAAATGACTCCCATCAACCCGGGTCATCAAAAAAATTCAGAATAATCAGTCAAAAGGTTTTTCAAGCTATGCTTTTGCACCAGGCTTTCAACTTTTTATTCCATGAAGGTCATTTCCTCAGCATAATGCGAAAGGTGGTTCCCTTGCCGACTTCCGATTCCTTCACATATAAGCGGCCCTTGTGGTAGACCTCCATAATTCGTTTGCTTAACGAAAGACCCAGCCCCCAGCCTCTTTTCTTGGTGCTATATCCCGGCTTGAATATCCGGTCGAGCTCATGAGCAGGAATGCCTTTGCCGGTATCTATAATATCAATCCAGGTGTGGGCGGCGTGTGTAGAAATATCAATAGTAATACTTCCTTTGCCCCCCATGGCGTCCAATGCGTTTTTCAGCAGGTTTTCCAGTACCCAGTCGAATAACAGGGGAGAGATCATGGCGGGAATTTCTTCTTCTCCATGGGCATTGATCCGAAAGCGGATCAGCTTTGGTGCCCGGTGCTTCATATACAACACGACATTATGTACGTGAGCGATCAATTCATTTTCCTCCAGTTCAGGCGTGCTTCCGATTTTAGAAAACCGTTCGGAGATCATTTTCAGTCTTTGCAGATCCCGGCTGAGTTCTTTTACGATCGGTTCATTCTCTTTATTTTCTTTCAACAGCTCCATCCAGGCTTCCATGGACGAAAGCGGGGTACCCAACTGGTGTGCGGTTTCTTTGGCCAGGCCCGCCCACAGCTGATTCTGAGTGGAGCGGTTGGTCATATTGAGGGCGATTAAGGTGACGATAATAAATAAAACGATTACCCCTAATTGCACATAAGGGAAATAACGTATTTGCTGCAGCACATAAGAATCCCCGTAGTATATTTTATTGTATTCTGTGGAATCATTTGGGTCGTATTGAAGGATGATGGGCGTATGCTGGGTTTTGAACAAGTCGAGTTTCTTTTCAAGAAACTTTTGATGTTTCTGCAACGAATCGGTGATCCCGAGATTATTCGTACTTAAGATATGACCTTCCCGGTCTACCTGGATAATCGGGATGGTAGTATTGCTTGCAATAATTTCCGTCGCCAGGTTGAGATTAGCTTCTGGTGAAGCGGTCAATATTTCACGATAAGCCTCTACCCACGCCTTCATCTTCCGCCTTTCTTCCCGTTGCAATTTCCGGGAAAGGTTATTCACATAAATTAAAGTAGCTGCAATAATTAATATCCCTAATACAGCCAGAAACAATTTCCAGCCCGGTGTCTTTTTTAACATAAGTTCTCGCCGATTCTATCGATAAATGTAACGTTTTTTCAGGATTATGCTTTTTTGGCTTTATGCTTACCTTTGACGCGCATCAAAATTATAAAATTCAAAGCTATGCAAAGCCCCAAGGTGGCTATCGTCATTCTGAACTGGAATGGGAAAGAATTTCTTGAACAATTTCTGCCGACTGTACTGGCTACCGATTACCCCAACAGGGAGATTTATGTAGCGGACAACGCCTCTACTGATGACAGCATGGTTTTTGTAAAAAGCCGGTTCCCGGAAGTAAAAGTGCTGATAAATTCCGGTAACCTGGGGTTTGCGAACGGCTATAACGAAGCGCTGTCAAAAGTCGAAGCTGATTATTATGTCTTACTAAACCAGGACGTCGCGGTGGACCCAAACTGGGTAAGACCGGTGGTTGAACTTATGGAAAGTGACCCCACCATCGGCGCCTGCCAGCCAAAAGTCAGGGCCTGGCACCATCCGGATTTTTTTGAATATGCGGGTGCCGCAGGCGGATGGATAGACCGCTATGGCTTTACATTTTGCAGGGGACGGTTATTCAAAACCGTTGAAAAAGACAAAGGGCAGTATGACGAAGCCCAAAAGATCTTCTGGGCCAGCGGGGCGGCTTTATTTATTCGTGGTCGTTTGTATCATGAATCCGGAGGACTGGACCCCGATTTTTTTGCACACATGGAAGAAATTGACCTTTGCTGGCGCTTGCAGCGCTTGGGATACCGGATCATGCTCTGTCCGGACTCCCTCATTTTTCACGTGGGCGGTGGCAGTCTGCCACAGGGAAATCCCAGAAAGGTTTTTCTCAATTTCCGCAACAACCTGATCATGATGTACAAAAACCTCCCGCTTCATGAAAGAAAAAAAATAATGCTTATCCGCTTGTTGCTTGATGGGGTCGCCGCTTTAAAAAGCTTTCTCGGCGGCAATTATACAGAAGTAAAAAGCATCTGGGAGGCGCACCGCAGTTTTTTTCGCTGGAGAAGCAAAAACAGAGGCCAACAGGATTTGATTCCCCGTCCGCCTTTCCTCCAACTGCCCGGTGTTTATCCAGACAGCATTGTCTGGCAATATTTTGTGGAAAAGAAAAAAACTTTTTCTTCCCTTCCTAAAATAAAAAAATAGTTGGGAACTTTCCCAGCAATGCTTATTTTTGTGCCATAAATGAAATCGCGCTATGGAAGATCACGAACTACAGAAACATGAGTTAAAAGATGTAACAACCAACTGGGCATCTACTTCCCGCTATCTTTTTTATTTAGGTATTGCGGCTACCGTGGCTTTCTGCGTGGCCATGTGTTTCGCCCTATATATGCACAGGTATAAAGGCAAACCTAACGTAGAAGTACCTTCCAGCAGCTTGTACAATCCCACCTATAAATAGCATTAACAGTCAGGCTTCCTCAGACTTGAATTTTCGTTTTACCAGCACCCAGGCTCTTTCGTGCAGGTAAAAGAGCGTTAATTTTGTAAATATTTCCACAAAGCCTATACTGATTGCCATGTGCAATTTGCCGGTTACAAAGTAAGCAATAATCATGGTATCAAGTGTGCCGATCAGCCGCCAGGAAATGCTCTTCAATAAGGAAAACAGGTGATTATCACCGCTTTGCTTCTTCTTTTGGCTTTTGCGTGTACTGTGAGGTAAAACGATGTCTAACAACATAGGATTGATTTTCTTTCAAAAGCAAAAATACATAAATCCTATAAAAATGGTAGACTATTCAAAAGTTTTTTTTACATCCGATCCGGCACCCGGATACCCAACAGGCCCATCGCGCTTTTGATCACATGCTGGGTAGCCAAACAAAGCTGTAACCGCAACGTCTCCTTTTCTTTACTTTCCGCATTGCTCACAGAGAGTTCATTGTAAAAAGCATTGAAGGTTTTGGCGAGGTTATAGCTGTATACGGCCACCACCGAAGGGTTTCTTGCTCTGCAGGCTTCCTGCAGCACCTCCGGAAATAGCTCAAGTTGAAGGACGACGGCTTTTTCCAAGGGGTGAAAGCGCTGCTGACCAGCCTCTTTTTCGGCTACAAACTGTCCTGGAACCACCGCTTTCTTTCTAAAGATAGATTGAATACGCGCATAAGTATATTGCACAAAAGGCCCTGTAAACCCATGAAAATCAATCGATTCTTCTGGATTAAAAACCATTTTCTTTTTAGGATCCACCCGCAGCAGATAAAATTTCATCGCCCCCAGCCCCAGCACTTCATACAGTTCCTGGAGCTCACCGGCCGAGAAATCCTTTACTTTTCCTAATTCTTCCGTATGCCTTTTTGCCGTATCGATCATATTACTCATGAGATCGTCGGCATCCACTACGGTGCCTTCCCTGCTTTTCATACGGCCATGTGGCAGTTCCACCATACCATAGCTCAGATGATAAATCCCGTCGGCATAGGGTTTCCCAAGCTTCTGAAGGATCAGCTTAAGCACTTTCATATGATAGTTTTGTTCATCGCCAATCACATAAATACTTTGATCAATTTGGTGATCCTCATATTTCAATTCGGCTGTCCCCAGATCCTGCGTCATATATACCGATGTCCCGTCAGCACGCAACAACAGTTTCTCATCCAAGCCATCCGCCGTAAGGTCCACCCAGATCGAACCATTTTCTTTTTTATAGAACAAGCCCTTTTTCAGCCCCTCTTTTACAATATTTTTACCCAACAGGTAGGTTTCACTCTCATAATAAAACTGGTCAAAAGACACCCCCATCTGCTTATAGGTAGCATCAAAGCCTGCATAAACCCAGTTATTCATCTTACTCCATAAGGCAAGTGCTTTAGGTACACGCTGTTCCCATTTCACCAGCAAATCAACAGCCTCTTTCTGAATAGGCGCTTCTTTCTCCGCCTTCTCCCGGTCCATACCACCGGCCATCAATTCGGCTACCTGCTGTTGAAAAACCGTGTTGTACTTGACATAATACTTCCCCACAAAATGATCACCTTTCATGCCGGTCTTTTCCGGGGTTTCCCCGTTCCCGTAATGCAGCCAGGCGATCATGGATTTACAAATGTGAATTCCCCTGTCGTTGACTAAATTGGCTTTGATGACCTCATACCCGCAAGCTTCCATGATTCTGGCATAGGAATACCCCAGGAAATTGTTACGCAAATGACCGAGATGCAATGGTTTGTTGGTATTTGGGGAGGAGAATTCCACCATTACCTTTTGCCCGTTTCTTTGCTGAAAGCCATAATCGGCATCAGCATAAATTTTTTGTAAGAAATTTCCATACAGGCTATCGGCTAGGCTGAGGTTTAAAAATCCTTTAATCACATTGTAGCCGGTAAAAAGATGAGGAAAGTTTTTGATCAGGTGATCCCCTATTTCCTTTCCCAAATCAGCCGGTTTTCTGCGCAGTTTCTTCAGCAAGGGAAATAATACCAGCGTATAATCGCCTTCAAATTCCGGTTTGGTCTCGTTCACCAATAGTTCTTCAGGCTTTAACTCCACCTGAAACAAATGCTGAATAGCCTGTAATCCCGCCTGTCTGATTTCCTGAATAAAACTCATAGATTGATGCTTAAAACGCTGCAAAAATACACTTCTATTCCAACAAAATCACCCAAAAAGCTGGCTTTAATGATCCAGCCCGTTATCATTTTGTAATTTTGCGTACCCTTTTGGTATAATTACTGCATGTACAAGTTAATGAGCATACAAGCTATGGATATCTATAAGACGTTTTTTCGGGTTCTTCTTTTTAGTGTAAGCGTATTATTGTCATTCTCATCAAAGGCTCAGGTTCTCTTGCCGGATTCCACTTCCGCCCCTGATGACTCCATAAACAACATGGCTTTCCCTGCTGACACCAGCCAGATCCATGGCATAGACACGACAATGCTTCCCTATAATCAGGATACCGTTCCTCTTCTTCAGCAAAACCAAAGCATACAGGAGCCCAGCTTCATTCCAAAGCCTAATAAAGAAAACTACGGTACCGTTACAGAGATAAAAAAGCTCGAGGAATACAACCCCAAAGAAACGTTAAAAACCCTTAAAAAGGGAGATTTTGGAAATCCGGTAAATCTGGAAAAGGACAGTACCAGGTGGAAAACAGGGGCCTTTTTGGGTTTGGATGTAAATCAAGGCACCCTTACTAACTGGGCCGCTGGCGGAGATAATTTTTCCTTATCGCTCAGAATAAAGGGGAACATTTATGCCAACTACTCCGATGGGCGCAACAGCTGGGACAACAACATTGATATGAGTTTAGGCTTCCTGAAGACCTCTAGTCAGGGTATTCGCAAAAGCGATGATAAGCTGGAAATATATTCCAAATACAGTTACCGGTTTTCCAAGCGGTGGTTCTTCAGTGTACTGCTGAATTTCCGAAGTCAATTTGCCAATGGCTATAACTATCCTGATGACAGTTCCGTTGTTTCCCATTTCCTGGCGCCGGGAAATGTTTTAGGTTCTGTCGGTATCAGTTACGAACCGAACAAACATTTCTCCGTTCTGTTATCCCCGGTGACCTCTCGTTTTGTGATTGTCAATGACCAGCGCCTGGCCAATGAAGGGGCTTTTGGGGTAGATAAGGCGATTTATGTGGAAGTAGATGACGGCTACCGCTATCTGGTCCGCGCCGGCAAACAACTAAGTTACGAGCTGGGCGCCTACATGTCACTGCTCTATGATCAGGAAATCCTAAAAAACATCAACTGGAAAACCCGCCTGGAACTCTATTCGAATTATCTGGAAAACCCGCAAAATATTGACATCCACTGGAACTCCCTGTTGACTTTTAAGGTAAACAAATTCATTTCCGCTTCCCTGACTACCGAGCTTATTTATGACGACAACATTAAATTCATTACCTACGCCAAAAATGAAGATGGCTCTATTCAAAAGGATCCTGAAACAGGCGAAAAAGTCGTCGTGAGCAGTGGTCCGCGTATCCAGTTTAAAGAACTGATTGGCCTTGGCTTTGCCTATGAACTCTAAGCTTGTGCCTCCGGACTGTCTTCCGGCGGCGTCTGTTGATTGAGGTTGATATTGCGGGTAGTGGAAAATGCAAATTCGACGCCCATATCTTCAAACAGCCGGCAAATGCCCAGGTTAATGTTTTGTTGTTTGTCCATATATTCTCCATATCCAGGTTCCATAGAATAATATACGGCCTCAAAATAAAGATAGTACTCTTTAAATTGCGCAAAATGGACACGGTCCAGCTCTACTTTATTCTGGGAAAGAATTATTTTTTTTACCTCCTCGGGGATCTTCGCCAACTTTTCGGCAGGTGTATTGTAGGAAACGTTCAGTCCGAACACACAACGCCGCTTTTCCATTCGGGAATAATTATGAATCCACTGATTCAGCATATTTTGGTTGGAATAAGACAATTCTTCTCCCGACAAGCTTTGTATACGCGTAGTCTTAATACCAATACGTGTAACCGTCCCTAATTCGGTGCCAATGATCAGAAATTCCCCCACTTCGAAGGGACGATCAAATAAAATAGAAAAGTATGCGAAGATATCACTCAATACATTTTGTGCAGCCAGTGCAATAGCGATACCCCCGATGCCGAGTCCGGCCAGAAGGGTGCCGATGTTGTAGCCGAGATTGCCCAGCAAGAAAACCAGTCCCAATACCCATAAGATCACCTGGACAATAATGACTACGCCTTTTGTTGCGTTGATCGCCTGGGAGCGTCCCTGCTTTTCAAAGTAATATTCCAAGGTGCTTGTAAAAGCCATAATGAGAATACGCACCACAAAAAAGACGGTAACTACCGCCATTGCCACACTGAGTGCTTTGCTTAAAAAATCAGTCAGCGTAAGCGTCGTCACCGCGATGTAAATGACAATAATGTATAAAAGCGGCAGTATCCCTTTATTGAGCATACCGATAAGCAGGTCATCAATATGGGTATTTGTTCTTTCGGCTACCTTGCGCAATTTTCGAAGCACCACGCCTTTAAGAATTTTAAAAAGAATAACTCCGGCTATAATAATCGCCGCCGCAATTACATAATCTTTTAAACTGTTGTTCCAAATGGTGATCTTCGTCCAATCCATCATATTATACTTTTTCTCGTAAGGGGTTCATAAAACAAACTGCCTTCTTTTTTTAAAGAAAAGCAGTCGGTAAAAATATGTGCAAAGGTAAAATTTTATACGACAGGCACAAAAAGCTGTCTCACAGGAATGCTTTGATCCAATGGACCAGTTCCTGGCTCCTCAGCGGGACGCCCATAATCTTGTGGTAGCCTTTAGCATCGACAAGAAAGTCACTTCGGATAATGCGAATCAGCTGTCCGTTGTTAATCTCCGGAATCAGGACATGTTCGTACTGACGCAAAAGTTTTCCCAGGTTTTCTGGGAAAGGACGTAAATACCGGAGATGGGCATGGGCCACCTCGTGTCCCTGCAGGAGCAGCTCACTGACTGCGCTCTTTATGGCCCCATACGTGGAGCCCCAGCCCAGCACCAGCACCTTCCCTTTTTCCGGACCACTGTCCAATGTTTGCAAGGGAATATCCAGGGCGACTTTATCCACCTTCTCCTGACGCAGCTTGACCATGAGCTGATGATTCTCAGGATCATAACTTACATTACCGGTAATATTTTCCTTTTCCAGGCCGCCGATGCGGTGTTCCAGTCCCGTGGTGCCGGGAATCGCCCAGGGACGGACCAGGCTTTCATCGCGCTGGTATGGCTGGAAGGCTTCCTCTCCGTTATATTGTGCTTCTTTGAACCGGACTTTTATTTCAGGCAGATCCTTGCTTTGGGGGAACCGCCATGGCTCGGCCCCATTTGCGATGTATCCGTCGCTCAGGAAAATAACCGGCGTCATGTGCGTGACCGCGATCCGGTACGCCTCAAATACCGCCTCAAAACAATCGGAAGGCGTCCGAGCCGCTACCACAGGCATCGGGCACTCTCCATTCCTTCCATAATAGGCCTGCAGCAGATCAGACTGTTCCGTCTTGGTCGGCAATCCGGTGGAGGGGCCTCCTCTTTGAATGTCAATAACCAGCAGGGGCAGCTCCAGCATGACAGCCAGCCCCATGGCTTCCGACTTTAGAGCCATACCGGGGCCCGAAGTGGTGGTAATCCCCATGTGGCCGCCATAGGAAGCGCCAATAGCCGAACTGATACCGGCGATTTCATCTTCCGCCTGGAAGGTCCGCACATCAAAATTTTTGTGCTTGCTCAATTCATGCAGGATGTCTGAAGCCGGTGTAATCGGGTAAGAGCCTAAAAACAACGGCAATCCGGATTTCTGAGAAGCAGCGATCAGCCCATAGGCCAAGGCGGTATTACCGGTGATGCTGCGATAGGTACCCGGTTCCATTTTAGCTTTGTTGACGTGAAAACGAACGCCAAATGTTTCGGTCGTTTCTCCAAAATGATACCCTGCCTTTAATACGTTTACATTGGCTTCCAGTATTTCGGGGCTGTGGCGGAATTTACCGCGCAGAAAATCAAGGGTGGATTCCATCTTCCGGTCGTACATCCAGTACAGAAAGCCCAAAACAAACATGTTCTTCGAGCGGTCCTTCTCTTTCATTCCCAGGCTGGTTTCTTTCAAAAGTTCCCGGGTCATGCGGGTGACATCAAGCGGATACACCGTATAGCCTTTCAGCGTATCGTCTTCCAGGGGGTTTCCTCCGTCCGGATAGTCGGCCAAACGGAGGTTCTTGGCATCAAATCCACCAATATTAGCGATGACGGTCCCTCCTTTTTTCAGAGTTCGCAGGTTGGTCTTTAACGCAGCCGCGTTCATGGCTACCAACACATCACAAGTATCGCCCGGCGTATAGATCCGCTGGCTGGAAAAATGCAATTGGAATCCACTTACGCCCGGAATCGTCCCTTGCGGAGCCCGGATTTCCGCGGGAAAATCAGGAAAAGTAGAGAGATCATTGCCTGAGAGTGCTGTATTATTCGTAAACTGAGTGCCTGTCAACTGCATTCCGTCCCCACTATCCCCTGCAAATTTTATGACCACATCCTCGACCGTCTGCATGGCGTCTTTGTTCATCCTATCTTTTATTTGCTCTTTTTAACATCAAACTGCAAAGTTAATTATAAAATCCATTGGGCAACAGGCACCTCTTTATGGGGCAACGGGCGGGCATTTCGAAATAACGCCGGCATTTTATGCGCGATGCAAGGCAGCTACCCATTTGAGGAAGTCTGTCTTCTCGAAGCAGCTGGTTAAACAGGCTTATATTTTCCTGAAAGCGTAAAAGAAATTACGGTTCAGGAAAGGATATTCCCTTCATTAAAACTTATAAGAAAACCCTACGCCTAGCACCTCCTGTATCTGAAGGTGAGCAACCTCTTTTTCCGGGTCCTTTTCCGATGGAAATTTCACATCATCGTCGTAGATCATGTTCAAAGAAAGCGTAGTAGCCAGGTATTTAGTCACTTTCAGCGTAAGCAGGTTCGTAAAATACACGTCCACGTTCTGGGGGTTGTGTTTGTAATTGGAAAAAAGATCCACCCTGCTGGTCAGGTTGATGGCTTTCCCTAAATCCTTGTTGAAGCGGGCAGTAAGAAACGCACCCAATTCATTGAAGGAGTGGCTGCCCGGGCTAACACCGTATTTTCCATCAGCCGATAAACTATCGTTCATTACAAAGGTCCACCTTTCGGTAATAGGCGAAAGATAAACGTTAAAGTAGTCGGTGGGCTTAAAATTGATACCCGCCGAAACAAGGAGATAAGCCGGTGAAAACAGATCGGAATTAAAGGTTTTATTTCCGTCCGCGTCATACAGGTAACCTTTTGTAAACTGCGTTTTAAAGTCCAGCAGTGCACTGTAGTACCATTTTTTATTCTTTGTTGCCTGATAGCCATACTGGGATGTAAAATAAAAATGGTCATCGCTTTTCCGGTAGCCTGTACTGCTTGTTTTCGTATACCCGTAGGCCATGTCCAGCAGGTTGTTCCACAGCGACTTGCCCTTTGTATAGGCGGCATACCCGTTAAAAAGACCGGTAAGCGCAAAAGAAGCTTTGTCGCCCCCCGCCGCCCAGTGGGACAAAGCCCCCTGGCTTAGATTCAGGTGAAATATCCCTCCTAATCGCCAATCTTTATTACTGGTATCTTTAATTTCCACATTCCTTTGGGCCATATCAGACAAATCCTGTACGGTTTTATCTTGTGCCTGTGACGGGATTACAGCGCAAATAAACAATAGGGCCACTAGGCCAAAAGCCAACGTTTTCATAAGTAAATCATTTTAAGGTGCAAACATACAACACCTGCCCCAAAATTCGCACCTTGAGGCAGCGGTGTATGCACTAAAAATCTTACTTTTGTTTCAGGAGGTCCCTGATCTCTGTAAGCAACGTTTCTTCGGCGGTCGGAGGAGGCGGAGGCGCAGGAGCTTCTTCCTTCTTTTTTTTCATCTTCATAAATCCTCTCACAATAAGAAACAGCACAAATGCAATGATAATGAAGGTAATGATGGTCTGGATAAGCATCCCATAGGTAATTGCATTTTCAGGGGTGATCACCTTGCCCGAAGCGTCTACTACCGCTTCAGAAAGGACAATCTTTTTATCGGAAAAGTCGATTCCCCCGGTAAATATACCCACCACGGGCATGATGATATCATTAACAACCGAATTAATGACATCTTTGAAGGCCACACCCAAAACAAAGGCGACGGCCATGTCGAGAACATTCCCTTTCAGGGCAAATTCTTTAAAATCTTTCAGCATTGACATAAGAAACTTTTTGGTTAGTAAATAGAAATATATATAAGACCTGCCCAGCAAATACACTACATATGGCATATTTCTGAAGAGCGAATATAGACATTTTTTTCATTTTTTCCCCGCTGAAGCGCCAGCAGCGCTACACGTTTACCACCGCCGTCTTTCTCCCATGGTAAAACATAAAGACCCAGGCGGGCTGAGAGAGTGGCTTTTCGGGATGAAGCGGCACTGCCAAAACGTTGGGCCGGATTTAAAGCCGGATTATTTAGTACTTTTGAATTTTTAGCAGTAAATACAACGCCTATGTGTTTTAAAGCAGCGCTTATGCCCCTGTTTTTTTCGATTTTCGCCTATGGCTTGGCTTCCGCTCAGTCGTTATACATTCCCAGGAATATAAAAGCGGCGTATGAAAACGGGACGCGGTCTACGGATGGCAAACCCGGTCCCCATTACTGGCAAAATCATGGCCGTTATCAAATCCATATTACCGCCCTTCCTCCTGACCGCACCATAAAAGGGGAAGAAAAGATCGTGTATTACAATGAAAGTCCTGATACCCTGCAGCAGATTGTTTTGCGGCTGTGGCTTAATTTTCACAAACCCGAAGCGCCCCACCTGGGCTATATGAGTCCCGAAAGGCTGAACGATGGTATTCAGCTCAACAGCATTAAGGTAAACGGGCAGCCTTTTTCAACTAAAAAGCTCGGCGGAGGGATCACCACCAAATCCATTTCTTTGAATCAACCTTTACTGCCGGGGGATTCCATCGAGCTCGCTATTGACTGGCAATATGAAATCGCTTTGCAAAGCGGCCGGGAAGGAATGTTGGATTCTACCAGCTATTACCTGGCTTATTTCTTCCCGAGGGTCACCGTTTACGATGATTACAACGGGTGGGATCAGCTTGACTTTACCGGTTACCAGGAGTTTTACAATGACTTTAACGACTATACTTTTTCAGTAACAGTCCCGAAAAATTTTATCGTATGGGCCACAGGCGTACTGCAAAATCCCGAAGAAGTTTTAACCCCTCCCTTTGCCAAGAAATTGCAACTTTCCCATACCTCCGATAAAGTGATTTCCATAGCTAGCCAGGAAGATATACAAAAACAAAACATCACCCGGCAAACCCGGACAAACACCTGGAAATGGCAGGCAAAGAACGTTACAGACATCACCATTGCCCTGAGTGACCATTACAACTGGGATGCGGGAAGTGTGATTGTAGATCAGGCGACCGGCAGACGCGTAAGCATGCAGGCCGCTTACAGTGATACCGCCAGGGACTTTCCCCATATGGTGGCTTTCGGCAAAGCAGCCCTTAGCTGGTTTTCACGCAACTGGCCCGGAATTCCTTACCCTTATCCCAAGATGACGGCGGTTCAGGGTTATGCCGACATGGAATATCCGATGATGATCAATGATGCTTCGGTACGGGACCTGGCTTTTTCGCAATTTGTCGCCAATCACGAGATCGCCCACACTTATTTTCCATTTTACATGGGCACCAATGAAAGCCGTTACGCCTTCATGGACGAAGGATGGGCCACTACTTTCGAATACCTCATCGGGAAGGCGCAGATCGGTACGGAAAAAGCCAACGACTGGTATAAAAAATTCCGGGTTATCCGGTGGATCAGTGATCCGTCGCAGGAACAGCAAGTGCCCATTATCACTCCTTCAAACATTGAAAGAGGAATGGCCTACGGCAGCAACGCTTATGTAAAGCCCTCGTTGGGCTACCTGGCTTTAAAAGACATGCTGGGAGACGAAAGCTTTAAAAAATGTCTGCAGGGTTACATGAAACGCTGGCATGGGAAACACCCCATTCCGTGGGATTTCTTTTATTCTTTCAATAACCTTTCGGGGCGTAACTTAAATTGGTTTTGGAATAGCTGGTTTTTCTCCCACGGGTACAATGACCTCGCCATTGATTCGGCACATAAAAAAGACGGCAGATATACCGTGTCCCTCCAAAACATAGGCGGATTTCCCACTCCTTTTGACCTTCATATTACCTATGCGGACGGGAGTACCGAAACCCGGCATTACACCTCGTTGCTGTGGAAGGACAACCTAAAGCAGGCGCAATTGAGGCTTCCGGCCTCCAAAGCCGTCACCCAGCTGGAAATAGACAACGGCATATGGATGGATGCAGATCCCGAAGACAATACCTGGAAGAATTAAAACCCGGTCATGGAAAACCGGCTCTCCGCAAAATGATCCGGCTTTTTTAAGGCCTGCCTTCTGCCCTGCTGCGGTACCCCTCCAACAATTCGGCATCCTTCTTGTTTATTAATTTATATGAGGTGTAGAACAAATTCAAGTTTATGTTTTATTGCGGGAGGCGTAATTCTTATGGTGGCTTCCTGCGCTTCGTTTCGTTCTATTTCAGACGAAAAGAAAGCTGCGTTGTCCCGTGCCATACAGCAGGGGAAGTTCCAATTTGAAGCCAGGAGGGCCATTGCTCAAAACGGCTTTACCAAAACATTGACTTCCGATTACCGGCTGATCGTCTCAGAAGACACCGTAAGAGCATGGCTGCCTTATTTTGGCAGGGCCTATCGTGCACCTATAGACCCCTCAGAAGGTGGCATTCATTTTATATCCACCAACTTCTCCTACCATATGGTTGAGCGGCGAAAAAGCGGCTGGGAGATACGGATCACACCAAAGGATCACAAAAACCAGGTAGACAAGATGACCCTTCAGATATCTCCTTCAGGGGACGCGACGCTTAACGTCATCAGCACCTACAGAACACCTATCACTTTTTTCGGGAAAATCACTAAAAGGAATTGAGCCACCCACCGGACTCGAACCGACGACCTGCTATTTACGAAACAGCTGCTCT
>CAYXRN010000028.1:0-27546 GCA_964467635.1 uncultured Chitinophagaceae bacterium | reverse complement strand
TATTTTGATTCCCAGGCGGAGGTTGAAGAGTGGCCCAAACAGATTGGAAAGATCGCCCCCGGAGATATTAAATATAAAAATTTGGATAAGAGCAACGAACATGAAAGTGAGGTGATAAATGCCAATGACAAAACGATAATCGGCAATCCTTTTCCCAGATACGTTTATGGGTTTAATATCTCCGCAAGTTATAAAGGGTTTAGTATTTCCGCCTTGTTCCAGGGAGTAGGTCAAAAAGATATTCTATTACGGCAATTTCCGGTCTGGGCTTTTTATAGCCAGGGCAACATGAGCGAATGGCAAAAAGACTATTGGACGCCCACCAATAAAGACGCCGCTTATCCACGGCTTACAGAGGGCTCAGCAACACTCAACAACTTCCAGACCTCCACATTTTGGGTATATAACGCCGCTTATTTAAGATTACGTAATTTACATATAGGATATACGATACCCACCAAATGGACGCAGGCATTGTCCATTGAAAAATTAGAAATATACTTTTTGGGACAAAATCTATTCACGGGATTAGATAACATGCCTCCCGGCGTATCTCCTAATGTACCCAACGGCACAGCAGGTGGCTATTTCCCGGTTACTAAGGTATATACCTTTGGTATTGATTTAAATTTCTAACATATAAATTGAAAAAGAGGTCATGAAATATTTAACGCGATATCTCCTAGGGCTAACATTAGTAATAGGGATAAGTTCTTCCTGCCAGCATGAGCTGAATAAAGTTCCGCTGGACGCCCCTTCAAACACCACCTTTTTTTCGAATGAAAAAGAGTTGCAACTGGCCATTAACGGCGCGTATGATGGCCTGTGGTGGGGGAAAGATCCCATGCCGTTGTTAATAGACAATGCGACAGACTTAGGGCTCATCAGAAATACGGTCGGTGGTGATCTCAATAGCGTAGGTGTAGGCGCAGCGACTTCAGAAACCCCTGTCTTCCGGACTACCTGGGAGCACATGTATTCAGCTATCGGCAGGTGTAATAACCTGCTGGAAAATATGTCCAGGGCGAAGGATAAAGTCTCTGAAAAGTTTTATATACAAATTCAAGCACAGGCCAGATTCCTGAGAGCTTTCTATTATTTCTGGTTGGTTGAATTATATGGCAATGTTCCGTTAATCACCAAACTCCCAACAATAGAAGAAGCCGAAAAAATGACGCAAACACCAAAAGACTCTATAATAACGCAGATCTTTGATGACCTGGATTTCGCCACTCAGCATCTCCCTGAATCCTGGCCCGGCAGCGACGAAGGCCGTGCCACAAAAGGGGCCGCCCTGACTTTGAAAGCCCGGACAGCCTTATTAGACAGCAGGTATGACATGGCTGCTGAAGCAGCCAAAAAGGTCATGGATATGGGGCTATATGCCCTGCACCCAAGTTATGAAGAACTGTTTCAGTACGAAGGAGAACATAGCAAAGGCATTATATTAGATGAACCTCTTCAAATAGGTGTTCGAACTACCAATACGCCCGTCCATGAAGGAACCCGGAATATTGGAGGTTATAGCGTAGTGGTTCCCTCACAATTTCTTGTTGATATGTATGAATGTACTGATGGAAAACCTATTGATGAATCCTCGCTGTATGATGCTGCTCATCCATTTGAAAACCGGGATCCTCGTTTGGACGCCTCTATCATACGACCGGGCAGTATATTTGGGGGATATCTTTATTATACGAACCCTGACAGTACCATGACAACTTATATCCAGAATGGACAAAAAAAGCGGGTCGAAAATCATGATGTGACTAATGCTAATGCCTCGCCTACCGGATATTGCTGGCGAAAATATAACGACCCGGAAGATTTTCCCGAAAGGAGGACGTCCTCGGAACTGAATTTCATCTATATGCGGTATGCCGAGGTACTGTTAACCTACGCGGAGGCAAAAATTGAACTGGGGGATATTGATCAAAGTGTACTGGATGCCATTAACAAAGTAAGGGCACGGGCCTATGGCGTAGCCCCCTCCCAAACAGACCAATATCCAACTGTCACTACAACGGATCAAAGTAAACTAAGGCGGGAAGTGCGGTATGAACGAACAATAGAGTTCGCCAATGAAGGGTTCCGGCTATTTGACATACGGCGCTGGAAAATTGGCAAAGAGGTGATGAATGGCATCTTCTTTGGCCGGCCGAAAGCAGGTTATGTGACGATTCCCCATGCTCCTGATATCGATCAAAATGGTCATCCCAATTATGGGAGTATGAAAGACCTGTACCGACATGTTGAAGAGCGTGCCTTTAACCCCACCAGGGATAACTTGTGGGCCATTCCTCAAAAAGACTTGGATATCGCGCCAAATTTAAAACAAAATCCCGGGTATTGAATGCTATACCGTACACCATCTATGATATAATGGAAAAATTTAAATTATTTAATATTTTGCTAATACTATTTAAAGAATTAATGCCCGTTCTCGAATCATCTATGCCACAAACAGCAAAGAGCCTTTTTGATAACATGCCAACAAAAGCAAAGGCAATTCCTCTGCCTCGGGGAGTAGCTAAAAGGAAAATTTTCTAGCGCAAATCCGCAGGACAGATTATTCATGGTGCTGTATTCGATTTACAACATAGGAATAATAAAACACCTCTATACATGTCAAAAAATTTAATTAACTATAAACTGATCATCAAATTCCCGGTATCGTCGTATTGCTGTCAATCGAATAAAGGGATCAATGGTTAAACTTAAAGCAAAACTTATTGTAACTTCGAAACAGAAAGATATTACATATTAAAACTTTTAACTATTAGATTGAATTATGGCAATGAAGAAATTAGTTTTATTGGCTGGGTTTTTATCCATTACATTTACGACAAACGCTCAATCCATCGTAAAGGGTTATGTGTATGCTGATAAAAATGGCAACGGAAAAAAAGAGAAGAATGAGAAGGGGTTATCAAATATTCCTGTTTCCAATGGTATCTATGTCACCACTACGGATAAAAATGGGAGGTATGAATTACCTGTTGGTAATGATAATATTATTTTTGTCATCAAGCCTGCAGGATTTAGCTTACCGGTAAATAAAGATAACCTTCCTCAATTTTACTATATACATAAACCTGAAGGCTCTCCCCAACAAAAATATCAAGGCGTGCAGCCAACGGGAAAAATACCTCAACAGGTAAACTTTGCATTAATTCCTACTGAGGAGAAAGAAAATTTCCGGATATTGGTCTTTGGTGATCCACAGATTAAAATCAGGCAGCAGCTTGATTTTTTCAACAGGGGGATTATTGACGAAGTAAAAGGAATTAAAAATGTACTATTTGGAATGAGCCTCGGCGATATTGTAGGGAACAATTTAACATTATTCGCCCCCTATAGCGCAATTGTCAGTGAAGTGGGTATTCCCTGGTATAACGTGATGGGGAACCATGATATGAATCATGATGCTAAATCGGATTCCCTCGCCGATGAAACCTTTGAAGCCCACTTTGGTCCTAACACTTATGCTTTCAACTATGGCCGGGTTCATTTTATTATCTTAGATGATATCCTTGATCCCGATCCAGTAGATGGTAAAGGCTACCGGGGCGGGTTAAGACCCACTCAACTCACTTTTATTAAAAATGATTTAAAGTACGTCCCCAAAGATCATTTAATCGTGCTGGCCTTCCACATTCCTTTAAGAGCAATCCGGGACGGTGACAGGGAACAGTTATTCGAATTATTGAAAGATTTCCCGCATACGCTATCCCTCTCCGCGCATACACACCGGCAGAACCAATATTTCTATACCAAAAAGGATGGGTGGCTGCGTAAAACTCCTCATTATGAATACAACGTGGGCACTACATCAGGAAGCTGGTATTCGGGCATTTTCAATGAAAGAAATATACCTATCTCGACCATGAAAGACGGCACGCCCAAGGGCTATGCTTTTATTACCTTTAAAGGAAATGATTATGTCATAGATTATCAAGTAGCCGGAAAACCCGCGGATTACCAAATAAGAATATCTGCGCCAAAGGTCGTAGCGCATCAATCGCGTTCAGCCGCTACTATTTATGCGAACTACTTTATGGGAAGCAGCAAAGATACACTTTGGTATCGTATAGATGAAGGAAAATGGAAAACAATGACTTATGCGCCCGGATTTGACCAATATTATCTGAATATGTTGCATAAATGGGATTACACCGATTCGCTATTAGAAGGAAGACGACCGGGACCGCCAAGGGAGTCCACACACCTTTGGAAAGCACCCATAAAAACCAATCTAAAGATTGGACAACATACGATTGAAGTGAAAGTAACCGACCAGCATGGACGAAGCTTTACACAAAAAAGAACCTATCGGATTGAAGAGCCCATATATACTATATACGACCGTTAATAATACAAAATGTCACTAATGCGTATTATTCAACCTGTATGATTAATTGGAGAAAGAATGGACAGAAAAGCATTTATTAAAAACACAGCCATTGCCGGGATTGGGTTTTCGCTAGACCCTTTCCACCTTGCAAAGGATATCCATGGTGGTATAGAAAAAAAACCGCTCATGCCGTCCCCTGAATATGCTTCGTGGCAAAAGGGAGAATATCATATCGACAAGCATGTAAACCTGTGGACTACTGAAGCAGGGCAATCATCTGCTTTGTTTCTGCAACAGTGGCTTAAAAAGATGACAGCCCTGGCAGTACAGGTACATACTGCTCCACAGCTTAAGAAAAAAGAAGAAGGCATCAGTTTTAAACCGGCCGCTTCTGACAGTAAAGCAGCCGGGCAGGAAGCATACGAACTTCATGTAGAGCATAACCGGGTAACAATAGTCGCCGGCAGCCCGAGTGGTTTTTTCTATGGCGTACAGACCTTTATGCAGCTATTTCCTTATACCGTATATCAGCGAAGAGCACGCTCCTTTGCTTTACCCCTTGTACATATTAAGGACCGGCCCCGATTCAAATGGAGAAGTTTTATGTTGGATTCGGGACGTCAATATCAAAGTGTCGATTTCATCAAGCAGTACCTGGACTACCTGGCCATGTTAAAAATAAATGTATTTCATTGGCATTTAACCGAGGGACAAGGCTGGCGTATTGAGATAAAGAAATACCCGAAATTAACATCCATAGGATCGAAAGTAGCACATGGCAAGGAACAACAAGGATTTTATACACAAGACGAGATCAGGGAGATTGTGGCGTATGCTAAACAAAGGCATATAACCGTAGTTCCGGAAATAGATATCCCCGGACATTCAGAAGCTGCGCTCACCGCCTACCCGGAATATACCTGTGATGGCAAGCCACCAAAATCAATAGTTCGGTTCTCTCCGAAATTATTTTGTGCCGGCAACGAAAAGACCTATTCTTTTTTCGAAGATGTTTTCGCGGAAGTCGTCAACTTATTCCCTTCCGAGTACATCCATATCGGCGGAGACGAAGCCCCTAAAGATGAATGGGACAAGTGTAAAAAATGTCAACAAAAAATAAAGGACGAGCCCGATGTGCATAATACCCACGATCTGCAATTGTATTTTACCAATCGCATAGCGGCTATTTTAGCAAACCATGGCAGGAAAGCCATTTGCTGGGGAGATATTGTACGAAAACCCAGTACCGTTAAATTAAACAAAAACATTGTGATCAACTGGTGGAACTGGCGACGAGCTAAAGACAAGCCCTACCAGGAAGCGATCCGACGAAACATGCCCGTCATTGCGGGCACCAATTATTACAACTACCTGAATTTCCCCGTGACCCCGTGGTCACATTATAAGGAGAACCGAACCTTTGGTTTGAAAGATGTTTATGAAAACAACCCTTCTGATTTAGCCCATCCGTCCAAGTTGATGATGGGTATGGGCTGTTATCTTTGGACGGACTGGCATGTATTGGAATATATGATAGATCGACGGGTATTCCCGCGGATCTTCGCCGTCGTAGAACAAATGTGGCATGTGGGCGCCCGGCTTTCCTATCATTCATTTTATGAAAAAGTAAAAAAGACTTACCCCTGGTTAGCAGCCATGGGTATCGACTACGGTCCCGCCACCAGGGAAGAAGCTTTAGCAAAACAATTTAAATGGGAATAAACATGAAAAAAATCGTAACGGTTTGTATGCTTGGTGCCTTATTTACTGGGCCTTTCATCGCTTGTAATTCGGTTTCCGAACAGTCGTCAAAAGGTTTTAGCGACATTGCTTTACAGGAATCTGCTCATCCTATACATCCCGGCAAACCGGGTCAAGTACCTTTTTGGAACAAATACGCGAGGCGGTTTATTTATGCACCTGCATTTGACTTTAGTAAGGTTGATCAGGCGGATAAATACGCCTATCAGATCTTATCGTTAAAAGACTCCAGTACCTATACCTTTGAAAGCGAGGTGCCTTATGCCGCATTAAGCCCTGTTTGGACAAAGGTACCCGTCGGAAAATTCAAGATTAAAGTGGTAGGTGTTTCCAAGAAAGGGGATAGCCTCGGACTGGCGGGCAGTGGCCAATATTACCGGGCCTCGCCCTATGCCCCGGACGACAGTGTTTACCATAAACCCGTGATATCTTACGACAGTAGCGCGATGATAGCCTTGGACAGCCTCATGCATAAAGGTTACGTAAGCTACTGGCTGGAGCATGAAAAGCCTGATCCCGACTATGGCTACTACAGGTATCCGGCTAAAATATGGAGCGCCCTTATTGTGGGGGCCGTTACCTATGCCAAACTAAAGCCGGATGAAGCCAAACGCTTCACCCGGCTGGCGGGTATCATCGCCGATTATTTAATTAAGGTAAGCTACCCCGAAAGCAGTGCATGGCCGGGATTTCCGCCTACTTATTACGGACCGAGAATAGCAGACAACCCAGCGTCTTCACACATGCAGCTGGTGAATAATTTAACCATTATGGGGGCCGACGCGGGGAACGCCTACCTGGACTTGTATGATCTCGCAGGGAATAAAAAGTACCTTGAGGCAGCCAAGAAAATCGCTGACACCTATATAAAAACGCAACTGGATAATGGCAGTTGGTACTTATTGGTGAACTATAAAACCGGGGAGCCCGTGACGCCAAACATTGCTATTCCTACGGCGGTAGTTAACTTTTTTAACAGGCTTAGCAAAGATTACCATGTAAAAGGGTTAGAAGCCTCTACTAAAAAGATATTAAATTGGCTGATGGAGAATCCTGTCAAAACATTTAACTGGCAAGGCCAGTTTGAAGATGTAAAGCCCAAAAAGCCTTTTCGGGATCAGAGCAGGGAACAAGCCTGCGATTTGGCGGTTTACTTATTTAAAAACAATAAGAACATCGAATTAGCAGAAACGCTGGTTCGATTTGCAGAAGACCAGTTTGTCATATGGGAACAGCCTGAAATAATGTCTATAAGACCTGAAAAATCCGATCCGGGTTATAAAACCAAAAATTGGATTACTCCTTCGGTTCAGGAACAGTCAGGTTTTTGGATGCCGGTTACCCGAAGCGCGGGAATTATGATTGATACGTACTGGCATGCGTTTAAGGTCACCGGAAAAGAAATTTATTTAGCTAAAGCAAAGTCTATAGCCAATTCCATTACAATCATGCAACAGGCGCAAGGTGGCAATTACGCTACGATGTTCATTAGGACGCCCTGGCGCTTTTGGCTAAACAGTGTAGTATATCCGGCTAAAGTGATGATGTCATTGGAAAATAATTTAAAAGAATTGAAATAGCGTAATCATTATTGTATTGATATGGAATTAATGAAGATGAAAAATGATTGGCCACCGATTGCATTTGGTTTATGTGTTTATTTTCATTCAACTTCCAGTGCCCAAGGCTAAAAAAGGCTTCTGTTTTTGAAAGCGTTCCCGGTGTGGATAGGGATGACAGGTAAAAGCACAACGACAGTACAGGCCTATCCAGCCATATTAAAAAGAGGCCAAACCTTTAGTAAGTCGGACATAGGAAGATCCTTCCGTTTAAATAAAAATTAAATATGAAGCATAGCAAAATAGTACTGATCAGTGGTGGGCTTGGAGATATCGGACGAGCTGTCGCCATACTATTCGGACAACAAGGCTTCCGGGTCGCGATCAGCGACCTGGCCGATGAAGTGGCCGCCGAAAGCCAGCTTCAAAGCATTCGGTCTCAAGGTTGTAAAGCGCTACTTTACAAAAAAACAGATGTTTCCTCCGAAGCCGAAGTGACTGATTGGCTGGATGCTGTTGAAAAAGAGTGGGGAATTCCCCAAGTGGTTATACCTAATGCGGGAATTGTTGTATTAGGCTCACTGGTCAACGATCACCTTCCCGTTTCAGAAGCGCGCAGGCAAATGGAAATCAATTTTTGGGGCGGCTATCACGTCGCTGTTCTGGCGGCTAAAAGAATGAAAGCACAATCATTGCCGGGCAGGATCGTCTTTATGGGAAGCTGGGCAGCAGAACGGCCGGATAAAAGGATACCGGCCTATTGTATTTCCAAGGCTGCTATAAGAATGTTGTGTAAAGCAATGGCCTTGGAATTAGCTCCTTACAATATCCTTGTAAATGAAATTGCCCCTGGAATAGTGGCAGGCGGCTTGTCTAAAAAGAACCAGCAAAAAGATCCCGAACTGTTAAAGAGGCATTTAAACTCAATCCCTGCCCATAACCTGGTATCGGTTAAGGAAATTGCCAAACATGTACTGAGGATGAGCGATTTTGAAGACATGACGGTTAACGGGTCTACGCTGTTGGTGGATGGCGGCTTAGCCCTCACCTCAAAAATGAGCTCGTAATGCCTGATTTATGGTGGATACTTCTGGCGTTTATGATAGCTGGCTGGGTTCAGGGTACCTTAGGGTTCGGCTTAGCGGTGACCAGTACTTTAATACTTGTCAACAAGATGGACTTTGTCACGCTGGTCTTTTTAAACCTGTGTATATCATTTTTAACTTGTCTCATAGCCATGTTTTCCGCCAAAAATATAAAATCCATACTTAAGCCGGTCCTGCTTAAACTGGTTATTAGTGCGTTGCTTGGCCTTGTGCTTGGGTTGGTTCTTATTCACGCCGTGGATTCCATAATATTAAAAAAAGTAACGCTAGTTGTCATCCTGATTACGTCGCTCATGTCTCTAAGCAAGCTGAAGCTGCTTTTCTCCCATTCCTATCTGACCTGGTTAACCGGGTTTTTAAGCGGAGCCCTCACACCCTCTACGGGCATCAACGGACCTCTTGTGGTATTGCATTTAAATGCAATTGGTAAAAACAAGCAACAGATAAGGAATACCATGCTGTCCTATCTTTTAGTTGTTATGGCCTTGGGTATCTTATTGATGAGTTTCCAAAGCGAGTTAAACATCGGCGTGCTGCACCTACTTCCTAAGGTCGTCGTTCCTGCTATCATGGGGTATATACTGGGAACCCTGTCCTTCAGGTTGTTCTCCAATTTTGTCTTCAGTAGAACCGTTATCCTTTTTTTGATTTGTTCCTCCTTATTATCATTGATTTATCTAATTATATAAAAAGCTATTATGACAGATGCAAAACAACTAAAAGGAATCTATCCCATTTTGGGAACTTGTTTTAATGAAGATGAAAGCATTGACTATGAAAGCCAGGCAAGGTTAATTGATTACTGTATTGACCATGGAGTACATGGGCTGGTCACTTTAGCGAATGCCTCTGAAGGTCATTTAATGTCTGATGAAGAAAAAAAGGAGCTGATATCATTTGTTGTAAGACAGGCTAGTGGACGGGTACCGATAGTAGTTTCCATCAATCATCCTTCCTCTTATTGTGCTGCAAAAATGGCAAAGTACGCAGAAAGCAAAGGGGCAGACGCCGTGATGTGCATGCCGCCTTTTTTTGGTCGCTGGCGGTCGGGGTTGAATGAAACAAGCCATTATTTTGAGGCGATTGACTGTGCGGTTGACATCCCGATTATTTTACAAGATCATCAGTTGAGCGACATTGCCCTTCCTGTTGACTTTATTATTGCATTAGCCGGGAGACTCGAAAAGCTGAAATATGTAAAATTAGAGTTTGGCAATATAATTCATAAGGCAAGAACACTCCTACATCATCCTGATAATACTTTAGAAGGTGTCTTCGGCGGCAATAGCGGTATCTTTCTACCGGAAGAATATGAAGCCGGCTGTTCCGGAACCATGCCGGCCTGTTACATGCCTGATATTTTCAGGAAAACCTGGGATTTGCTCGAAGCAGGAAAACCGGGAGATGCAATTGCGTCTTTCACGCCTTTTTCCAGGTTAGCTGCTTATGAAAAAGATGTAGCCAACCGTTGCCTATGGAAAATAATTTTAGTTGAAAAAGGAGTCATTCAATCGGCCAAAACAAGAGCGCCCGCTCCTCCCTTTTTCAACGACTGGCAATTAGATCAGCTTATTCAGTTAGCTAAGAATGTAAATTTGATTTAATCTATTAATCATCTTGTATTAAAATAATGATATGGCTCTAGGAGGAGAATACTTATTGCGCATCTCTGGAAGCGGGTTTGGGCTTCAACCGTTGGACTATACCGTTTTTGTTTTATTTTTTATTGTTTTAGGGGTTATAGGCTATTGGGCAGGCAGACGCAAGAAATCCAATTCAACTGAATATTTTCTGGCAGGCAGGTCATTGCCCTGGTACGTGGTAGGCGGATCCTTTGTCGCTTCTAATATATCCTCCGAGCAATTTATCGGGATGGTAGGTGCCGCCTTCACTTATGGCATCGTGATTGCCGATAATGAATGGCGAAATATATGGACCTTCAGTCTATTGATATGGTTTTTTATTCCCTTTTTACTTGCATCTAGGTCTTTTACGATACCTGAATTTTTGGAAAGAAGATTTAACAACACCATCCGTCAGTTCTTTGCAATTGTAACCATTATCAGCAATATTGTGGCTTTTCTCGCCGGAGTGCTCTATGCGGGCGGTTTGGCGCTGCACGCGTTATTTGGATGGGGTTTGGAATTCTCTATCATCCTGCTGGCTATTGTGGCCGGCTCCTGGGCGATATACGGGGGACTCCGTTCTGTAGTCTGGACGGATTTCTTCACCGTTATTGTGATGATCGTGGGAGGGATTCTCGTTACCTTATTTGGCTTGCACATGCTCGCGCCTGACGGAAGCCTTTGGGACGGCTTTCAGGTTATGATCACAAGGAATAAAGCTGATTATGGCATTTGGAAAGAAGCCGTCCAAAAAAACCTGAAACACCTGCTTCCTGGCAGCGATTCCTATGACCGCTTATCAATCTTTCAACCACTTAATCACCCCACGCACCCATGGCCATTTATGGTATTTGGATTCTTATCGGTGAGTATCTGGTACAATGTCTTAAACCAATTTATGATTCAGCGGGTATTAGGCGCTAAAAATATCTATCACGCCAGAATGGGAATTGTGTTCGCCGGATACCTTAAGATATTAACGCCCATTTTAGTTGTCATCCCGGGCCTTATTCTCTTTGCCAAATACCCTGAAGGCATGCTATTGCCCTGGGACCAGATAAAGCCGCTGGCAGACCAGGGGTATATCCGTCTTGTAAAAGAATTGATACCAATAGGCTTACGGGGCTTGATTCTCGCCGCGCTCTTCGGCGCCATTCAATCTACCGTCAATTCCGTATTAACATCTACCGCCACTGTTTTTACACTTGATATATATAAGCGCAAATTCTTCCCGAAGGCCAGTGAAAGAAAGATTGTAAGAGTAGGTATTGTTTCCTCGGTAGTTATCCTCATTATTTCTATAGTGATGGCGCTGGCTTTCAAATACTTCGAAGGGATTGGCCTTTTTGTTTACCTCCAAACCTTGTTTAGCTATTTTGCGCCCCCTTTTGCAGCCATTTTTCTGCTCGGTATAGTCTGGAGGAGAATCAATGCCAAAGGAGCCACGGTAGCTGTTTTCAGTGGCTTTGCCTTTAGAATTGCCATAGGGGTGATACACACCCCCTACATGTGGATGAACTCCTATGAGATACAGGGAATACTCACCTGGTTTTTTTGTGTTGTGGTGTGCATTGTAGTCAGCTTACTTACGGCGCCGCCACGTGCTGATAAGATTACCAGCGATTTAACTATGAATTTCAAACAATTAAATCTTGGCGAGCAGATAAAGAAAAAATGGTACCAGCGGGTTTTATTCTGGTGGGGCATATTCATCGTTGTTCTTTTCGCCATATTCATAATATTTAGTGGACTGATTTTTTAATCCGATTGATACATGAAAATAAAGACTATCGAAGTATTTGTTTTTAAATTCGACCACCATTACCGCCTGAGCGGGCATACGGATGCGCCGAACCGTTTGGCTGGTACAGATTATTACTTCGAACCCCAATGGCGACATGCGTATAGTCGCTTTACAGAATCCTGTATCGTCAAAATCACAACTGACACGGGGATAGTCGGTTGGGGGGAGTCTCAGGCGCCGCTGGTCCCCGAGGTCCCGGCCACTTTGATCGCCAGTTTGTTAGGGCCGGCGGTTTTAGGCCTAGATCCGACAAATACGGAATACATCTATGATCGCCTGTATCATTTAAGTCATGTGAGGGGGCATACCACCTCTTATACGATAGACGCCATGGCAGGCCTTGACATCGCATTATGGGATATAAAAGCACAAGTCTTAAAAAAGCCCCTTTACAAGCTACTGGGGAACAGGGCTACCAATCGATTGCCCTTATATGTTTCCGGGCTTAGGCTAGCCAATCTACCTGATCGTCTGAGGCTGGCAAAAGAAAAAATCAGCGAAGGGTTTCAAGGCGTAAAAATATTTATCGGAGACACTGTCGAAAAAGGAATGGCAGAATGCGAAGCCGTTCGTTCCGCGATTGGGCCAAAGGCTTTCTTCGCGTTGGATGCGATTGGTAAATACGACTATTCAACAGCGTACCAAATTGGCCATGGTCTTGATCAATTGAACGCTTCATGGTTTGAGTCCCCACTTGATCCGGAAGACATCGCTAATCATGCAAAGCTTGCGGGAGCCATTCAAACGCCCATTGCCATGGGAGAAGCCTTGAGAACAGTTCGTGAATTCAAGCCGTGGTTCAATCAAAACGCCATGCGAGTTGCGCAACCAGACATTGTACGCTGTGGAATCACCGGCGGACAGCATATTATTCAATTAGCCAGGAAAAACAAACTCCAAATCGCTCCTCATCTGGGTGTATGTACAGCCATTGGCGTAGCGGCGACATGGCATTTAAGTGCTGTCCTTTCAGGGGTTATTCAAGAGCATCAACTGGAAATGTTTGAAACGGCTAATACAGTTTTAAAAAAGCCCTTGCAAGTCGAAAAGGGGCAGGCTGTTTTGCCAGAAGGAGACGGACTCGGGATAACCACTGATGAAGCATTTATAGAATCCAGCAGTTCGGAAAAATGGGTGATCTCCTCCAAGGGTATCGTTCATGATATACTTCAACGAAAAACTAGCCATTAACAATTACAAATAACAAATAAATTATGTTTTATAATCGGTTTCAAAATCAAAATATCATTGTCACAGGGGGTGCCGAAGGCTTGGGAAAAGCCATTGCAGAACGCTATGCTTTGGAGGGAGCAAATGTGGTTATTTTCGACTGCAACGCGCCCTTGTTAAAAAAGACTGTTGAGGAATTTCAGCATAAGGGATTAAAAAACATTTCTTTACAGGTAGTGGATATCTCCTGCAAAGAGGCTATTGAAGAAGCTTTCAGGCAGTACGATAAAAACTATACTTCCCTGGATGTCATGATTAATTCTGCCGGGATAGTCGGACCGTCCAATGCCACAATTACCAATATTGACGTGGAAGACTTTGATAAGGTTTATGAAGTAAATTTGCGAGGCAGTTTTTTGATGGTACAGCATTCCCTGATAAGAATGCAAAAAAACAATTACGGACGCATATTGCTCATAGCCTCTATAGCGGGAAAAGAAGGAAACGCGGGAATGGTTTGTTATTCTTCCATGAAATCCGGCGTGATTGGTCTCGTAAAATCGCTTGGAAAGGAATTTGCTGAAACCAACATAACCATTAACGGTATAGCTCCTGCCGTAATACAAACTTCCCTGGTGGATGATATGCCTAAAGAGCAGGTCTTATACATGACAGACAAAATACCCATGAAAAGATGCGGCACCCTGGAAGAGTTTGCCTCGTTAAGCAGCTGGATCACCTCTCCAGAGGCTTCCTTTAACACAGGATTTATCTTCGATTTAAGCGGGGGAAGAGCAACATATTAGAAGCTTTCTGAGCCTGTCCCGATACGGTTCTAACGTCTCCCTTCTTAAAGGCTAGCTCCTTAAGTTGACTGGCCAGCAAAGTGGAATCTGTCTTACTGATGTCGTGAAAAAGTTTAAAGTATTCGTATCGTTCCATAAAATCAGAGCAAACTATGTATTAGGCTCTAAAAGGCTTTTGGTAATCAATTTAGTCGTAGTAAATTTAAGGAATAAACATGACAAGAAGAAAACTCACCCCTGAGGAGAAGTACAGTATCCTGCAGGAAGCGATACGGGAAGGAGATCTGATAGACTGGCATAGCTTTTCAATTTTTTACGATGCAAAGCAACCTATCTAAAAATACATGTACTGGTATAACTTCAAGCGTAAGCATGGTTCCATCGGTCTTATGACACCAATGAGGAAATGGAAAGATTTTATTGGTAAACAGTATTTACATTGTCAAGCGAAGCGTAAGTAGGCGATACTGGAGAGCACCCTGCCCGGAACAACTCGGCCAACAAAGATGATCGGCAAGAGACTGGATAAACTCCCAATAAGACCAGAAGTTTCCACATACAATAGATTTAATTTATCCTAATGGAGTCAGGCTACATTTAGATACTTTGATATCCAAAGGGGAAGATGGTTATCAATGGGTTGCGGCTCCTGTGGATCGGTTCTTTGAAAAGAGTTCCTGAATAACGCTAAGGTCAGTATCCTTAAGGTTTGATGTTTCCTTTAATACCTTCACAAAAAAGTTTACTTCGTCTACCTGTGTCGGACATCCAACGTTCTTTCCGGGAACGTCTAATCCGGTACCTTTGGGTCGTATTCGTGAATCAAAGAGTAGCATCCCATGGCTGTCCAAGATAACCCAAAATGGGAGCCCTGCTTCTTCTGCTCTATATTCCTTCAACAAGTCAAGACCACCGGGATTCTCTAGCTTCTTTTTGTCTTTGGATTCAAGAACATCGAGATACGCGATCACATAGTTATCGTCAAACATTTTTTTACAAGAAGGATCATTAAGGCAGGCTTCCATTTTCTTGCATAAGGGACACCAGGAAGCATGAAAAATAAGTAATATATTTTTATTCTCCTTTTTTGCTTTTACCTCGGCCCGACTCATGACCGTACTAGCAGAAGGCATGGGGCCTTTCTGCGCTGAGCAAAGATTGGCAATAAGAAAAAAAATAGCTCCCGATAAAAAGGCTGGTTTCATAAACTGATAATGGACGAGTCGTTTCATAACATTGGTATTTTATTAGATAATAAGATCATTAATTATAGCCGTCATTTTGAGTTAAATTTATATCTTTTGCCCGCTCCGCCTGAGGGATCGGATAGAGCTGTTGATCAGGGTTCCAGGCTCCGCCCCCCTTCCGAGGGGTGGCCAGTTTCATCACGGAATCTATTCTGCCGGTACGCTTGAGATCCAGCCAACGGTGGCCCCATTCCGTAAACAACTCAACCCGCCGTTCATGCAAAACAGCGCCGATAATCGAGTCACTGTCCGTGATACCGGTATAATCCGGCAGGGATGCCCTGTTTCGTATTTTATTCAAGTCTTTTATTGCCCCCTCAATTCCGTGTCCTGCGCCATTCGCCTGAGCTTCAGCACGGATCAAATACTGCTCAGACAACCTAAGCACTACCTGATATTCAGTCACTGTGCCAAAAAAATCGCTATTCTTGTACTTATAAGGGTAGTAGTAAGTAGTCCCATCGTTATAATATGTGCCAATCCAATTCGTTAATCGCATATCACCCGATTCAAATTGTGCAATAAAGCCATCACTAAAGGATCCGTAGTAAGGATAAGAAGGAATGCTGTTCAGAATATATCCTCTCGCTTCATAAGTATTATAAGGAGAGTTCAACTGCCAGATGGCTCCCTTACTGGTTGTAAGGAACACCTCATTTAAATTATCAAGGCGATACATGTGATTTCTGATAACTTCGGTAGACATTCTATAGGCGCTATCAAATTTATTCCTATATAAATAAACCCGAGCAAGCAAGGCGTCCGCCGCCATCTTATTTGGCCTCGTCCTTTCACTTGATTCTGATGTCAGATCACCATTTAAATAATTATTATCCAATAAAGTTCTTGCCTCGATTAAATCAAGAATAATCTGATGATAAATATCATCCCTGGTATTCCGAGAAGCAAGCGAATTCGCCTGGTAATTGCTGGAAGTCAACAGAGGAACGTCTCCAAATAAATTCACTAAATAAAAGTAACAAAATGCCCGTGTAAATTTAGCTTCGCCTTCAAGCTGATTTTTGACAGCCGTACTCACAGCATCACTTGCTCCTAACCCTTCAATTATCTTATTGGATTGATAAATATACTGATATAATGGATTCCAAAAGTAGGAGGAAATCTGGTAGTTTGTAGCAGTAAGCGCATTTTGATACAGTTCCAGGGTTAATGGGTCCGTTGAAACACTCTTCCACTCGTCTGCTGAAAGTGCTAACTTGGAACTAAAGTTATAAGTAAGGTCATTCGCCATTTCACTATAAATAGCAGATTGGGCACTTATCGCCGTCTCATCATCTTTAAAAACGGTGGAGGTAATTAACGCTGTTCGCGGCGGACCTATTGCAAGAAATTTCTTACATGAACTGAGGCATATCAGCAATAAAAATACAGTGGCTATATTTTGAATATTCCAATGAAGATTCATCATCCTTCGATTTAGTGGTAAATAATTTCATAAAATTAAAAGATCGCCTGCATGCCGACAGTAATGACCCGGAGTGGCGGCGGTGCGGAAATAGAAGCAAAATTTTCCGGATCGGCCCCTTTAAATTGGGTAATCGTGAAAAGGTTTTGGGTTTGAAGATATATTTTCAGGTCAGGAAATCCTTTTATTTTTAATGCATTTTCCGGCAACCTATATGAAACGGATAAGTTCTTCATTCTAAGGAATGATCCGTTATCATACGATCCATCGCTACTAGACATATTAAAATAGGCAGTGCGTACAATCGGGTTAGCATTAGAAAACTGTTGGATATCTGCTTTGTCACCGGGTCGTTGCCATCGTCCTAAAATATAATTTGGCATGTTGTTCATACTGCCCGGCAACCGGCCGTTAATGTATCGAAACAAAGAAACTGCATGATTCTGCCTCACATATTGAAGGAAAAAGCTTAATTCAATATTTTTATATTGAAAGCTATTTCCCATGCCACTATACCATTGTTGACCCGTAAAAACAATTTTCCGATAGTCATCACGATAATCAATAGTCCCATTCTTATTATAATCTCTATATGTATAAATGCCTGTTTCAGGATCTACACCAAGGTATGCTAGTTTTTTAGAAATAAACAAAGATTTGCCTATAATATAGGAGTTGGCATAATTGGATGTAGCAAGGTTTGGATAAGATAATAGTTTAGCCTGATCAATAGGAACAGTCAGATTTATATTAGTAGTCCAGACAAAACTCTTTGTTTCCACATTATGCAACTCCAAGGTAAATTCCAAACCTGAATTACGGACTTTGGCAGGCAAATTCTCTAAAATATTACCGAAGCCCGTCATATTAGGTAAAGGATAATAGAGTAATTGATTTCCTGAAAGGTTGCTATACCAACTTGCCGTAAAGTCGATTCTGCCTTTCAACAACCCTAATTCCAAACCCACCTCAAATTTTTTGTTCTTTTCCCAAGCATAGTCACGGTTCAGGAAGCGAACAGGTATAAGCGTAGATTTTCCCTGATAAGTATAATAATAAGGCTTGTAAATATCCAAGTAACTATAATCGCCTATTTGATCATTGCCTGTCAGGCCGTAGCTTACCCGCCACTTTCCAAAACTGACAAAAGGTACGGCATTCTGAAACCAATCTTCCCTAGAAAAAATCCAAGCTGCGCCTATCGCCCCAAAATTCCCATATTGTCTTCCTGGCCCAAACCGGGTGCTTCCATCACGTCTTCCGGTAAGATTTATTATATATTTGTCTTCATAGCTGTAACCGAACCTGCCGAACAGGGAAACAAACCTGTAAAGAGAATACGTGCTGCTGTTTATACTGATCGAATTTGCCGCCTGTAAGTTATGAAGGAGGGCATCACTGCTGTATCCAGTTCCCTTAACCACAGATCCTTTTTGGCTCTGTTGAAAAAAGCTCATGCCCATAATGGCCTCCAATCGGCTTGCACCCAATTGTTTGGTGTAAGTCAATTGAGGTTCAATATTCCAGCTTTTTAACTCATTATTACCAAATTCAGCAGAAGACTCGTTTCCGGTCTGTGCAGGATCAAAGTAAGTCGAATGGATCAGGTTTATTTGTTCATGGTTAGTCATCGTATAACCGAGAGATGCTTTTATCTTTAATCCCTTAATCAACTCGTAACCAAGCGTCAGATTACTATTCAGATAATCCGTGTTGGTGCTTCCGGTAGCATATAAATTTCTATATGGATTAACCCAGGTAGAATTTTCCCAGTTAAGATTACCGGAGGTATCATAGATTGAAGGTGCATCAGGAGGCAATAGGAAATCATTGAACCCATCTTTTAAGGGTAAAATATTAACATCGGTTGAATAAAGCATGCTAAATTTCAACCTAAATTTCTGGTTAAGAGAACTATGAGAAAGATTTAAATGTACAGAACCCCGTTTGTCTGAGAAGTCGCCGGGATAAATAGTTGTTTCTTTATGATATCCCACCCCGACTAAAAATTGTGTTTGTACATTACCTCCGGAAACAGAAGCTTGTGCATCGGTATAATGAGACGTATTTCCAATAAGCAATTTCTCCCAGTCTGTATATCTTGTTGTATCCCAGGTCCCATTAATATCATATGCATTGGTAGGATAACCGGCCACTCCATCGTTTTTAAATGCTTCTCTCCGCATTTCCAGATATTGTCGCGTATTTAACAAAGGAATCATACGGGTAACATGCCCGATACCCGAATGAACATTAATACTAACTCTGGTTTTACCTGCTTTCCCCTTTTTGGTTGTAATCAGAATAACGCCATTTGCACCCCTTGGGCCATAAATTGCTGTGGCATCAGCATCTTTTAAAACACTGATGGTTTCAATATCAGAAGGATTGATCACACTCAAAAGGCTGGAAAGCGCACCGCTGCTCGCGCCCGCGTTGTCAAGAGAACTCCCGCCATTGTAAAAAGGCACCCCATCCACAATATACAGCGGCATATTGCCACTACTGATGCTGTTCTGGCCCCGAAGCCGAACCATAAACCTCTTACCGGGGAGACCGGTAGTCTGTGTTACCTGCAGCCCCGGCACTCTTCCTATCAAAGCAGCTAAAGGATCACCAACCGGTTGTTTGGCGATTTCCTCTGCGGTTACAGTTGTGACATCGCCTGTATTCAGCGCTTTGGTTGTGGTGTAATACCCTTTATTGACGACAACTGCTTCTAATGCATTTATATTCAAAGATAATCTTACCGAGATAGTTTCTCTATTACCTACATTTATTTCTTTAGTGACGTATCCTACATAGGAAACTAGCAGAGTGTCCAGGTCTTTTATCCTGTTGATATTAAAAGTGCCGGTAGCATCTGTAATAGTTCCGGTATTTGTGCCTTTCCATACTACTGTGGCTCCAACCAAAGGCAATTTTGTGGCTTCAGATATTACTCTTCCCGTAACTGTGCTAGTTATTTCCTTTTCACCTGCCAGTGATACCTTTTGAGGATCGTAAGAGACGATCACTGAATTGTCCTCAATACTATATTTCAATGGTTTTCCAGCAAGACATTCCTTCATTGCTGCTGTAATAGTCACACCCTTTACTGAAATATTTACCGTTCCAACGGATTTTACTAGGTCACTGTTATATAGTACCCTGAATCGGCTTTGCTTTTGAATATGGTCAAATACCGTAACCAATGATACACCGGAAAAAGACAAGGTAATACCGCCGTCTTGTGCCGGTTGGGCAGTCGCCCGACAAAGGCCTCCAAGTGTGCATAACAGGAGTATTATGGCAATGCAATCCCCTTTCCGCCTTTTTAAAGGCAGCGTATATTCCGTTTGTTGCATGGTTTATGGATTAATCGTAAATGGTTATTTCATTTGTTATATTTAGGTTTTGGAAAGTTCGTACCGGAAGAAACTTCTATTGTCCTACCTTCAATTTTAAAGTTGGCCACACCGGTTTTTTCAATCATTTCTATTACCTTGCTTATGGGTACATTCCTGCTTATCTCCCCTGTGAAATGTGCCTGCATTTGGTAATTATCAGAATAGATTACCTCAATATCGTACCACCTGGCCAACTGCCTCATTAGCTCCGGGATAGTTGTTTCCCGGAAGCAGAATAAGTCATTTTTCCAGGCAATGATATTAGCGGTATCCACCTGGCGAATGCTGATTTTCCCTTCGCTTACAGTGGCCATTTCTCCGGGTTTTAATATTTTCTTATTGTCGCCTGAAGTTATGCTCACAGCGCCTGATACCAAAGTAGTTCTCGTTCCCGGCTCATCGGTATAAGCCTGAACATTGAAAGATGTACCCAGCACTGTTACTGATGTACCATTTATGTCTACCATAAAAGGCGCATCCGGCTTTTGCGCCACTTCAAAGAAGGCCTCACCAGTTAGTGCAACCGACCTTTCTTTTCCTGTAAATGCAGTTGGATACTCCAATGAACTTGCTGCATTTAACCATACTTTGCTGCCATCCGGCAAAGTAACTTTGTATTGTCCGCCTTTGGGTGTTGTAAGGATATTGTATTGCACTTCCTCATCTGTACCTGCATTCCCTTTGACTGATTTATATACCAACTGTCCAGTGCTTAGGTTAATAACCTGCATATTTCCCTGCTGTGCTAAAACTCCGTTAGCATTGCTATCAAAGACAATCTGCCGGCCGTTAGCCAGAGTAAGTACCGCTTTATTTACGCCCGGGGGCACATCATGTGTTGTTACTTCTCCTAGCGTAGTTACTGGTTTGTTTTTTACAGTAAAAAAATAAACAAGGCATCCTACGAGTATAGCCACCATTGCGGCAGCGGTTAAATATCTATATATGGTTCTAAATTTAGGCTGTTGCTCCCGGACATACAGTTTTTGTTTGGCAATGGCCCACGCTTTTTCAATATCTGTGTCGTCTTCCGACAAGCTTAGTACTTTTTCCCTGTACCCATCATTCTTCATGGCCTCAAATAGTAACCGGTTTCGATCTCTTTCATTAAGCCATTCGTTCAATTCGGCTTGTTCTTCTTCGGTAATAATCTCCTTGATGCTACGCCCGGTAAGCGCTGCCATGCGGAGCATTTTTTCCAGCTGTCCATTGTCAATATTTCCTCTTTTCCCAGCCATGTATATATAGAAACGACTGCCGGATACATTTTGTCCCAAAAAATCAAAAAAAATTTCGGAAACCTGAAAGTTGGAATGAAAAAGCTTCTGATAATTATAACAAGAACATCAAGAGCAATATGAGGGAGTGTTTGGGCAATATTTTTTTGAGCATATTCAGGCCACGTGCTTTTTGGGTGTTAACGGTGCTAATAGGAATATCCAGTCTCTTGGCTATTTCCTTGTTTTTCAACCCTTCGATATAGGACAGCTTTAGAACCTTGCCGTATTTTTCTGGTAACTGATCAACGGCATAATATACGTGCTGCAATACTTCTGCCTTATATATTTCATCCAAAATATTGTCCTCAAAGAAGTTAGCTTGACTTGCAAATGCCTGATGGTGATTTTCTCTACGATGAATGGCATCAAGATGATCTAGACATTTATTTTTTGTACTGATATATAAAAATGCCCGGATAGACTGGAAATTATCAAAATTCTGCCGAAGCTCCCAGAATTTCACCAGACTTTCTGTTGCTGCGTCTGCAGCAGATTCAGCATCCTTCGTAATTTGCCGCGCAAGATAGCACAAAGGCCTAAAATAACTCCTAAACACCATCTCAAATGCATGTTCATCGCCACTTTGCAATGCTTTAATATCAAAATCTGTCAGTTTGTAGTTTTCCTGTTCCATAAGTGAAGGCATGGTCTCATAAGGATAGTAACGGGCGTATGCTAAAGATATCCATAGCTAAGGTACTGAAATATTTAATATATAGGAGATTGATTTGAAAATAGAAAAAACTCGAACGAGATTTTGTCGCTCTGCAGTCCCATATTATCTACTCAATACGAAACCCGCAAAAAACAGGAGATCCTGCGAACACTTCATCATTTCAGTTATTGAGCTGAAAGGCAAGCTAATGTTAGGCGACGGCTTGTTACTATACCAATTTTGCTTGTCCATTTCTACATTAAAATCCACCTTAGCCCCTAATGCTTCAAATACTTTCCTGATTGTCTCAAGCCTCGGATTTTTTACATTGCTTTCTATTTTTGAAATCTGGGCTTTTTGTATCCTCCAAGCTTTCCTAATTATTCTTGTTTTAAGTATTTCTCCTTTCTCGCTTGCCTAACAGCTTTCCTCAACAAGTCAATTCTCAATTCATTTTCAAAAGCTTCCCGTTTTGGGGTTGCCTGTTTCCCAATATGTTTATCAATCGTTATGTTAAGGGAAACAGCTTTAAGGGCACCTCTAAAAACCTTGGGTTTTTAGAGGTGCCTTTTGTTATTTCAGACAGTTCCAACATGCTTCACTTCTTTAAAAAGCCCAAATCTTTTGTTTAAAGCTTTATTGTCAAATAATTGCAGGTACCGGTTCATCCTTTGCTCATCTAATATTTCTAATTCAGGACTGTTTAATCTCAAAGCCACCATGCTGGAAGCATCCTTTAATTCCGGATGCAAATATAAAAAGTCCAAAATAGCCTTTTCTGGTTCTGCCATCAATATGGATCTCCGGTTTGAAGGGATCTCCGGGTATCCAAAAAATAAAGAGGGCTTTACAGACTGGTTAAAAAAAAACCCTTTGGCGTTTCATAACGAACTATTTCATTTTCTATTAAGATTAACATCTACTCCATTATCTGTTTTATATACTTCTATTCTATTGGTATTCATATTCTTTTTTATTGTGTTGCCAATTGACGGAATTGCGTACATCGCTTGGTTTTAACCCGATAACCAACCTAAATGTTGGCATCCAGATTATGAAATTTGATATCCCTTTTAACGCTCCTTTTCCCTTCCTTAACTACCGAAAAAAACTCGGTAGTTAAATTTTCCCCAAGTTCTTTGTCTGCAAAAATATTTTGCAAATGCAAACCAATGGTGTCGCTATCTTTTTCAAAAAGTACTGCCACTTGCTTTTGATTTAGTCATACCGTATCTCCATCAAATTGCACCTCAACTTCAGTTTGTGCATCGCTGGTTTGGTAAATTATCCATTCACGCATCCCAAAATTTTACTATGCTCACTGGCGAAATTGTGTACCATTTTTAAAATTAACCTGATAGCCGGCCAAAATAATAGTATCCAGGTTATAAAACTTAATGCGTTTTACTGGGCTATTCCTTTAATTGCACCGTGTTGAGTGGTCTGTGCAAATTTTGTACTTACCACTTGCTCCTCCAATTCATTTTCTTTAAAACGCTGCGTAAATGCCTGGATATTACGGTCCTTTCCCTTTCCGAAAGCCGGGCAATTTTGTATATTCCGATGAATCGTAGGAGTCACTGGTCAGCTTGCTCAGGAATATACAATTAACTCTCATCTGTCCCACGAATGGGCACACTGTATTTGGAAAACTTACGCTTGGCTAAAGTACAAAAGTAAGATAGAATACCAAATACTTGTATTTAGCACTTCCGCCGGCTTGCACCAAGCCAATGTAAGCCACAGATTATCTGCTTAAGATTAATTTTTATCAATTATACATACCTTTGACCAAAACAAAAATGAAAATAAGCATAAAAAATATTATAATTTTTATTTCCTCTACATTGATTTATGCTTTGTGCCAAATGCTCTTTAGCATGATTCTAATGAAGGAAGATTTATGGAGCAATTTTGTCACACAATTATCATCACATTATACTGTGATATTCACTATGTGCATAGCAGATTATGGCTTATTGGTTTTATTGAATAAATATTTACCCTATTCAAAACAGGTATTATTCCGCGTTTTAGCCGGGCTTTCGGGATTAGTCCTGATAACCTTGGCCTTATTGGAGGTTTTTAATTATGTGATATATGATATATTTCAAATTTCAGCAGTCGGGTTACCTTCGTTCCTCATAAAATTTGGATTTGGAATGGTAGCAAATATTCCGATCTTCTTAGTACTAGAGCTCATTTATTATGTTCAGTCTGAACAAAAAGCCATAACGGACTCTGAAAAAGCAAAACGTAAAGCCTTGCTATTTCAGCACGAAACCCTGAGGGCACAGATAAATCCACATTTCTTGTTTAATTCTTTGAATGTTCTATCTTCCTTAATATATATAAATCAGGACAATGCCAACAAATTTACAAAGTCACTAGCCAAAACCTATAGGTATGTTCTTTCTCTTAATCAACATCCTTTAATTTCTGTTGCTGAAGAGTTGAAAGCATTGGATTCGTATATGTTCTTAATGAAAGTGAGGTTTGAGAATTCTTTCACTTTCGCAATAAAAAAAGAAGTTGATGATGAAAATAATTTGATTATCCCGCTTACCTTTCAATTACTCATAGAAAATGTATTTAAACATAACGTGGCATCGAAAAAGAAACCATTGGACATCGAAATTAATATAAGTGACGAAAACATAACCGTGTCGAATAACATACAGCCTTTCAGTACTAAAGGCAAGGGGGGAATAGGAATTAAATACCTTACTGAGCAATATCGGCTATATAACAAAGAAATAATTGTAGAGCGTACTAGAAACCTGTTTATTGTAAAAATTCCGTATATCCAGTGATGAAATATTTAATAGTTGAAGATGAACGATTTGCATGCGAAGAGTTAAAGCGCATGGTAACAAAATTACGCCCTGGCTACTTGTTGGAAGAACACACTAAAACGGTCATAGATACTATAGAATTCCTTAAGGTCTCTGATGTCGATTTAATTTTCATGGATATTCAACTAGCTGATGGCAATTGCTTTGAGGTTTTCAATCAACTAGATATATTTACCCCGATTATATTTACCACGGCTTACGATGAACATGCCATTAAAGCGTTTAAACTAAATAGTATTGACTATTTATTGAAACCCTTTGATGAGATGGAATTAGAGGCGGCATTAAATAAATATGAAAATAATTACCATAATTCCAATTACAAAAACAACTCGAAAAAAATCGAGCAAGCACTATTTCGCACATCGAAAAATCGGTTCCTAATCTCGAAAGGAGAAAGTTATCATTATGTAGAGACAGAAGATATAGCCCACTTCTATAGCGAAAACGGGGTTGTGTTTCTGCATACGTTTAAAAATAAAAGATATATCATTAACTATACTCTAGATCAGTTGGTGCAACAGCTTAACACAAGAAAATTTTTCCGTGTTTCGCGTAATTGCATAGCCAATGTAAGAGCAATTGAAAGTATTACCAAACATTTAAACAGTCGCCTAAAACTCTTTTTTCTGCCCGAATGTCCTCATGAAGTCCTTGTGAGTCGTGTACGTGTGCCAGATTTTTTGAAATGGATAGACGGGATAGTCGAGTAGTGCAGTTTACATTAATTCCATTTCCAAAATTATAAATTTCATATAGAAAATCCTAAACCCCATCGTTTTGTGCATTTAGTATCACTTCATATGCTTTTATTTTGCGAATAATCTTATGAAAAAGACCCCAAAAATAAAATCACATGAAACTAATACCATTTACATTAGTAGCGACTGGAATGCTACTATGTCTAAACGCAGAAGCACAGGAATTGACATTTAAGACAGATTATATTGGAAGCTCCGGCTACTACTATCTACCGCCAGGTGAAAAACCACGCGTGAAAATCGGTAATGGCAGGGGTTCTGTCGCAGTTCTTCAAGGAGCAGTCAACATACCACTGTCTAAAACACTAAATGAAAACAACCGTCCTACTGTCTGGGGGATTGGTTTTGGTGGAGCATATGCCTCATTAAGCAATAAAGGGTTCAAAGAAAACATGGTTTCTGAAATCATGGATTTACAGTTAAGTATCTACCATCAGCGCCCACTAAATGATAAATGGTCTATGAGGGCAAGTGCTGGAATAGGAATATTTGCACCCACTACCGATTTTGGAAAAATCGGTTTCAAAAACGTACTTGCAAGCGGAAGCCTTGTCTTTATTTATCATCTCAAACCTAATCTATACATCGGCGGAGGGATTGCTATTAATAGCTCTTTAGGTTATCCCATGATATTCCCTTCAGTTTACATTAAATGGAAGCTCAACGGGAAATTTGACGTCAATGTTGAAGTTATTGAAGGATTGGATATTTCAGTAGGTTATAAATTTAATAATAGATTTAAACTATCCTATGCGCTGGCCATGAATGGACAAGTTGCTTTGTTAAAAAAAGATGGAGCGGATATGATATTCTCTCATCAATATATCGTTACAGGCTTGCGCCCGGAAATAAAGTTTAGTGAAACAGGCCTCTCTCTTTTTGGTATGGTAGGACTTAACCTCTACCGCCCTGCAACATACAGCAACAGAACATTAAAAGGCGTATTTGCCTCCGATAATGACTATTATTTCTCGGCTTCTCCATATGTGTCTGTTGGTTTAAGGCTTTATTTATGAAGAGAAACAAAGCTTTGCAAACGGCTGTGTATAAAACCCTATATGTTGCTGCATATGTTTTGAGTCTGCTTCCCATCAAAGTCTTATACAAGGTAGGTTCAGTCATTTTTTTTCTTGTATATTTTCTTGCAGGATACAGAAAAGAGATCGTGATTCAAAATATCGCAAGAGCCTTTCCGGATAAAAAATATGGCGAAATTAAAGCAATATCAAAGAAATTTTATGTGTGTTTTGCAGCCTATTTTATTGAAATTATAAAAAGCATTTCCGTCAAACCAGACGTTCTTGACAATAAAATAACGTTTCAGAATCTGGAATTAATGAATAAATATATAAATGCTGGACTGAATGTTATTGCTTGTTCGGGGCATTGTGGAAATTGGGAGATGCTAAACTTTATGTCGTATAAAATTAAAAATAATATATATGCAGTTTATAAACCTCTAAGATCAGAACAATTGAATAGGTTAATGACCAAGATTCGTTCTCGTTTTGGTATAAAATTGATATCCAACAAATCGGTTGTACGTCATATTTTGGCTAAAATTTCGACTCCGAGTGTATACCTTTTTCTTACAGACCAATGCCCGAATATATTGGACGAAAAATACAAATTCAGGCTACTGAATCAGGAAACATACGTGTTTTCAGGTATGGAAAAATTGGCCAGAGCAAGTAATGCAGCTGTTATTTACTTACATATTACACAAATATCAAAAGGGAATTATGAAA
>CAYXRN010000027.1:0-28370 GCA_964467635.1 uncultured Chitinophagaceae bacterium | reverse complement strand
AGGCCAACGATAATGGGCGCTTCCTTACTCATGATGTGTTTGTTTTATTAAATATTAAATTTTTATTGCTTTTTTAGTTTGCTTCGGCTGATGCCAGTGCTTTATTTTTCTTTGCTGTTTTTTTATTTTCCGCTATTTCTTTTCTTATATCCTGAAGATGCTCAGGGTCATTGTGTGTAACAAGCGCTGTTATAACCGGGTTGCCTTTTTCTTTTTTCCTGCTTGCGACCACCTGTCCTTTAAACCGCAGATCCAGCGTGTCATAATAGCCCCATCCCACATTGTTCAATCCCTCTTTATAAAATACCATCAGCTTGTTAAACTTATCCGCTACATGCTCGCCCGGGCCAAATACAATCAAGGCATCGCCCAGTTGAGGGATCATCTCAAAGCCATTGTCCTTATCAATGGTAACCTGTTCAATCTGGGCCATCCAAAATGTATCCTTTACAATAAACTGGCTCACCGCACTAATTTGTGTCAACAAAGTACTGTCTTTGGCATCTTCATAAAAGCCGGTAAAAACAGGGAGCTTTATCGTGAATTTACCCAGGGCGGGTATCTTCGCTCCGGAAGTGTCTAAATAAAAACTTTTGCCTTCTTCTGTAAACACCCGTGCTACCGGTATTCTTTGCTTAATATTTACATACAACAGATCGTGATTTCCCAAGTATGCTTCTGCATGTTGTACCCAATCGTTGCTATCTACGGCTTGTTCCAACAATGGGATATCCAGTTGCGCTAAAGATTTCCCAACCGGGTTCAGCTGCTTTTGGGCCAGCAGTTGTTTTCTGACATGGGCTGTATCTACATATACTGTACCATTTTCTTTGTCCAATGTAATAACAATCCCTTTGCAGCTTCTCTCTTTTTTATCTTTAGAAGCGGCTATGAACAAAACAATAAACCCGCCTATCATCACCACACTCAGCAGGGCGATCCAAACCTTTCTCTTTGATATTTTCTTTCTGTTAGCTGACATGTGTTTTGTTATTCTCCTTTTTCATTAAACAGGCTTTTATCTCTTTCACCATCCTGCCAATATCTCCCGCTCCCGCCGTAACAACCACCTTGTTGGCGTTGTTCATTAACGCTCTGCAAACTTCTTGCTTCCCGCACAGTTGTACTTTATCCTTTCGGATCAGGTCAGCAATAAGCTTGCTGCTTACTCCTTCAATCGGCGCTTCCCGTGCAGGGTAAATGGGCAATAAAATAACCTTATCGGCCAGGTTCAAGGCGTCTGCGAATTCCGCAGTCAGGCTTTTTGTCCGGCTATACAAATGCGGTTGAAAAACAATGGTACACTGTTGTTTGGGGAACAGTTCCTTTACCCCCGTTAACAACATCCTCAACTCTTCCGGATGATGCGCGTAATCATCAATATAAATGATCTCCTGCTCTTTGAGTATGTATTCAAAACGACGCTTTACCCCTTTGAACGTAGCCAACGCCTTTTTAATTTGCCCGGGCGCAACGCCCGCATCACAACAAATGGCAATGGCCGCTAGCGCGTTTTCCACATTGTATTTTCCTCCCACCGGAAGCCGGACCTCTCTTATGACTTCCTTTCCGTTTATAAAACAATCAAACAGATAGCCGCCACCCCTTATTTCCAGATTACGTGCATGCACCGCCGCTCCCGGGTCTTTTAAATCGTAAGTCAACTTTCTGTCACCGCCAAAAGGCCCTGCTAAGCGCTTTTTATAGACCAACAGCCCCCGTGGATTAATGTTGTTCGTAAAAGCAATAAAAGCCTGTTGCATGTTTTCCGCTGAGCCGTAAATATCCAGATGGTCCGCATCCATGGCCGTCAATACCGCTTTATCAGGGGACAACCGCAAAAAAGAACGATCATACTCGTCCGCTTCCACCACGGCTAAAGGTCCTTTACCCGACCAGTAATTGGTATCATAATTTGCCGCTATCCCGCCGAGAAAAGCATGGCATCCCCGGCCACTGTCCCGAAGGATATGCGCAATCATGCAGGAAATAGTGGTTTTTCCATGTGAGCCGGCAACAGCAATGGTATCCATTCCTTTTAGTATCTCCTGCAGTACTTCACTTCTTTTATAAAGCGGTTTGCCCATCTGCAGCGCATAACGGTAAATTGCGTTATCTTTAGCTACAGCCGGCGTATAAATAACCAACTCCGCTTCTTCCACCTCAGGGGTTACTTCGTCTTTGTAACAAACAGTCATTCCAATACTTTCCAACCGGCGCGTAAGCGGAGAAGACGTACGATCATAACCGGATACCAGACATCCCTGTTCCTTAAGATGGCTGGCCACGGCAGACATGCCGATACCGCCTATCCCGATGAGAAACACCTTTTGTATGTGCTGAAGGCTGATCATACTAATTTTAAAATTTCGTTGGCAATACGTTCATCCGCATTGGTAATCGCCAGTTGTTTTATATTTTTCGCCAATTGTCGTTGCAACGGCTCATTTTCTAACAGCTTTATCAACTCCGTAACAAGTTTATCTTTCGCTTCATCATCTTTGACCATTAAGGCCGCGTTGTTCTTTACAAATGATTGCGCATTTTTTGTTTGATGATCCTCTGCGGCAAAAGGAAAAGGAACAAAAATCACCGGTTTCCCCACCACACTTAATTCGGCTAATGCCAAGGCACCGGCACGGGAAATAATCACATCGGCAGCGCCGTAAGCCTCCTCAATGTTGCCGATAAACGTAAACGGCTTAATGGTATCCTCATAGCCTTTCACCGCCTCCTGAACTGCCCGATAGGAAGACTTTCCGGTTTGCCAGATAAGCTGAACATTATGATCAATAAGCTTATCCAGGTGGGTGAGCAAAGCAACGTTTACAGACCTCGCTCCCAGACTGCCCCCCACTATAAAAACTGTTTTCTTGCCGGGCTGCAACCCAAAAGCCGCTTTGGCCCCGCTCGCATTCCGGTTGACGGTTACAATGGCTTCACGCACCGGATTGCCGGTGACCACAATTCTGTTTTTTGGAAAAAAAACTTCCATTCCTTTCACAGCAACACATATCTTAAACGCTTTTTTTCCCAATAAGATATTGGTCTTTCCGGCAAAAGAATTTTGCTCCTGTATCACCGTTGGAATCCCTTTAGACTGTGCTACATTCAATACCGGAAAACTCGCATAACCGCCTACCCCGACGGCCACGTCCGGCTGGAACGCCCTTAATATCTTTTTAGCCTGCAATAAGCTGCGGATTACTTTAACAGGAAGCGTTATATTTTTCAGCCACGAAGATCTGTTCATTCCGGCAATATTCAATCCAATAATTTTGAATCCGGCTTCCGGAACTTTTTCCATCTCCATTTTACCTTTTGCCCCGACGAATAAGATATCGGTGTCCGGCGCTTTTTTTTGCAAAGCGCGGGCAATGGCGATAGCGGGGAAAACATGTCCCCCGGTACCTCCTCCTGCTATTATTATTTTATGCCCGTCACTCATTTTATAAATTTAACCCGGCTGCACAGCCATATTTGTTTCGTTGTTTTCCGTTATCGTTTCGGCTTCGTCCTCCTGTTTTGCCTTGAGTTTTTCTTCCATGATTTCCACATTCCGGCTTACGCTTAAGATAATTCCAATAGACAAGCTGGTAAACCAGATAGAGGTTCCTCCCATACTTACCAGGGGAAGGGTGATACCGGTGACCGGCATCAAATTAACGGCTACGGCCATATTGGCGAAAGCCTGGATCACCAATGTAAAGCTCAGGCCCACACATAAAAAGGCACCAAACGCATATGGACATCGTCGAAAGATCCGTATACTTCTTAAAAGAAAAATCAAGTAACAAAGGATCAATACGCATCCGCCTACCAGGCCATACTCTTCCAATATGATGGCAAAAATAAAATCGGAATACGGATGCGGCAGGAAGTTCCGTTGTTCACTATTGCCCGGCCCCCGGCCGAAGGTTCCCCCGTTTGCAATGGCGATCTTGGCCTGTTTCACCTGGTAAGGCCCATCGCCGACCTGATCTTCTTTGGTAAAGTGTTCCATCCGGTGTTGCCAGGTCGTCACACGTCCACCACCCAGACCGGTCAACAGCACCACGCCTATGACCAAGCCCATCAAAAGAATTCCGGCTCCCACAAAACCGAGTAAATGTCTTGTTCTCACCCTGCCGATAAAACACAGCAACAGACAACTACCGCCAAGCAAAACAGCAGTGGATAAGTTGGCGGGCATGATCAACAGACAAATCAGGCAGACCGGAATAAGTATGGGCAAAAACCCTTTTTTAAAATCCTTGATTACTTTTTGTTTCCTGGAAAGCTGGCGTGAAACGTACATAAACAAAGCCAGCTTAGCCATATCGGAGGTCTGGAAGGTGAGGTTGATAACCGGTAACTTTATCCACCGGCTTGCGTCATTAATCGTTGCGCCAAAAAAGAGCGTGTATATCAACAGGGGGATAACGATCAGATAAAAGATCACCGCCACCCGGGAATAAATAACATAATTAACCCGATGCGCGATATAAATTATTCCCAAGCCTAAAGCCAGGACGGAAAGCTGCTTAAACAAATAATATTCGGTATGCCCCTGCCGCATGCGATAAGCCAATGTCCCGGTGGAACTGTACACCGCCAACACACTCACCAGCGAAAGTATAACGACGATCGCCCAGATCACTCTATCTCCTTTTATGTTACTGATCAGCTTATGCACTTTATTGGTTTTAAAGCTCTTTTATAATTCTTTTACGGTTTCTTTAAACTGGTTCCCGCGGTCTTCGTAGTTATTGAATAAATCAAAGCTCGCGCAGGCCGGGGACAACAGGACTACATCTCCTTTCCCCGACAACATATAAGCCGCATATACCGCGTCTTTCATGGAAGAGGTATCTACAATCACCTGCACGTCCTCCGCCAACGCTTCATGAATGCGCGTATTGTCTTTACCCAGACAGATAATGGCTTTGACCTTTTCCTTGACCAGTTCTTTTATAATGCTATAATCATTTCCTTTATCCACCCCGCCCAGTATCAATACAACGGGAGCTTCCATGCTTTCCAGGGCAAACCAGACCGAGTTAATGTTGGTGGCCTTGCTGTCATTGATATACATCACCCCCTTTACGGCTGCAACAAATTCCAGCCGGTGAGGCACCCCCTCAAAAGAAGTCAGGCACTCTCGAATAGTAGAGTTACGAATGCCCATTGTTCTAGATGAAATACTTGCAGCCATTGAGTTATAAATATTATGACGGCCTTTTAATGCTAATTGAAACAGCGGCATGCTGAAATCATCGTCCAGCTTAATGTGCATGTCTTCATTTTCTAAAAAGCCTCCTTGTTGTAATGGTTCCATAATAGAGAAAGGTATTTTTTTGGATTGAATAGGTTTATCAGATAAATATTTACAGGTCAATACGTCATCTTTGCAATAGATGAAGTAATCATTTGTCGTCTGGTTAACTGCGATTTTAAATTTTGACGCGGCATAATGCTCCAGTTTATATTCATACCGGTCCAGGTGATCAGCCGTAATATTTAACAATACAGCGACATCGGGACGGAAACGCTGGATATCATCCAGCTGAAAGCTACTCACCTCCACAATGTAATAGTCCACCGGATCCGTGGCAACTTGCCTCGCGAAGCTCGGTCCTATATTACCTACTGCAGCGGCTTTGCATCCTGCCTGTTTAAAAATATAACCGGTTAATGCGGTCGTCGTTGTTTTGCCATTGGTACCGGTAACAGCCACAATTTTCTTCCCTTCACAAAAACGATAGGCCAGTTCAATTTCGGAGATTACCGGTATACCCGACTGGCGAACCGCCTGCATCAATTCACAGCTTTCAGGAATGCCCGGACTTTTGACAATCTCTTCCGCCCGGACAATCTTGCTTAAAGAATGTCCGCCTTCTTCAAAGGACACCCCCGCTGCTTCGAGCTCACTTTTATAGGCCGCCTTTATGGGCCTGCTATCAGATACAAACACCTCATAACCCCGCTGCTTGGCAAGCAACGCGGCGCCCGCACCACTTTCACCGGCGCCCAGAATCACGATATGTTTGTTGTCGTTCAAAATATGCTATTCACTTGTTTTACTCCCTGCGGTCCTTGTTTTTTTACCTCATCTTTAAGGTAGCGATTGAAAATACCACACACATGATGGTAATGATCCAAAATCGGACAGCGATTTTACTTTCATGATAACCCAGCTTCTGATAATGATGATGCAGCGGCGCCATCAAAAATATCCTTCTGCCCTCCCCATACTTTCGTTTGGTATATTTAAAATACCCGACCTGCATCATGACCGAAATATTCTCGACCAAAAAGACACCGCAAAAGATCGGTATCAACAATTCTTTTCTCACCATAATAGCGAGTGCCGCTATAATACCGCCAATAGCCAGGCTACCCGTATCGCCCATGAATACCTGCGCCGGGTATGCATTGTACCACAGAAAACCTATACACGCCCCTACGAAAGCGGCTATAAAAATGGAAAGTTCTCCTATATTCGGGATGTACATGATGTTCAGATAACTCGCGAACTTGATGTTACCCGACACGTAAGCAAAAATACCTATCCCTATGCCTATGACCGCAGAAACGCCTGTAGCCAGTCCGTCCAGTCCATCGGTCATGTTAGCGCCGTTAGATACGGCGGTAATGATAAAAATGACAATAATGATATAAAGCAGCCAGGTGAAATCTTTTGCTCCGGGTCCTATCCAGGAGATCAAGCGGGCGTAATTAAATTCATGGCTTTTCACAAAAGGGATAGTTGTTATAGGCGTCCTTACATTGACGTAATTTTTCTTTAATGCAGTTATTTCCTCCTTGGAGCCCTTTTCCTGCACTGCTTTAGCGATCTGCACCGCTTCCTGTGGCGGGCGGATGATTTCACGCTGAATAACAACGTCGTTATTAAAATACAAAACGGCCCCTACAATAACGCCAAGACCAACCTGGCCGATGATTTTAAATTTACCGGCAAGGCCTTCTTTATTTTTTCTGAATACTTTAATGTAATCGTCCAAAAAACCAATGACTCCCAACCATACGGTGCTGATCAAAATTAAAATAACATACACGTTGGTTATATTGGCAAACAGCAAGGTCGGAATAAGAATAGCCGACAGGATGATCAGCCCGCCCATCGTAGGCGTTCCTTTTTTGCTTTGCTCCCCCTGAAGTCCCAGATCACGGACGGTCTCCCCGATTTGTTTTTTTTCTAAGAACCTGACCAGGCTTTTGCCGAACAATAAAGATATTACCAGAGAAATTATCACCGCCATAGCCACCCGGAAGGAAATGTATTGAAACACTCCCGCTCCGGTCAGATCAAACTGCGCTTTCAGATAATTAAAAAGGTAATAGAGCATTTTACTTCTTTAGCATTTTAAACATTTCGGCTACTACGGCTTTGTCATCAAAAGAATGTTTTACGCCTTTTATCTCCTGATACTTTTCGTGTCCCTTCCCTGCTATTAATACAATATCGCCGGGTTGCGCATAGCTACATGCGGTTTTAATGGCTTCTCTTCGATCGGTAATAGTTAACACCTTATATCTTTTGCCCATGGCAATGCCATCCTCCATTGCTCTGATAATAGCCGCCGGATCCTCACTGCGTGGATTATCAGAAGTAAGGATAACCTGATCACTGTATTGTACGGCTACCTGTGCCATCTCGGGGCGCTTGGTTTTGTCCCGGTCGCCTCCGCATCCCACCACCGTCGTCAGTTTTTCATTCCCTTTCCTTAAGTCATTTATCGTGGCCAACACATTCAATAAAGCGTCGGGCGTATGGGCATAATCTACGATGGCGATCACATGTGTTTCTGGAGAAAGCAACAACTCAAAACGGCCTTCAGCCCCGGAGAGCCCGCTTAACTTTTCCAGTACCACTCGCTTTTGTTGTTTCAACTCTGTAGCGGCCCCGTACACAGCAAGCAGGTTATAGGCGTTAAAGACTCCCGGCATGCTAAAATGCACTTCTTCTTTATCGATGTCCATCATTAATCCGCTCAGGCTGTTTTCCAGTATTTTTCCTTTATAATCCGCTGCATTTTTTAGCCCGTAAGTCACTTTGCGGGCTTCCGTATTTTGCAGCATCACCATTCCCCGTTTATCATCTACATTGGTCAGGGCAAACGCGTCTTTCGGCAGCTGGTCAAAGAAGGATTTTTTTACACGGATGTATTCATCAAAGGTTTTATGATAATCCAGGTGGTCGTGTGTGATATTAGTAAAAATCCCTCCGGTGAACTTCAGGCCCGCGATGCGTTGTTGGTGTATCGCATGGGAGCTTACCTCCATAAAGACATATTTGCACTCGGTTTTTACCATCTCTGCCAGCAATTCATTGATATGAATCGCATCGGGCGTAGTATGTGTAGCGGTAACTACCTGCTCGTTAATCTGGTTTTGTACCGTTGAAAGCAAACCGCAAGAATACCCCAACTTTCGAAAGAGCTTAAAAAGCAAGGTGGCGATCGTTGTTTTGCCGTTGGTTCCCGTTACGCCGGTCAGGCTTAGTTTTGCAGAAGGTTCATCATAAAAATTAGCCGCCATGATACCACAGGCTTCTGCGGAATTCCCCACCTTGACATAAGTAACTTCGGGATAAAACCAGCCGGGCATTACTTCACAAACGATGGCCGCAGCGCCCCGCTCTATGGCTTGCTCGATAAACTGATGGCCGTCGGTAATCATCCCTTTTATCGCGATAAAAATATCCCCCTTTTCTACCTTGCGGGAATCTATACAAAGCTTGCCCACTGCAACGGAAGTGCTTCCGCGCAGCCCGACATTGCGCACCTTGTACAGTATGTTTTGTAATATCGCCATCAGCTCAGTTGAATGGTTATTTTTCCTTTATCGGTGATTTGTTGTCCGGGGGTCAATGATTGGCTAACGACCTTCCCGCTTCCTTCTACCTCGACCTGTAAACCACAATTTTCTAACAGGTAAAGCGCGTCTTTCAAACCCATGCCCCTGACGTCGGGGACCACCCCATTTGCTCGTTTTATATTTTCCAGGTGTATCTTATGATTTTCTACAGCCGGGTCCACGTAAACACTGTGTCTGGCTACTTGCTGAACCGGAAGGTTCAATGCAGCCAATATGGTTTGTATGTCTTTGGCGGTACCGGATTTTATTTCCAGCTTATCATCCATACGGGGACGTTTCATATCGGGAACCACATCTTTATGGTTCAGGGCATACAGCTTATGCGCCACTTCTTTAAACACCGGAGCCGCCACGGAAGCACCGTAAATTAACCGCGAGTGCGGCTTATTCATAACGGTGACGATACAAGAGTATTTGGGCGCGTCCGACGGGAAAAATCCTATAAATGTAGATTGATAGATATGTTGGGAATATCCGTATTTACCATTGGCCACCTGCGCGGTACCTGTTTTGCCGGAGATCTTAAAGTAGGGGTTCTTTAAGGCACGATGGCCGGTTCCATGATCGGACTTCACTACGCCGTTTAATAATTTTTGCACCTCTTTTAAAGTTTTATCCGAACATATCTGGTCAACTAAAACCGTAGGTTCAAACTGCTTTACTACTTTTCCATAACTTTCAATCGCGGACACCAGATATGGTTTCATCATCTTACCATCATTGGCTACAGCGTTATAAAGGGTAAGCAGGTTGATCGGGGTTTCCAATACTTCGTAGCCGATGCTCATCCAGGGCAAAGTCGTCGAACTCCAGGTTTTACTTTCCGGGCTTTTAATTAATGGTTTTGCTTCGCCCAGCAGATCGATGCCGGTTCTTTTATTGAGCCGGAGTTCCTTAAGGTGATCTACAAACACCCCGGGATCATCCTGAAAGTACTTATACGCCAGTTTCGACATGCCCACATTGGAACTCATTTCAAACGCCTGGGCCACAGAGACAATGCCGGTGGCTTCTCCTTCGGCATCGTACATCGTACGGTTGCTGAAGCGGTAAGTACCGTTGCCCAGGTTTACTTTATCGGTTAACTGAAGATCGGTTTCCTCCAGCAGGGAGATCATCGTGCCGAGCTTAAACACGGATCCCGGCTCGGTAGCCTTGCCAATACCATAATTAAAGTCTTCATAATAGCTGCCATCGGCTTGCCTGCCGAGATTGGCAATAGCTTTTATCTGGCCGGTCTTTACATCCATTACGATACAGGTTCCGTATTGCGCTTCATTGTACTTCAGCATTTTCATTAAAGCATGTTCTACGACATCCTGTATATTAATATTGAGTGTCGTGATTACATCTTTCCCATTCACCGGTTCGATCCGGTAGCCCTCTACCGGCATAAAACCGCCACCGGAGATACGTTGAACAAGCATTTTGCCATCCGTACCTTTCAGGTAGTCATTATAAGCTGCTTCTATGCCAATATTAGGAGAGTTCTTGCGGTACAACCCGATGCTTCGGTTAGCCAACAAGCCAAAGGGGTTGATTCGTTTGTTCACCTGCGTGACAATCAGTCCACTGGTGTTTCTTCCCAGTCGGAACAAAGGAAAATCCCTCAGTTTTTTATATTTTTCAAAAGAGATCTCCTTTTTCAACAGATAATACCGGCTTCCTCTTTTGTATTCTCTTTTTAATATCCTTTCATAAGCCGCCGGGCTTCTGTCCTCAAATAACTTGGACAGATAATAAGAAAGAGAATCTACATTTTTATAAAACTTGTTGCCCTTATCGGTTACCAGTCCGTCGGCCCGGAAGTCCATATGAAGCGTGAAGGTGGGAATGGTGGTGGACAACATGCGGCCGTCGGCCGAGTATATCGTCCCTCGCTCCGCATCAATGGTTATATAGCGGTCGTGCAGGTCATTGGCCATGCTCCTCCAATAACCGCCCTCCACGTCCTGGATATAAAATACCTTTATCGCGATGACTACGCCAATCAAAGCCATCCCCAGGAAACAGAGGTACACCCGCCACAGTATGTCTTTTTTTACATCCATTCTTATTGTAAACCCTTGGTATAATGACGAGCGTTAACTCGCTACAGCATACCATTTATAGTCATTTTATAATTCCGTTATGGTTCGATTCTATGTTAAGTCCAGGCCGGACGCTTAATTTTTTATTCCCTTTTCCAACAAATATGATTCTACCGTTCCGCTCATTGATCCGCCTTTTCTTCTTTTATGATTAATGGTGGCGTTTCCGATACTTTCAGGCCATAAGGTTCCACCTGATCGGATACTTCACTCATTTTACTTCTGAACATCAACTCTGTCTTTCGATCCAGGTAGTGCCAGTGCAATTCTTTCACTTCGGTCTGCAGGCTGTTAATCTCCCGGATGGCCTTTACCGCATAATGTCCGTTCGCGATATACAGCAACGCCAACAAAAACAAGAACAACAGAAAAGGAATGTTATTGACAATCCACGAATAATTTATTCTTGGACGCCAGTCTTTTTTTTTATCCTGCACCTCTACAAAGGCCCGCTGTTTTGTTCGCTTCCACCACATGGTATGCTTACTTGCTTTGTTTATTCATTTTATACTCAAATCCTTTCGGCTACACGCATCTTCGCGCTCGCCGCCCGCCGGTTTTCCCTGATCTCTTCCTTGGTGGGCAACACCGGTTTTTTAAACACCGGCCGCAGCATGGGTTCTTCAGGAAGTTCCGGCACCGCGCTCCCCCAGCGGCCAGTCTTCATAAATTGCTTCACCAGGCGGTCTTCTACCGAATGAAAAGTGATAACTACCAATCTTCCCTCAGGTTTAAGCGCCGCGGCAGCCTGCTGAAGAAACGCCCGCAAAGCCCCTAATTCATCATTAACTTCTATGCGCAAAGCCTGAAACACCTGCGCCAGGTACCGCCTTCCATTCCCCATTACCAAAGGGGTGATCAATGCCTTCAATTCCCCCACCGTCTTTAAGGGAAACTGATGGCGCATTTTCACCAGGTGCGCGGCCAGGCTTTTGGCGTTGCGCACCTCTCCGTACGCCTCGAATATGCGCCATAAATCGGCCGCGTCGTATTTTTTTAAAATACCAGCCGCAGTCAGTTCCTGTCTCCGGTCCATCCGCATGTCAAGCGGCGCATCCATCCGGATGGAAAAGCCCCGCTCCGCCGTATCGAACTGATGAGAAGAAACACCCAGATCGGCAAGAATTCCCGAAACCGGTAAGGCCCGTTCCAACCGCAAAAACCGATCGAGGTACCGAAAATTTTCAGTGACCAGTTTGAACCGGTCGTCGTTGGGAATATTCCGTCGGGCGTCTTCGTCCTGGTCGAAACCAATAAGCCGGCCGGCATCCAGTCGTTTCAGTATTTCCGCCGAATGGCCGCCTCCGCCAAAAGTAGCGTCTACATACACTCCGGAAGGATCGATGTGTAGCGCATCAATGGCTTCGGTAAGCAAAACAGGTTGATGATAGAAGGGGCCCTTTCTCATCCTTACTCCTCATTAGTAGCCCCCATAACCTGACTTGCTAGCTCGCTGAAAGATTCGGGAGAATAAGATTCAAAGAACTGCTGATATCGTTTTTTATCCCATATTTCAATCTTGTTCACTGCCGCTGCCAAAACGATTTCCTTATTGAGCCCGGCATAGGCAGCCAGGTTTTTAGGAATAAGCAGCCTTCCGGCAGTATCCATTTCAAGGGTAATGGCACCATTCAGAAAATAGCGCCGAAAAGCCCTTACCTTTGGATCAAAATCATTGAGTTGGGTAATACGATCAAAAATAGGTTGCCAGGCATGTACGGGATAGAGCGTCAGACATTTTTCAAATCCACGGTTCAGCACAAACTGTCCGCTTGCGGGTTTTTCTGCTGCAGCATCTCCCGCCGGCAGTTGTCTGCGAAAACCTGCCGGAAAAAGGAAGCGCCCTTTAGCGTCCAACTTCGATTCATATTCTCCCAAAAACCCTGTCATCTGCAAGCGATCAATTTCCTGAAATTAAATAATTACCACAAAATAACACATTTTTCCACTTCTTACCCAAAAAAATATTTACTGCTTTTATCCACAGCCCAAAATACTGGCGCTCAAAGGCTTACAAGCCGTTTGTTGTTTATCCCTATGCGGTTAATTCATTATAAGGTGGATAACCTGTTAAAACAGGGTTTATTTTTGGGGATAACTGCTTTTTGAGATTTGTCAAGAAATTGATAATCAATCAGTTAATAGTGTTGTTGTTTTTTGCAGTAGTCGAAGCGATAACCGGAAAATTTCCCAGGCGGGCGCCGTAAAAAACACCTTTGGTTTCCTTTATTTCCGTAAAAACCGGATTTAAAATATTATCGTTGGCTTTTTCGGCTTTAAACGATATTTTTGCATGTTGATTCAAAAATAATTTTTTAGAAAACTTATAAAGATGCGAGAAATAGCCTTCAGGGACGCGCTCCGGGAAGCCATGCAGGAAGAAATGCGGCGCGACGAAAGCGTTTTCCTTATGGGAGAGGAAGTAGCCGAATACAATGGCGCTTACAAGGTAAGCCAGGGAATGCTGGATGAATTCGGGGAGCAACGGGTCATAGATACACCCATCACTGAGCTGGGGTTCGCCGGCATAGGGGTTGGCGCGGCTCAAAACGGCCTGCGCCCTATTATTGAATTTATGACTTGGAACTTTGCCGTACTGGCCATGGACCAGATCCTCAATACGGCTTCCAAAATGCTCGCGATGAGCGGAGGACAGGTAGGCTGCCCTATCGTTTTCCGGGGTCCCAACGGGTCGGCCGGGCAACTCGGCGCGCAACATTCCACCGCATTTGAAAATATCTATGCCAATATCCCCGGTTTGAAGGTGATTTCCGTTTCCAATCCGTACGATGCGAAAGGCCTGCTCAAATCAGCCATCCGGGATGAAAACCCGGTTATCTTCATGGAAAGTGAAGTCATGTATATCGACAAGGGGGAAGTTCCGGAGGAAGAATACCTGATTCCTATAGGGGAAGCGGACGTTAAACGCGAGGGGAAAGATGTAACGATCGTATCTTTCAATAAAATGATGAAGGTGGCCATGGGTGCTGCCGAAGAATTAGCCAAAGAGGATATTGAAGCCGAAGTGATTGACCTGCGCACCATCCGGCCGCTGGACTGGCATACCATTTTGGAATCCGTGAAGAAAACCAACCGGCTGGTGATCGTCGAAGAGCAATGGCCTATGTGCGGCATTGCTTCAGAAATCGCCTACCGCATCCAAAAAGAAGGATTTGATTACCTGGACGCTCCCGTTCGCCGCATCACTTCCGCTGACGCCCCCATGCACTATGCCCCCAACCTGGTAAAGCAATATTTACCGGATGTGGAGCGGACCGTGAAGCTGGTGAAAGAAGTCATGTACCTGAAAAAGTAAGTGCAGCAGCGCTGGTTTACCAATCCACTACCGCGAGGACATCATTATTCAAATAAGGACCGCCCGGGTGCAAGGCGGTATAATCCATATTGATCCAGTATGCTCCGTCATGTTCGTGAAAATAGATCCTTTTAATAGACTGGTCTGAAAACAGTTGAACAATGGCGGACTGCATCTCTTCAAAGCCTTTTTTATCCCCGCAATAGAGTTCAGGATAAGCATGGCCGCGGATGATCACCACGCGGGTAATTCCGCCGATAGCCCTGAGGCAGGAAGCCATCAGTATGGCATGGTCGTCGCAATCACCGCCCAGGCCATTTAAGATCGTCTCCCGTGGCGTGGCAAAATATTCATCTCTTTTCGCGTCGGGTACATATTGAAAATGATAACGGATGTATTTAAATAACGAAAGGAAACGGGCGTTGCTGCCATACTTTTCATAATAGTCTTTAAAATAGGTAAGAGACGCTTTCACGGCGAAGTTGCGCACCACTGAATCTTTATACGCCATCCGGCTTCGCAGCCTCTTGGCCACTTTGGTCAATTGATTATCTACTTCACCGGGCGCGAGGCTTAGTATATCCAGTTGTTTTTTCTCCCGCATGATCCAATTGCGTTTTACCAGGGTTTTGTAGGCATCTACCATTTCCCCATAAGAAAAATTACCGGTAAAAGCATTCCAGGTGAGCACGCCTATTACAACCAGCAGGATCGGGATGACAAGCGGTTTAAATATGCGCAGGATCAACCAGATAACCAGAAAGGCAAACAACAGGGAAAGCGCCAGATCCAGATTCCATTCTCCCACCTGTATAGGGGGGATAAACCTGTTGATAAAAGGACCTAGCGGAATCAATGCCAGTAAGCCCATGATTTTGAGCACTGCCGATTGGGTATTGGTGTAGGAGAAATGCTTTAGCCAGGACATACCGACAACTTTGGTTTTCTACTTAAACGTATAATCAGCACATTGGTTTTGCAGCATCTCGCTGAAGGCCACCCGCTCTTCCCGGTCGGAAAAGGCATGCCCGGGAATAAGAAAAAAAGATTTACCCGAACTGTAGAGGTAAAAAAAATGTTTGGTTTCTATGATATTGCTTAATCTGCTCCACGGCAAGGTGCTCTCTCCCCGCCTGGTGCCAATGAGCAGATGCTCTTTATTCCACCGCAAGGTAATTTCCGGTTCCTGAAAAGTCTTTGCTTTGCGATAGACCGAATAAGGCAAAATGTACCAGAAAAAAAGCGATACCACTACAAACAACAAAAATATCCAGATCAGCATCTGCAGGGTCACAAAGTGGGCGAAGTAACCCACGAAGGCAAACAACACCATGATGATCAATATGGTCTTAAAAAGTTTCATTTCAGGCCGGTTCAAAAAATGAAAGCGCAGGGCATCGATGACTTCCTGCCTTTTATACTGAAAGTGAAGATCCATACGGCAAAAAATTAAGTAGCGGAAAGTGAATCAGCAATTATTTGTACGGCATGGTCTGATGGCATGGAATCCTTAACCGTTACGGCATTGAGCGGCACCGTCTGGACAGGCGGTGACACATTGGTATCCGGCACCAGGTCACTGATCCACTCGGGGTACTTCTCCCGTATGAGCTGATAAAACCGGTACAGGGTTTCATAGGACACCTGGAAAGGGGGAATCAAATCTTTTTGTTTGTCCGGATTAGAAAGTCCGGCAGCAATCGCATAGCGGTTGTTTAGATACCATTGGTAAAAATTGATGATCGCCTGATGGTACAGTTCATGGTCCAAACACTTGTTACCCGAAGTGGGGGGAGGAACCATAAAGCCAAACTCTTCCACACTTTGGATATGGGGACGGCAAGACTGCTTTTGGCATTCAGCTCTATCTTTGTTACCGGCCCCATGTTCCCCATCCGCTCTTGACAGCAGCGGAACGGCAGCCAGAAGGAGAAAAAATAGTAATCGCCTCATTGGAAAACGTTTCTTTTGATCATACAGGACAAAAGCCGCGCATATCGACTTCGCGAGGAGTAAAGGTACGGTTTTCCGGGGTATTTACTATCTCCCAGGACCGTTTATCCTTTCATTTCCGCAAAATATTTATGGAAATATGGAATTGTTTCTATGCCTTTGTAGTAATTGAAGACGTCGTACTTCTCATTGGGAGAGTGCAGGTTGTCATTGTCCAGGCCAAATCCAAGTAAGACGGTCTTCAATCCCAACGCTTCCTCAAACAGGGCCACGATGGGAATACTTCCTCCCCCTCTGGTGGGGATGGGTTTTTTATTAAAGGTCGTTTCAATCGCCTTTTCGGCCGCCTGATAGGCCACGGAGTCCGTAGGAGTTACCGCCGCTTCGCCTCCATGTAATGCAGTAACCTTTACGGTCACTTCTTCAGGGGCTAATTGTTGGAGGTACGCCGTAAACAGTTTTTCAATGGTTTTCGACTTTTGATCAGGAACCAGCCGCATAGAGATCTTGGCGGTAGCCTTTGCGGGCAATACCGTTTTAGCCCCCTCCCCGGTATATCCGCTCCAGATGCCGTTGACCTCGAGGGTCGGACGTGTTCCGGTACGTTCAAAAGTGGTATAGCCTTTCTCCCCCCAAAGCGCCTTTATGCCCAGATCTTCCTTATACGCCTTTTCATCAAAGGGCGCTTTATTAATGGCAGCCCGTTCTTCTTCACGCAAGTTAATGACTTCATCATAAAACCCGGGAATGGTAATATGGTTATTTTCATCATGCAGGGAGGCGATCATCTTACAGAGCATAGTAGCCGGATTGGCCACCGCTCCGCCATACACGCCGCTATGCAGGTCCCGGTTTGGCCCCGTCACCTCTACCTCCATATAGGCCAGGCCGCGCAAGCCCGTTTCAATAGAAGGATGTTCCATGCTCAGCATGGCGGTATCAGAAATAAGGACCACATCAGCTGCAAGCCGTTCGCTATTCGCCTTCACAAAAGATTCCAGGTGGGAAGAACCCACTTCTTCCTCTCCTTCGATCATAAACTTGATATTGCAGGGAAGTGTCCCTGTCTTGACCATCGTTTCCAGCGCTTTAACGTGCATGTAAAATTGCCCTTTATCATCAGCAGCGCCGCGGGCGTAAATCTTTTCATTTTTGATCACCGGCTCAAACGGACCGCTATTCCACAACTCCAGGGGGTCCGGCGGCTGCACATCATAGTGCCCATACACCAAGACCGTAGGCAGGTTTTTATCTTTTATCTTTTCACCAAAAACAATGGGATGCCCGGCTGTCTCACACACTTCCACATGCGCTGCTCCGGCCTCTTTAAGCCGCTGACTCACCATGTCGGCACATGCTTTTACATCTTTATCGTGACTGCTGTCAGCGCTTACCGAAGGGATGCGCAACAAGTCCAACAGTTCTTTCAAAAAACGGTCTTTGTTTTCTTCCTGGTATTTTTTCCATTCTTCCATTTAAAAGTATTTAAAATTTACAAAATTAAAAACGCTGTTGATTAACCGGTTGGTCGCCAAAAAAGCAGGTTTAGTTGTAGGCTGCCGAGATCCGATCGCGGTATTTTTCATAAATGGCTTTTGCTTTTTTCACCGGATCTCCGGTGGGTGCTGTAGGATAGGCTTCCTGTCTGTGGACCCAATCCCACTCCCACGCTTTTACTTTTTCATAAAACTGTTGAATATCAAAGCGGCTGTGGTGTTGAAGCGAACTGTCTATAGCCGCAAAAAACATTTCCCACCGCGGCTTATAAAATCCATTCAGCAAGCCGGACCACTGTCTGCAGGAATATTCATGCAAGGGACAGTTTTTCCCTCCCCAGAGGGTAATAAGATCTCGGGCATTGAATTCGTACAAGTCGCTTTCTTTGTCCGTTTCTCCCCAGGCGCGGGCGTCGGCCAGCCAGGGGCCCAGCAAAAAATCCTTCCGGGTGGCCAGCAGCGCGTCCATGTCGCTAATGAGCGTCAAGAAAGCATTGCTGTATTGATCAAAGGCCTCCTTGTCCCGCTCCTCCCAGGCCAGGACAAACTGCTGTTGCAAAGGCGTCGCATAATTGGCCAGGACCTGCCGGGTGATATCCACCAAATCGTATTGAAACCCATCGCTGTTTTTGTACTTATCCGCGGACTGGATAAACAGATCCCAGGCCTTTACAAGATCCATCGGATCATAGGTAAGGGTCGTATTGGTCCAGGCGGTATTTTTCTGGAAGGTAGGCCGGCCGGTGATGATGGATTCAGGCCCCCCTTCTGTTTTTCCTCCGCTGTAGACGGTATTTTTTAACAGCTGCCAGGCCGCGTCAATAGCTGCTCCGGTTCCGCCATATCGGCGTCTGGCATAATTGTGCAACCACCTATCGAGCTTGATCGGCTCTGAGCGCCACACGTTTTCGGTCATCAATTGAAATAAGGCGGGATTTTGTTCAATCCCTTCGGGCGTAAGCCCTATGCCGGCCATATTCCCGGCGTCCGGATCATGAAGAGCGATGGCGGGATCGTAGGCCACGTGGCGCATGCGCCCAAACAAGCTTATGTTGCCGCCAAAATTTTGCAGCATGTTCCATACCCAGGGCTTGCCATAGTAAGCTTCCGTCCTGTTCCATACCGGATGGGCTTCACTCCAGAGGTCCAGAATGATCATTTTATCATCGGGAACGGCATTCAGCAACGCTTGTATCTGCGTAGGCTGCCAAAACCGGACGTTATAGGAAAACATCCAACCCTGCATCACCCACACGGCTTTCGGATCTGCTATAGCCATAGAGTTATAGACCTTTTTGCTCATGGCATCCAGGTAGGTAGAATCGTTGGAGGGCGGAATATTTTCGTTAAAGGTATCGGCGGAATAGAGGTGATCGGTTCCGTATTCTTCGGTCTGCGTCTCGATAAACAGCTTCCCGATTTTCTCAAACAAAGGATCGCTGGCATCCAGGATGTACACATCCTTAAATCCCCATCCCCAGTTGGTCTTCTTCAGCTCGGCATCGGGGAATTTCTTTTTAAAAGCCGGGGGCACATGGCCGGTGAAAGCGGGCAATATGGGAGTCATTCCTAAGGCACGTTCATAGGCCAGTATCTTTTTCTGTAGAGCTTTGTGGCTGTCGATCCAGTGCTGGGGAAGCGGACCGCCCCAACCGTCCAGGTTCCCCATCCACAGCCAGGCAAAATAGGCCGGGCCGCTGAAAAAATTTTTAAGCTGGTCTTTCTTAAAGCCTAATTTTTGATACACCTCCTGCCAGATAGCGGCTTCTCCGGTAAGGGCGAGTGGCATGTTGATCCCGTTGAGCGCCATCCAGTCAATCTCTTTTTGCCAACGGTCCCAGTCCCACCAGGCCATTGTATAATTAAAGGTGCAATAATTAATATAATAGCGGTATTTGTAAGGTGTTACTTTATGTACTTTTTCCGGCACTTCCGGCAAAGGGTCGGGCAGGTTAAGGTTGGTGCCGTTCCAGGTGATGTTGCAGCCGCAAAAATGTTCCAGGTAATAATTGAGGGCGGAAGCAACCGAGACACCATTGTTGCCTCTAAGCATAATCTTGTCCCCTTTACTTTCTATTTCAAACACGTCTTTGCCGTTTTCCTGGGGGATGCGCTCAATGCCGAAATGGTCGGCCACTCCGGGGACAATGCGGTGAATTAATTCTTTTGTTACATCTTTATTTATTTGCGCCGGAGCTTGTAAACTGATCATTGAAATGAAAATAATGAGATAAACGATAATTCTTTTCTTTTTCATGATTTCCCTTCTTAGCAAAGAGGGGAAGGTACAAAAATGAATCCAATCCATAAAATAAGGCAGGCCTACAGCCGTTCAGCGCAAATGTCGTTGTTTTTGCCACAAATAGCACAGCGAATCAACAAACGCAGTGCTCAACCCGCTGCTCAATAGCACAAGCCGGCCGGTATTGTTTTTTCGTCTTACGTCCCCATTTCCTGTTGCACAGTAAAAGACTATTTTGTAGGTTTATGGCCTTTCTGATAGTTGTTAACTGCGCTGAGCTAATTAGTAAGTATTGAAATGATTTCTACCATGGGGCCCCTAAGAAACAAAAGCAAACGCTTTAAAGGCAAAGGACTGCTGTTTTTGTTTATTTTCTTTTTCCCGGCATCGTCCGCATCTGCACAATCCGTTACAAAACCGATCGAAGCGGGAAGTCTAACGGCTTCCAGGGACTCGTTGTATGTGGACTCCCTGGTCCAACTTGCCTGGCAAAACAGGTACCGGAAAATGAAGCAAGCGTACGTCTATGCCCAAACCGCGTATCAAACCGCCGATCAGATCCACTATTTAAAAGGCGTAATTGAAGCCGCCGATTACCTGGGACAACAAATGAGAGACTGGACCAACTACCCTAAGGCATTGTCTTATTATTTTACGGGACTGCATGCCGCTGAACAGCTTGATGACGGCAGGGAGGTGATCCGTTTCCATCTTTTGATTGGTCAGCTGTACGACCGGAAAAAGCAATATCCAGAAGCCCTGGACTGGTATAAAAAAGCAAAAAAGAAAGCGATCACGGCCGACGACTCGCTCTACCTGGCGTACACCTTAGGCAACATCGCGATTGTCATGGACAAAACCGGAAAACTCGATAAAGCTTACCGGCTTAACCTGGAGGGCTTAAAGTACCTTGCCAATGGGGTAGGCAGCAAGTCAGATTCCATTAATAATTATAATAATATCGCCCTCAACCAGAAAAGACAACACGCATACGAAAGCGCACGAACCTACCTGCTTAAGGCCAGGCAGTTGGCCGGGAACAATGCCGATACTTTCATGCTCGCCATATGGTACAACAATATGGGTTCCCTGCTCACCGCCATGAAAAGATTCCCACAGGCCATGGCCAAATTTGACACCGCCCTGGCTTTGGTAAAAATAGCCAACAGTCATTATATCAGCGAGGATCTCTTTAACAATCTGGGAAACTATTATTCAGCCAAGAATGATTATCAAACGGCCATCGACTGGTATAAAAAAAGCTGGGCGCTCAAAGATTCCATTCAACAGGAAAGCAAAGACCGCCAATTTGCCGCGCTTCGCATACAATATGACCTGGGCAAAAAAGAAGCCATGCTGGCGACGCAGAACCTGGAACTGAAGCAAAGGCGAAATCTGATCATAGCCGTACTCGCCGGCCTGGTCCTTTTGCTGTTGTTGGCCATCACTTTATTCATCAGCAATCGCAAACGTAAAAACAACAACCGCTTGTTGATGGAAAAGAATAAAAAAATCTCCCTGCAACAGGAAAAACTCCAGGAAGTCAATCACATAAAAGACCGGCTTTTCTCCATTATTTCCCACGACCTGAAGAGTCCGATGCAATCGCTTATTTTTTACTTAAAACTCCTGCATAAGAAAAAACTCAGTCAGGATGAAGTCCGTTCGTTGGCAGGGGAGCTGGAGCATCATTTTAACCATACGCGTAATATGACCGATAATTTACTTTATTGGGCTTCCCATCAAATGAAAGGCTGGCAGTTAAATCCGAAGCACTTAGTTCTCGCCGATATATTAAAGGAAGTATTGCCCACCATCGCTCAAAACGCAGAGCGAAAAAACATTGCTATCGCCAAGGAGGTCAATGGCGATCTTACGCTATTTTCCGACCCTGAGATGCTCAAATTAGTATTGCGAAATGTACTCACCAATGCGGTTAAGTTTACGCCCGAAGGGGGACATATTACTATCGTCATTAAAGACCAGGGCGATAAGGTCCGCCTGTCGGTTTCAGATAATGGGGTAGGCATGGACGAAAAAATGCTTGATCGGTTCCGACAGGGCGACGCCCTGATCAGCCGGCGGGGTACCGCCGATGAAAAAGGCACCGGCCTCGGCATTTTGGTAAGCCGGCAATTGCTTGAAAAGCAGGGCGGGGAAATGCACATTGACAGCAAGCCCGGCGGTGGCACTACGGTGCATATTGATTTTCCGACACAAGTGGTTTGCTCATAAGCGTGTTTTCAGCTAAATTGCAACCCATTATTGACCTGAAACCCTTCATTGTGCAGCAAAGATCAAAGAAGAACCTGGGCCTCTTTATTTTACTGGCATGTTTATCAGTAACCACCACCGACAGTTATGCGCAGCAGGCCCCCAAACGGGAGCTGCGGGCCGCCTGGATAGCGACGGTGGCCAATATAGATTGGCCTTCCAGGCCGGGACTGCCGTCAGCCACCCAGAAAGCGGAATACATTCGTCTGCTGGATGAGCTGAAAAAAGTAGGCATGAACGCGGTAGTGGTACAGATAAGACCTGCAGCGGATGCGTTTTATCCCTCAGCACTTGAGCCCTGGAGTTACTGGCTGACGGGTGAACAGGGGAAGCAACCGGCGCCTTATTATGATCCATTAAAATTCATGATCAAAGAAGCACACGAAAGAGGTATGGAATTCCACGCGTGGTGCAATCCTTATCGCGCGGTTTTCAACCTGAGCAAAGCGGATGAACTGGCCAAAGGCAGCCCCGTACGTATTCATCCCGAATGGTTTGTAAGATATGGAAGCAAAAAATACTTCAACCCCGGTCTGCCGGAAGTGAGAGACTTTTTAGTGAAAGTGATCAAAGACATCGTCAATAGATACGATGTAGACGCCATTCATTTCGACGACTATTTTTATCCTTACCGCATAGCCGGCAAGGAGTTTCCGGATTTGAAAGCGTATAAAAAATATGGCAACGGCATGAGCCGGCCGGACTGGCGACGCCATAATGTAGACACGATTATACAAATGCTGTCTACAGCGATTAAATCCACCAAGCCCTGGGTAAAATTTGGCATCAGCCCCTTCGGGGTGTGGCGAAACCATTCCGATGACCCGCAAGGCTCCATGACCCGTGCCGGACAAACCAACTATGATGACCTTTATGCAGATGTCTTATTGTGGCTGAAAAAAGGCTGGATCGACTATGTGTGTCCGCAAATTTACTGGGACTTCAACCAGCCGGCTGCCCCCTATGGCGTCTTGTTAAAATGGTGGGCGAATCACACGTATGGAAAGCAATTGTACATCGGCCAGGGCCTCTATCGCATCGGCAGCAGCGGCGCCTGGAAGAATCCAGACGAAATGCCACGCCAGATCCAGGCCAACAGAACGTATAAAACGGTAAAAGGCAGCATGTATTTCAGCGCTTCGGTTTTTTACGACAACCCGCTCGGGTTCAGTGACAGCCTGGCCTTTCACTATTATCGTTATCCTGCTCTTCTTCCGCGCATGCCCTGGATTGACAGCATCGCCCCGGCCGCCCCCCGGCCCGAAGGCATTCTCAAAACAAAGCAAGGCTACCTGGTGCAATGGCGCGATGAAGACACCACTTTTCAAACCACCCAATTTGTCGTCTACCGGTTTCCTGAAGGTGCCGTCGCAGACCGGAGCAACCCCAAGTACATCCTGGCCATCGTCAATAAAAAATTTTCAAAAAACCCACGCTATGTACAGTCCTACCTGGACACTTCGGCCGTGGTCGGAAAGCACTACCGCTACGAAATTACAGCCCTGGATCGGTTGCATAATGAAAGTGAAGCCCGGGACCTTTTAAAGGTGCCTTCTAAAAACGCCCGGGTGCCCAAGGCCATTTATCTGGGGGGATAGCAGCCGCCGAAGGCGGAACTACCGCGGGTTATTATTTTACAAGATCATTATGATCTTAAAGATACGTATTGTATCTTTATGCCCTATGTTGTACCATCTGTTCCCCCCCACCCCGGAGCTTGCCGATGTGGTAATCTCCTATTGGTACGCCCGCATAAACCAAAATTGTTATGCGGAGCAGCGGTATGCCACCCCGTTATTCGAAGGATTGATGTTCAACTTTACCCACCTCAAGAAATATGTCGAACGGGAGGGCAAAGCCGTGCTGCTGACGAAAACCGCCTATTTTTTCGGACAAACCACCAGCTATACGGTCATGTACGGATGCCCGGAAAACGATGGTTATATTATCGGCGTACGATTCAGACCCCTGGGGCTTGCAAGGCTTACGGGCATCAATATCGCCCATTTTACCAACAGGGCCGTTGATGCGGAAGCGGTATGGGGCAATCAGCTGACACGCCTGTGTGAAGCCATGCAGCACACAAAAAATATAAAGGCGGCCATAGGCGTCCTGGAAGATTTTCTAAAGCGTCAACGGCGGAAGGTACAGCTGCCCGACCGGCTGAAAACCGTGGCGCAGGCTATTGCCCTGATAGAAGGATACCAGGGAAATATTTCCTGTGAAAGACTGCAGGAACTGACCAATACCGGGAAGAAGACCTTGCAACGCGCTTTTAGGAATTTCCATGGGATGAACCCCAAAACGTACCTTCGGATTGTTCGCTATAATGCGGCAAGGAACAGCTTGGAACACGGCCTCCAAACAAGCTTAACGGACCTGGCCTACCAACTGGGCTATTTCGACCAGGCTCATTTTATCCGCGATTTTAAACGTTTTTCCCCACAGTCCCCCTCCGAATACCTCCAATTCATTGAAGACGAGCGCAGGCGAAGGGCTATTCCGGTGGACTAATTTCCTTTTGTCCCTTTTTTACAATTCCAATTTTATCCGGTTAAATATTTTTGTAGCATTATTCCATTAAAATCGAGAAAGATGAATACACTAATTCACTGTGATCCCCTGCGTTTGGGCAAATAGCTGCTGGTTTATCACATTTTGTGAAATAGCTATGTGCACTTTTTCCATCGGAAGGGAAAAATACCATAGCATAAAAAGTATAGGAGAAAATACGGTCTCATGAAAGAATCCGAAAAAGAAAAGAACCTACCGCCTTTGCCATTTGTAAACGATGAGTCAACCAACATCCTCATCAAGGCGCTCTCCCTGGTCAGGCAGGCACAAGCCGACCTGATCGAATACCGCGATACGGTTAAAAACAGTCAAACAGAGCTGGAGTTGCTCCGCCACCAAAATGAGGAATTGAGAAAGGTGTTGTCCAGGCTGAGAAAAATGGTAGGCGATAAATTTTGACACAACGAGACCTTTACAAACCGCAAATATCATTTTACGCGCACCCCTCCATTTTTGCACAAACCTGCTGCTAAAGAAATAGCATCTTGTTGGCAGGCTACCTCATGAGTGATTATTTTTGGGGATCCGTAAAGCGCAGGTTCCTAGAACAATTTCAATTGGCCGCCCGGTATGCAAAATCGGGAACAATCCAGCTTAACCCGCTTTAGGTTCAACCCGTTTTTTGTGCAATGAATCTTAAATTGCTGGGCCACGCTTTCTGCCATTCCGCCCGTTCCGCGCATGCGCTTTCCCCACCTGCTGTCGTTTACATTGCCCGCATGGCAGTTTTGGATATGCCGCCATACTTTAGCAGCCCGGTCAGGGAAAGCTTTTTGTAGCCAGTCCTTGAAGATGGCGCCGATTTCCCCATTCAACCGAACGATCGTATATCCCGCCCGGCAGGCCCCCGCTTCCCGGGCGGCCCGCAATACACCCGGCATCTCCTGGTCGTTGATCCCCGGAATGATGGGCGCGTTCATAACACCGGTAGGAACTCCTTCCCTGCTCAACTGGCCGATAACCTGCAGCCGCTTGGCATAAGCGGCTGTACGGGGTTCCATCAACCTGCGCAGCGTTTCATCCAGGGCCGTTATGGACATATATACCATGACCAGGTTTTTTTCCGCTAAAGCTTTCAACAGGTCCTTATCTCTCAGAATCAACGCGTTTTTAGTGATCATGCTTACGGGCTGGTTATAGTCCAGCGCCAGTGCCAGGATTTGTCGTGTCAGCCTCAACTTTCTTTCTATGGGCTGGTAACAATCGGTATTTCCCGAGATGCATACCGGATGGACTTCCCGGTTTTTCTTTTCCATGAATTTTTTAAACAAGGCCGGGGCATTTTTCTTGACTATAATCTTTTGTTCAAAATCTTTGCCGGCACTAAAACCCCAATACTGGTGAGAATTTCGGGCATAGCAATAAATGCAACCATGTTCACAGCCCTGGTAGGGATTAAGGGAGTATTCCATTCCCAAATCCGGGCTGTTGACCCTGTTGACAATGGTTTTGGAGGTTTCTTCGTAAAACGTTGTTTTCTGCGGCTCTTCCTCCCATTCATCTATGGCTTCCGGGTGAAGGCGTTCATAGCTGGTCGGCAAAAAGCGGTTGGCGGGGTTGAACTGAGCACCCCGCCCCTTTTGCAGCTCACTGTTCATCATGCTAACAAAGTTAGCATTATTTTGCTAATAATATTAGTATTTCAGAATTTATTTTCCGTTTTTCATTCTGGCCGGCTCAGCTCGCCCACAGCCGCCTGCCGGACGAAGATTTAAGACTTGCTTAAGGCATTTTCGGCTATCTTTCTTCTGGCAGCCGCAGTATTAAAGACCTGCAAAAATGGATGAAATTTACAAAAGCGTTTAAGGCCCATCAGCAACATTCGCTGTTCATCCCCTTCGGCGAAAGCATTGATGGCGTTTCTACCGTAATGCGTGAAGCGGTCCACCACATCACACAGATAAACACGCAGGATATCGGATGACCCCTGATCGCTTTGTTTCATCACCCGGAGCAAGGTGCTTTCTGCCAGGTAGAGCTCAATCAGCATATCGGCCAGGTTCATCAGCAACTCCTGTTCCTGCTCCAGCTTTTCGCCCAGCCGTTGTACAGCGGCGCCGGCCACCATTAAGATGCTCTTTTTCAATTGGCCGATCTGCTTTTTTTCAGCTGTAAAATCCGCAGTATCCGTCTCCGGTGACAGGTCGGGAATAGCCAGCAGCTCTTTTTGCACTTCCAGGGCGGGTTGCATCAGGTCAAGCCGTCCTTTCAAAGCGCGCTTCACCAGCATGCCCGGGATCAGCAGCCGGTTAATTTCGTTGGTACCTTCAAAAATACGGTTGATCCGGGAGTCCCGGTACGCCCTGGAGACCTCGTATTCGTCTATAAAACCATTGCCGCCATGAATCTGTACCCCCTCATCCACCACATAATCAAGCGCTTCGCTTCCGGCTACCTTCAGTATGGCACACTCCACGGCATACTCCTCAGCCGACCGCATGGCCGCATCCTGGTACGGGGTCTTCTCCTCCAACAGCCGTTTCTCCATGGCGTCTATATAGGCGGCCGTGCGATAAAGGGCGGATTCCGTTGTGTAAATACGCACCACCTGCTCTGCAAGCTTATATTGTATCGCTCCAAAGGAAGCTATAGGCCGGTCAAACTGTTTTCTGTCCTTCGCATATTTGACGCTGGTAGCTGCGATGCTTTTAGCGCCGCCCAATGCCGCAGCACAGAGCTTCAAACGGCCGATATTTAAAATATTGAAGGCTATTTTATGTCCTTTACCCGCTTCTCCCAGGAGGTTCTCTACAGGAACCTTCACCTTTTCAAAAAACACCTGCCTGGTGGAGGACCCCTTGATGCCCATTTTATGTTCTTCCGCTCCTAAGGACAATCCTTCCAGTCCCTTTTCGACGAGGAAGGCGGTGAATTCCTTGCCATCTATTTTAGCAAAAACGGTGAACAGGTCTGCAAAACCCGAATTGGTAATCCAGCACTTTTGCCCATTGAGTAGATAATATTTCCCATCTTCACTCAAGGCAGCCGTCGTATGTACGCTCAGTGCATCGGAACCCGCGTCTGGTTCCGACAAGGCGTAAGAAGCCTTTATTTCACCGGTCGCAAGCCGTGGCAGGTATTTCTCTTTCTGCGCTTCGGTACCGAAATACAATACCGGCAGCGAGCCGATGCCCGTATGGGCGGCCATTGCCACCGAATAGGAATGGCCCGCCCCCAGTGCCTCGTTGATCAGCGTAGCGGTTATAAAGTCTTTATCCAGACCGCCGTATTGCTCGGGAAAAGCAGCTCCCAACAATCCCTGCTCGCCGCTTTTCTCCAGGAGCGATTCCATCAAACCGGGTTGCTGCTGATCTATTTCTTCTAATACGGGTTTCACCTCGGCGGCGATAAAAGCGTGACACATATCGCGTATCATGAGCTGTTCTTCCGTGAATGCCTCCGGGGAAAAAACATCTGCTGCAGATGAATCTTTGATCAAAAAACTCCCCCCGGAAAAAGAATTTATATGCGCTAAAGCCATGGCCTATACGTTTTTTGTGTAAGTTAGGAAATATTTCCCATACCGAATTAACGATTTTTGGAAC